>NZ_JARDAN010000023.1:0-68448 GCF_040560085.1 Paenarthrobacter sp. CC6 | reverse complement strand
GGCTTCTCCGACACCCGCCAAGCCGCACGCCGCTACTTCAAAAACGACACCCACTCCATCGTCGCCAAAACCCTCCAACTCCTCGCCGCCAAGGGCGAGGTTGAAGAAGGCGCACTGGAAAAGGCGATCGAGAAGTACCGGCTCCTGGATGTCAACGCCGGCACCACCGGCGGAGCAGGCGGCGACGCCTAGGCTTCTTCCGGGACGTCACGCGTCACCAGCACCATCCGCGACGGCGGTCCTCACCAAAAGGTGGGGGCCGCCGTCGGGCGTTTAAAGCTGTACGCAGGCGCTCGACGGGACGTGACGGGCAACAAGGCTAGTTGTAGCCTTCGCACAAATGGAGGTTCCCCGGGCTGGGCCGTATGCTCATTCCATGGCAGAGCCCACCAAAACAACGTCAAAGCGCAAGGCAGCAACCCCGGCATTGTCGCCGGAAAAGGCGGAAACTCTCCGGCAGCTCCGCGCGAACGTAGGGCAACTGTCCACCAGCACCATGCGCCAACTGGAGAAATCGCTCCCCTGGTACAGCCGCCTGAGCTCCGATGAACGATCGGCGCTCGGCCTCGTGGCACAAAACGGCATCGCGGCGTTCGTGACCTGGTATGAGCGCCCCAGTTCACCGTCCTGGATCCTCACGGACGTCTTCGGCAATGCCCCCACCGAGCTCACCCGCTCAATCAGCCTCCAAAAGGCCCTGCAGCTGATCCGCATCGTGGTGGAAGTGGTGGAGGACCAGGTACCGGTGATCGCCCCGGAGTCCGACCAGCCGTCGTTGCGCGAAGCCGTCCTGCGCTATTCGCGCGAGGTCGCATTTGCCGCTGCCGATGTTTACGCACGTGCCGCCGAGTCCCGCGGGTCGTGGGACACCAGGCTGGAAGCGCTGATCGTGGATGCCATCCTCCGTGGGGAAAATACAGATGCCTTGCGGTCACGGATCGCGGCGCTGGGCTGGAAAGCACAGGAACGCTTCACCGTGATGGTGGGCAACTCTCCGTCGGAACCCAGTGCAAGCTACGTCAGCGAACTGCGCCGTACTGCCGGGCGATTTGCCGAGGATGCGCTGGTGGGAATCCAGGGCGACCGGCTCATCCTGATCCTTGGTGGCGTCCAGGACCGGGACACCGCTTACCTCAAACTCAGTGAACTCTTTGCCCCCGGTGCCGTGGTTTACGGTCCGGAGGCCGGATCTTTGCTGGAAGCGAGCAGTTCCGCCCAGGCCGCCTTCGCCGGCCTCACGGCCGCCCGTGCGTGGCCCTCGGCGCCCCGCCCCGTCGCAGCAGACGATCTGCTACCGGAGCGCGTGGTCTCGGGCGATGACGCAGCCAGGCGATCGTTGATCAAGAACATCTACAGGCCGCTCCTGGCCGCCTCAAACGGCCTCGTGGAGACCTTGGGCACCTACCTTGAACTGGGTCATTCACTGGAGGCTACGGCCCGGGAACTGTTCGTCCATGCCAATACGGTGCGCTACCGTTTGAAGCGTGTCTGCGACGTGACAGGCTGGGATCCCCTCCTTCCGCGGGAGGCGTTTGTTCTGCAAACCGCCCTGGTGGTGGGCCGCCTTTCGGCTCCGCCGAAAGCCGTTCCGGAACGTCATGCGTCACGTTCGCAGAGCTGAACCGTTGTAGACTTCCTACAAACTGACCCAGTGAGCTTGGTGTACCAAAACACCAGTGGATCACGTGGCAATTTGGAAAGCTGGATACGTGCTTGCAATCGTCTGCCCTGGACAGGGCTCCCAGACCCCCGGATTTTTGGCCCCCTGGCTGGAACTCCCCTCCGTCGAAGGCCAACTGGCCGCCCTGAGCGAGATCGCAGGCATTGACCTCAAGGCCCACGGCACCACCTCGGACGAAGAGACCATCAAGGACACTGCGGTTGCGCAGCCCCTGATTGTTGCTGCCGGCCTTGTGGCCGCGAAGTCCCTGTTCGACGTTGAGCTGAGCACCCTTCCCGTTATCCTCGCCGGCCATTCCGTCGGCGAGATCACCGCCTCCGCCCTTGCCGGCGTCCTCACCGAGTCCGAGGCCATGACCTTCGTACGCGAGCGTGCAAACAGCATGGCAGCAGCGGCTGCCGTCACCCCCACCGGAATGAGCGCCGTGGTTGGCGGCGACCCAGCTGAGGTCCTGGCAGCCATCGAAGCTGCCGGCGCAACGCCGGCCAACGTCAACGGTGCCGGCCAGACCGTCGCCGCGGGTACCTTCGAACAGCTCAAGGCCCTTGCAGAGAACCCGCCGGCAAAGGCACGTGTCATTCCGCTCAAGGTTGCGGGCGCATTCCACACCTCCCATATGGCCCCTGCAGTCAGCGCACTGGAAGCGCTTAAGCCGTCACTGTCGCCCCAAAAACCGACAGTCCCGCTGTTGTCCAACTACGACGGCCAGGAAGTCACCGACGGCCCTGCCGCCGTCGATAGCTTGATCGCACAGGTTTCCCGGCCCGTCCGTTGGGACCTGTGCATGGAGACATTAGTGGCGCGCGGCGTCACCGGCGTCATCGAACTTGCTCCCGCCGGAACCCTTGCGGGTCTGGCAAAACGCGGCATGCCCGGCGTGAAGACTGTTGCAGTCAAAACCCCGGATGACCTGTCCGCGGCACTCGCACTCTTTGCTGAACTGGAGGGACAGGCATGAGCACGCCGGTACTGAAGAAAGCCACCGTCAACGAGAATGCCCGCATTCTCGGCATCGGGGCCTACCGCCCGGACGTCATCGTCACCAATGAGGACGTCTGCCAGTGGATCGATTCCTCGGATGAATGGATCCGCCAGCGGACCGGCATCATCACCCGCCACCGCGCAGCCGCCGATGTGAGCGTCATCGACATGGCCGAAGGCGCGGCGAGGGAGGCCATCCAACAGGCCGGCATCGAACCGTCCCAGCTGGGTGCCGTGATCGTCTCCACCGTCACGCACCCCTACGCGACGCCATCCGCCGCCGCTGCACTCACCGAACGCCTCGGCGCGACGCCGGCACCGGCCTTTGACATCTCAGCCGCCTGCGCAGGGTACTGCTACGGCGTGGCCCAGGCTGATGCGCTGGTCCGCTCCGGCGCAGCCGAGTACGTCCTGGTAGTCGGCGCTGAGAAGCTCTCGGACGTCATCGACAACCACGAGCGCACCATTTCCTTCCTCTTGGGCGATGGAGCCGGCGCAGTCGTAGTGGGTCCGTCTGACACGCCGGGCATCGGCCCGTCCGTGTGGGGCTCCGACGGCAGCAAGTGGGATGCAATCGGCATGACCCACTCGCTGGAAGACGTCAAGAAGCTTGGCGAATCCGCCAGGCATTCCGACGAAATTGACGACCCCGCCATCCTTTCCGCAACACAGGATGTTTGGCCGACCTTGCGCCAGGACGGCCAGACCGTCTTCCGTTGGGCGGTCTGGGAGATGGCCAAGGTGGCCCAGCAGGCGTTGGATGCTGCCGGCATCGAAGCCAGTGACCTCGCTGCGTTCGTTCCCCACCAGGCGAACATGCGCATCATCGACGAGATGGTGAAGAAGCTGAAGCTTCCCGAGTCTGTTGTGATCGGCCGCGATATTGCGCAGGCCGGAAACACGTCTGCGGCTTCCATCCCTCTCGCAACCCATCGCTTGCTCCAGGAGAACCCTGGCCTGAGCGGCGGCCTTGCCCTGCAGATCGGCTTCGGCGCGGGCTTGGTCTTCGGCGCCCAGGTTGTCGTCCTGCCATAGACCTGGACCGGCCCCGGTGGCCTCCAGCCAACTGAATATGACTTGAAAACCCAAACCGTAACCGCGGTTTGCCCCCTTTCCGGCAGCAGCCGGTACAACAAGAAAAGGAGCCAACAATGGCTAGCAACGAAGAGATCCTGGCCGGCCTGGCTGAAATCGTCAACGAAGAGACGGGCCTCGCCACCGAAGCCGTAGAGCTCGACAAGTCCTTCACCGAGGACCTGGACATCGACTCCATCTCGATGATGACCATCGTTGTCAACGCTGAAGAGAAGTTCGGCGTCCGCATCCCCGACGAAGAGGTCAAGAACCTCAAGACCGTCGGCGACGCCGTCAGCTTCATCGCCAACGCACAGGCCTAGTCCTGACACCAGCTGTGCCGGGCCAGGGCGCTAGTCCCTGCGCCCGGCACAGCCGCAATAACGCCCAAAGATTTTCCTGCCTACCCCTGTGAACCCTGCAGGCGGGATGGCTGATCCGACAGAGAGTGATCGCATGGCACGCAAAGTAGTCATAACCGGTCTGGGGGCCACCACTCCCATCGGCGGCGACGTACCCACAATGTGGCAGAACGCGCTGAAGGGCGTCTCCGGCGCCCACACGCTCGACGACGAGTGGGTGGCCAAGTACGACCTCCCCGTCCACTTTGCTGCCCGGTGCTCCACCCCGGCACTTGAGGTACTGAGCCGCGTTGAGGCCAAGCGCATGGACCCGTCCACGCAGTTTGGCGTCATCGCCGCCCGCGAGGCCTGGGCCGACTCCGGGATTGAGGACATCGACCACGACCGGCTGGCTGTGGCCTTCGCCACCGGCATTGGCGGCGTCTGGACCCTCCTGGATGCGTGGGACACCCTCAGGGACAAGGGCCCCCGCAGGGTCCTGCCCATGACGGTTCCCATGCTCATGCCCAATGGCGTTGCTGCCGCGGTCAGCCTCGACCTCGGCGCACGTGCCGGAGCGCATACGCCGGTTTCTGCCTGTGCATCCGGCACCGAAGCACTTCACCTGGGACTGGATCTTATCCGGTCCGGCAAGGCTGACGTTGTGGTGTGTGGTGGCGCGGAAGCAGCAATCCACCCGATGCCCCTGGCAGCGTTCTCCTCGATGCAGGCCCTCTCCCGCCGCAACGATGAGCCGGAACGCGCATCCCGCCCGTACGACATCGACCGCGACGGCTTTGTCATGGGTGAAGGCGCCGGTGCCCTTGTCCTTGAAGCCGAGGAGCACGCGATCGCCCGTGGTGCGCGCATCTACGCCGAGCTTGCCGGCACATCGGTGACCGCGGATGCCTACCACATCACAGCACCGGACCCCGAAGGCCTGGGTGCCACCAGGGCGCTGAAGGCTGCCATGTTCGACGGCCGGATCCAGGCTGAGGACGTGGTGCACGTCAACGCACACGCTACGTCCACCCCCGTCGGTGACAAGCCCGAGTACACGGCCCTCCGTGCCGCCCTGGGGACCCACGTGGACAACGTAGCGGTCTCCGCCACCAAGTCCCAGATGGGACACCTCCTGGGTGCTTCAGGCGCCGTTGAAGCCGTTCTGACGGTCCTGGCCGTCTACGAGCGCAAGGCACCGGTCACCATCAACCTCGAGAACCAGGATCCGGAGATCCCGCTCGACGTCGTAACTTCCGTCAGGGACCTGCCCGCCGGCGATATCGTCGCGCTGAGCAACTCCTTCGGTTTCGGCGGACACAACGCAGTCATCGCGGTACGCAACGTCTAAGCAGGATCTGCAGCTGCCGCAACGTGCGACATGAAGAGGGCCCCACCAGTTGGTGGGGCCCTCTTCATTGCTATGGGGTATTTGTCGTGGGTCGCTGTCAGCCGACCTGGTGCAGCCAGCGCACCGGAGCACCTTCTGCGGCGTGGCGGAACGGCTCGAGTTCTTCGTCCCACGCCTCGCCAAGGGCCAATGACAGCTCGTGGTAGACCGCTGAGGGATCCCCGGCGCCGGACTCATAGGCATAGCGGATGCGGTCCTCGGTCACCATGATGTTTCCGTGCACGTCCGTGACGGCGTGGAAAATACCGAGTTCAGGGGTATGGGACCAACGGGCGCCATCCACCCCCTGGCTTGGTTCTTCGGTGACTTCGTAGCGCAAGTGGGCCCAGCCCCTCAAGGCCGACGCCAACTGGGCACCGGTTCCAGGGGCGCCCGTCCACGAAAGCTCGGCCCTGAACATTCCGGGCGCGGCGGGTTGAGGGGTCCACTCAAGATCGGTCCGCTTATCCACGACTGATCCAATGGCCCACTCGACGTGCGGGCAAAGCGCCGTAGGGGCCGAGTGCACGAACAGGACACCGCGGGTTGTTGCAACAGACATTCCATCCTCCATAGCTGTAGGTACGTCTTCCCCAACGACCTCTGCCTGGATGGTCTTCCTGTGCTGCCGGATGTCATGAATCTCATGATGGCCCTGACAGGCTATTCAGTTGTGTAGTCCTTTTGACGATCTTGGCACAGAAGTAACCCTCAAGCGTGCATTGAAGGTTTCCCCATGGTGCTTT
Source organism: Paenarthrobacter sp. CC6 (assembly GCF_040560085.1). NCBI lineage: Bacteria > Bacillati > Actinomycetota > Actinomycetes > Micrococcales > Micrococcaceae > Paenarthrobacter > Paenarthrobacter sp. CC6. The sequence goes on along the minus strand of NZ_JARDAN010000023.1, from coordinate 62,235 downwards.
CATTTTGCCGTACGCTGCCGGTTTCCGCCAGTGCGGGGGTTATAAGGGTCATGATCAAGCCCGTGGGTGCGCCTGCTGATAGCTATTGCGGAGCCGGTCAACGGAAACGTGAGTGTAGATCTGGGTAGTGGCGAGGCTGCTGTGACCGAGGATCTCCTGGACTGCGCGAAGGTCTGCCCCGCCGTCCAGCAGATGCGTAGCCGCACTGTGCCTTAGCGCATGTGGTCCGGTGGCTGAGGTATCGCCCAAGGCATGCAGCAGATCGCTCACCACGGCGCGGATCTGTCGCGGATCCACGCGGTTGCCCCTGACACCCAGAAACAAGGCGGGGCCGCTGCCTGCGGTCACGACGGCCGGGCGGCCACGCCTGAGCCAGTCGTCCACAGCCACGGCAGCCGGGACCCCGAACGGCACCGTGCGCTCTTTGTTTCCCTTGCCCAGCACGCGCAGGGTCCTTCGGTCCGGATCCAGGTCATCGATGTCCAGCCCGGCAAGCTCGCCGACCCGGACTCCTGTGGCATAGAGAAGCTCAACCATTGCCCGGTTGCGGATGGCCATCGGGCCGCCATCCTCCGCAGCGATGTTCAGGTCCTCCACCATGCGGGTGACCTGCTGTTGCTGAAGGACCCCGGGAAGTGACTTGCTGCGTTTGGGCGCTTGCAGACGTATTGCCGGGTCTGTTGGGATCAGTTCTTCCCGGAGTGCCCAGCCGGTGAAAGCCCGGGCAGTTGCTGCGCGTCTGGCCAAGGTGGCCCGGGACATCCCCGCTTCGCTCTGCGCGCCGAGCCAACGCCGAAGCGATCCGAGCTCCAATTGCGGGAGTTCTTCAACCCCCTCCCGGACAGCAAAACCCAGCAGGCTCTCGACGTCCGCGATATAGGCACGAACGGTATGGGTGGACCGCGCCCGTTCCCCCTCCAAGTAGCGCCGGAAGCCCTCGACGGCGCCGGCCAGCGCTGTAGGTAGTGATTGTCCGTCCATCTTTCCAACTGTGCCAGCAGTCGTCCCCCAGCGCCCGCACCAACATGCTTTTCGCGGGAGGGTCAGGCATTCTTTCCACGCTTCCAGGCGCCCCGGTCCGAGACTGCCAGTCCCAGCAACCCCAGCCGGCCGAGTCCAGCGCGAACGGACTCCGGACTCAAACCTGCCACCACCGTGAGCTTCTCCACCGAGCTGGTGGATCGAAGGGGCAATGCGTCCAGGAGAATCAAATCCTCCAGGGACAATCCATCGTGCACCGCGGCGCTGTGTTCCTGGTTTGCGCCGCGTTCCTGGTATTGCTGGTTCCCCTCGTCCTGGGCGCCGAATGCACCGATGGCCCCCGCAAGCTCAGCGACCTCACCGACATCCGTGACGCAAACGGCTCCCCCGTCCCTGAGCAGGCGGTGGCAACCGGCGGAATTGGCGCTGTGAACGGATCCTGGAACCGCAGCCACGACCCGGCCTATCGTCTCGGCGTGATGGGCGGTATTCAGGGCGCCGGAGCGCCAACGCGCCTCCACCACAACAGTGACCGAGGACAAGGCTGCAATGAGGCGGTTTCTTTGCAGGAATCTGTAACGCGTGGGCGCGGACCCCGGAGGAACTTCGGAGATCACCGCTCCCTGCGCGGCCACCGCCCGAAGGAGATCCTCGTTGCCGGAGGGATAAAAGCGGTCTACTCCCCCTGCCATCACGGCGATGGTAGGCAGCCCGGCTACGCCACCATTGAGTGCTCCGCGGTGCGCGTGCGCGTCGATGCCGTAGGCGCCGCCTGAGACCACACTGAAGCCCCGCTGGGCAAGCCCGAAGGCTAAGTCGCCCGTGACGGACGCGCCGTAGCTTGTACTGTCCCTTGAACCCACAAGCGCAATGGCCCGACCTGCCGACGGCAACTCCTGTTCGTGCCCCCTCCACCACAGGCACAGCGGTTCCTGAAGGCCTAGATCCGAAAGTTGTGCCGGCCACAAATCATCTCCGGGAACAATCAACCGGCCACCCAACCGCCGCATGGTCTCCAGGTCCCGGTCAGGGGCCAGGTCAGCAACACGCGGAGCCCAGCGCCTGAGGCTATCCTGCATACCTGCCCACGTTGCGGGTCCGCCCCCGTCGCGGAGGACCGCAGAAATCTCCTGCTCCATACCAGGACCGGTCCCGAGCTCCCCCGTGGCAACCCCCAACGCATCCACAGCGCCGACCACCTGCACCAGGGCCAGTCCCACTGAGTCCTGCGGCTCCATCAGCCGGGCCAACGCGGCCCGGGCTACCCGTTCTTTGTCGTGCACGCTCATTCCTGCCACTCCTGCCGTTTTCCGTTCATTGCGTTCGTGTCGTTCGCTCACGTCGCCGCCGCGGCCTGCCTCAGGCCGAGCGCTTGCCCAATATGGTCAGCATCCGGTCGCTCGCTGCGGTCCAAGTCAGCGAGTGTCCACGCGAGGCGAAGGACGCGATCGTAGCCGCGAGCGGTCAGCACTCCCCGCTCGAGTGCGGTGTCCAGGATCCTCGTGGTTCCCGGAGGCAACCGCAGCTGTCCTCGCAGGATCCTTCCCGGTACTTGGGAGTTGGTTTCGAGCCCGGTGTTCTTCAGGCGCAGCAACTGCCGCTCCCTGGCCGCCAGCACCCGTTCCGCTACGGTCCGTGTGTCCTCCTCCTGCCCGGCATGGCCGAAATCCGCCAAGGACACCCGTTCCACGTTCAGTTGAATGTCAACGCGGTCCAGCAACGGGCCGGACATTCTGCCGATGTAGCGACGCCGCATCATCGCCGTGCACGTGCAGTCCAGGCCTTTGCCGGTTGCTTTGCCACAGGGACAGGGATTCGCCGCCAGAATGAGTTGGAAGCGCGCGGGGTACGCCGCCGTGCCGGCCGACCGGTGGATGACAAGCTCACCGCTCTCAAGGGGCTGGCGAAGGGCATCCAGGACCCGTCGCTCATACTCGGGAGCCTCGTCCAGGAACAGCACTCCCCGATGCGCCCGCGATGCCGCGCCCGGCCGGGGAAGTCCCGAGCCGCCGCCGATGATCGCCGCGGCAGTGGCGCTGTGGTGGGGATTCTCAAAAGGCGGCCTGTGAATGAGCCGCACGGCGGATGCCTGGACGGCTGCCAAGGAATGGATGGCCGTCACTTCCATTGCTGCTGTCTCCGCCAAATCCGGAAGTAATCCAGGCAACCTCTCGGCCAACATGGTCTTTCCGGCTCCCGGCGGCCCCGTCAGCAGCATATGGTGTCCGCCGGCAGCAGCGACTTCCAACGCTTGCCGGGCTTCTTCCTGCCCTGAAACGTCGCAAAGGTCCGGCACCACCGGCACTTCAACGGCGTCAATCTCCGGGACATCCTCGTCCATGGGATCGTAGTCCAGGGCTAGGTCCTTCGGGTCTGCGCCAAAATCATAGGCGAGCCGTGCCAGCGTCTTATAGCCTCGGACGTTCGCGCCGGGCACCAAGGCAGCCTCGGCAACATTCGCCTCCGCCACCACGATGTCCGGATACCCGGCTTGCACGGCAGCCATGACGGCGGGCAGCATTCCCCGGACCGGCCTCAGCCTGCCGTCCAGGCCAAGCTCGGCGATAAAGACTGTTCCATCGATGGAACGGATGTCCTCGGCAGCACGAAGCACTGCCATTGTGATGGCGAGGTCGAAGCCCGATCCCCGTTTAGGCAGTGACGCTGGGATCAGGTTGGCCGTGATCTTCCGGCGGCTCAAAGGTATTCCGGAGTTCTGCGCGGCTGATCGGATACGTTCCTTGGCCTCGTTCAAGGCGGCGTCAGGGAGCCCCAGGATCACAAAGTTCGGAAGCGTCTGCCCAATGTCGGCCTCCACTTCCACGATGTAACCGTTCAGGCCCACAAGGGCAACACAGTAGCTGCGACCCACCCCCACCTAGCCGACACCCCGCAGGTGCTCAAGCACAGGATCACCGACGCCGCCGTCCACCGCCGAGACGACATCGACACGCTGACGCGACGCTTTGAACTCGTGGGTCCGGCACCAACAGGAAAGGAGCCGGTGTAAACGGGCGAGCTTTGCCGCTCCAACAGCCTCGAAGGGGTGCCCGTAGTCCAGGCTGCTCCGGGTTTTGACCTCGGCAACCACCAAGGTGTCACCGTCGATCGCGACGATGTCTATCTCACCCTCCGCACACCGCCAATTGCGATCAATGATCCGCATCCCCTGATCCGTCAGGAAATCCGCAGCCAATGCCTCGCCATTTTGGCCAAGCCGGTCTTTTGCTCTCATGACCATCACCTCCGCTGTCCAGCCTTCCGGCTGGAGGGGGTGAGCGGCAGGGGCTTAGGAGGCTATGTGCGTAAACCCGCCGGAATCAGCGCTGTGGAGGAACAGTGCAGTGAAGCAGGCTAGTTGCCAAGATCTCCGAGATCGCCCAGGCCGCCGTCCTTCGGCAAGGCCAGGTCTTCGCTGCGGGGCAGTTCCTCGACGTTGACGTCCTTGAAAGTAATCACGCGGACGTTCTTGACGAAACGGGCCGAACGGTAAACGTCCCAGACCCAAGCGTCCTGCAGGGTCAAATCGAAGTAAACTTCCCCGTCTGCGCTGCGGGCCTGGAGATCAACATGGTTGGCCAAATAGAACCGCCGCTCCGTCTCGACAACGTAGCTGAACAGACCGACTACATCCCGGTACTCACGGTAGAGCTGCAGCTCCATGTCGGTTTCATAGTTCTCAAGGTCCTCGGCACTCATGGTTCCATCTTGCACCATCTGCAAGGTGCCATGCGCCAGACCTGCAACAGAAAGCTACAGGATCGCTCTACTCGGGGTCTGGCCCCGTCAGGTGCCAGCTGGTCCGGTGGTACGCGCTGGGACCATGCAGGCGGATGACATCCCTGTGTGCGGCGGTGGCATACCCCTTGTTCACGTTCCAGCCGTAAGCCGGCAGCTCGGAGTGAAGGTCCACCATGATGCGGTCACGAGCCACCTTGGCCAATACGCTGGCCGCAGCAACACTCAGGCAACTCATGTCCGCCTTTACCCTGGTGTGGACCGGTGCCTCGCAGCCGGCGCCCGCCGGGGCAGGATCAAAAAGAGATGCCTGGACCTCGGGTGAGAGCCAGTTATGGCTCCCATCCAACAGGACCAGGTCAGGCGTGACGCCGCCGTCCAGGATGTCACACCACGCACGCGTGCCTGCCAGACGCAAAGCCGCAATAATGCCGATCTCGTCGATTTCCCGGGACGAGGCATGACCTACAGCTGACGCCAGGGCCCATTCACGGACCAGGGGTTCCAGTCTGTCCCTGTCCTCTGGTTTGAGGAGTTTACTGTCGCGGACATCGGCCAGCAGGCCGTGATCGGCAAGGTCGACCACTGTGATGCCAACGCTGACCGGGCCAGCCAAGGCTCCACGGCCTACCTCGTCGACACCGGCCAGCAAGCGCACCCCGGAGGACAGAAAGGAACGCTCAACGTCGAGTGTGGGAAAACCTGCCTGGGCCTTGGCTTTGGCCTTCGTCTTGGCGGGGGTTTTCTTCCGGGCTGTTGCGGTAGCCATTACTTCGCCGGGGTGCCTTGAGGGACATTACGGAAAACGTCCGGATAGTTATCGAGGACGGTCCACCGGTTGATCGGCCACGCGATGACGGTTGCCTTGCCTTCGACGTCCTCTATGTTGACGAATCCACCGTTGACTTCCTGGTGGGCCCGCGAGTCAGCCGAGTGGTTGCGGTTATCGCCCATAACCCACACTTTACCTTCCGGCACGACGACGTCGAACGACTGCGGGGAAGGCAGTTCCGCGGGGTTGATATAGCTTTCATTGAGCGCGACGCCATTGACGCTGACGCGGCCTTGGGCGTCACAGCACGTGACATGATCGCCCGGCAGTCCGATGACGCGCTTCACCAGGTGCTGCTCGCTGGCATCCGGAGCCAAGCCCACGAACTCGAGCGTGTCCCCTACCCAGTCCATGGGGCCGGCGGGTTTCTGTGCGACGGGCGGCAGCCAAGCCTGCGTGTCTTTGAAGACCACGACGTCCCCCCGCGAAAGGTCAAAGGGTCCGGGAACGAGCAAATTGATGAAGATGCGGTCGTAAACGTCCAGGGTGCTCTCCATGGACTCCGAGGGAATGTAGAAAGCCTTGAAGAGGAAGGTTTTCAGTAGGAAGGACAACACCAGTGCAATGGCCACGACAGTGGCGATTTCCTTGATCCACACCAGGGCAGGATTCTTGCGGGGCTTCTTTTGATCCTCTTCAGGCTCTGCTGCACCAGCATCCGGCTCCGCCACACCAGCGGCACTTGCCGTTCCGTCCGGGAGCCGCGAGTCGTCGTCGTACCGCTCGGGGTTCCCAGGAGCTTTGTCCGGCATCTACTGTCCGTTCTTCGATGGTGTTTCGGCCTGCGTGGAGCGAGGCATCTCTGCAAATCTATCAAGTGGCCAGATGATCTGGACCGGCCGGCCGATAACCCGGTCCATCGGAACCATTCCTCCGCCGGGCGCACCAAGCAAGCCACGGGAGTCAGCAGACCGCGAGCGATGGTCGCCCATCAACCAGAGCCGGTCCGGAGGCACCACGACGTCGAATTTCTGCTTGCTGGGTTCGTCTCCCGGGTACAGATAGGGTTCCTCAAGTACCTGACCGTTCACTGTGAGGCGGCCGCCGGCATCACAACACTGGACATGGTCACCCGGCACCCCGATGACCCTCTTGACGTACGTGGTGTCGCTGCCCGTCAGCCCGAACCACTGGGCTGCTGCAGAGGCGGCGTCAACGAATGGACCGCGCCCGCTGCTCAGCGGAGCAAACGAACCCCGCCCATCAAAGACCACAACATCGCCCCGGCGGATCGGCTCGGCACTGAAGTCGGTCCGCGATACCAGGATCCGGTCGCCCGTCATCAGGAGCGGCTCCATGGATTCCGAGGGAATGTAGTAGACATCAAGCCACAGGGAACGGACCAATCCGCTGATGGCGATCGCGAGGACCAGTGCGAGCAAAACAAAACGCCAGCCCTGTTTCCGGGGCTGGCGTTCTGATGTGTCCATGACTCGTATCCCTGTTGCGTTGCGGATTGCTCCGGATACAACCGGGCACGAATCCTGGACCCGTTGCGTAAGTCGCAGGACTTACTTGGCGAAGTCGCGCTTTTCCTTGATCTTCGCAGCCTTACCGCGCAGTGCACGCATGTAGTAAAGCTTGGCGCGGCGGACGTCACCCTTGGTGACGACCTCGATCTTGTCGATGATCGGGGAGTGTACCGGGAAGGTACGCTCTACGCCGACACCGAAGGAAACCTTGCGCACGGTGAAGGTTTCGCGAACGCCGTCGCCCTGGCGGCCAAGGACGAAGCCCTGGAAAACCTGGACACGGGAGTTCTTGCCTTCGATGATGTTGACGTGAACCTTGAGGGTGTCACCCGCGCGGAACTCAGGAACATCGTTACGCAGCGAGGCTGCATCTACGCTATCGAGGATATGCATTAATCCACTCCTGGTGAACGCCACAGGTCATTCACTTTGGGTTACGGCGAACAAGCCCGCAGCCCGAAGGCCTACCGGAAATCTCCGCCGAAGTTTTATTAGTGTCCGGTTCCGCCACTGATTGGCGTCACCGGGTTGTCCGACTGTTGGCTGAACTCCCCCTGTGGCAGGTGTCAGCCCAGCAGACACAAGGGTTAATTCTGCCATAAGCGCAGCCATCCAGCCAACTGGCGGGACTGGAACTCCCGACGGCGGCGGGCAGCGCTAGTTGGCGGCGTCGCCGCCGTGCCTGGCCTGCAGGCGTCCATCCACCACGTCATAGCCGAGTTCCGTCAGCGCGTTGCGGTCGGCGCGGCTCAAAGCACCGGCGTCGAAATCCGCCAAGAGGTCAGGCCGGCGCTCTGCGGTGCGGCGGAACTGCTCGTGGCGGCGCCACTGGGCAATTTTTCCGTGGTTGCCGCTGAGCAGGATTTCCGGAACATCGTGGTTCCGCCACGACGAGGGCTTGGTGTAGACGGGATACTCCAGGAGGCCGTCGGAGTGCGACTCCTCGATCAGGGATTCCGGGTTTCCGACCACTCCGGGAAGCAGGCGACCGATTGCCTCAACCATGGCAAGGACAGCTACCTCGCCACCATTGAGAACGTAGTCCCCGAGGCTGACGGGGCGCACCGTGAAGTGGTCCCGGGCCCAGTCCATGACGCGTTCGTCGATGCCTTCGTATCGGCCGCAGGCGAAGACCAGCTGCTCTTCTTCAGCGAGTTCGTAGGCCAGCGCCTGGTTGAAGCGTTGTCCTGCCGGTGACGGAACGATCAATACGGGCTTGGCACCTTCGTGCGCAGGCGCCAGCGACTCAAGGGCCTGGGCCCAGGGTTCAGGCTTCATGACCATCCCGGCACCGCCGCCGTACGGGGTATCGTCCACCGTCCGGTGCTTGTCGGTGGTGAAGCTGCGGAGATCGTGGACGTTGAGCTCCAGCAATCCGTCCTGCCGGGCCTTGCCTATGAGGGAGAGCTCAAGGGGGGCCAGGTATTCGGGGAAAATACTGACGACATCAATCCTCATTCAGGCGTCATCCCCCGCAGCATCCTTTGCGTCGTCAGAGGAGTCGTCATTGAGCTCAAAGAGTCCCGCAGGCGGGGTGATGAGGACGTATCCGTCCTCGATGTTGACCTCGGGAACGATTTCATCCACGAAGGGAACAAGGATTTCCTTTCCCTCGTCCGTGGTGATTGTCAGCAGGTCCTGGACAGGCAACGTCGTCAGCGCTGCCACCTTGCCCATGACCTGGGATCCAACGCGCGCTTCCAACCCAACGAGTTCGTGTTCGTACCAACCCTCGTCGTCGTCTTCGTCGTCGAGTTCCTCGGTTTCGATGTACAGCTTGGCGCCGCGGATGGCCTCGGCGGCATTTCGGTCCGCGATCTCCTCGAATCCGAGCAGCAGGATGTCCTTGTTCCACCTGGCACTGCGGACGGTCAGGGGTCCGGCGGACGCCGGCTCCACGACGAACTCGGTTCCGGCGACGAAGCGCTCTGCGGGTGCGTCAGTGAGTACCTGCACCGTTACCTCGCCGCGAATGCCATGGGGTTTACCGATCCGGGCCACCTGGAGCTGCATGGGTTCCTCTGAATTCCTGTTGTTCCGCGCCGCCGGGCAGCCACGGTGTGAAGTGTTGGACAAAGCAATCCGGCCCCTCCACCATATTCGGTGAAGGGGCCGGATCTAAGACAAGCAGTGCTGAGCGCGTTACCGGCGGCGGTCGGTGTCGACGACGTCGACCCTGACCTGCTCGCCACCAGCCAAGGCGGCAACCACAGTGCGCAGTGCGCGTGCGGTCCGTCCTTGACGGCCGATCACCCGTCCGAGGTCCTCCTGGTGAACGCGCACCTCAAGGGATTCCCCGCGGCGGTTGTTCTTGGCACTGACCTTGACATCCTCAGGGCTGTCAACGATCCCACGAACCAAGTGCTCGAGCGCTTCTGCCAGCAACTTACTCAGCCTCGGTGGTCTCTGCTTCAGCCTCGGCCGGAGCCTCGGCAGCGTCGTCCTTCTTGGCCTTCTTGGTGATGGCTTCCGGGATGATGACGGAACCCTTCTCCGGTGCTACGAAAGCTTCCTTGGGAGCTTTCGTCTTCAGGGTGCCTTCCTGGCCCGGGAGGCCCTTGAACTTCTGCCAGTCACCGGTGATCTTGAGGATCGCAGCAACCTGCTCAGTCGGCTGGGCGCCAACGGAAAGCCAGTACTGGGCGCGCTCGGAAGCGACCTCGATGTACGACGGCTCTTCGGTGGGGTGGTACTTGCCGATTTCTTCAATGGCACGGCCATCGCGCTTGGCGCGGGCATCCATGACGACAATGCGGTAGTACGGTGCGCGCATCTTACCGAAGCGCTTAAGGCGAATCTTTACGGCCACTTTTGTGGTCACTCCTGTTTCTGAAACGGGGTTGAACCCGACGTTTTGCACCCGTGGGGCGGGCCATACTAGACGGTTCGAAGGACAAGATACGAGCACGGAGAGAGGGGCCGCACCGATCGAGTACCTGTCTATTGTGCCAGATGCCCGGGTAGATTACGACTCAAGCTCTCCGGGTCGGTGAGTTCTTGGTCACACCAAGGCCCGGTCAGTGCCCGGACCCAGCCGTCGAGGTGGCTATTCGGACCAGACGTAAAGCCCGGCGCGCTCCGTTTTTTCCACGTCGGTGGCCAGAGCGGCAAGTTGCTGAACGTACTGCCGGGACTGGGCGGCGTCGAACGGCATGTCTTCTTGTTCCGCCCAGGCGGAAGCAACGTCATCCAGGACATTGGCTTCACCTTCGCTCTCATACGTGAGCAATTCGGCCAAGGCCCTCACCATCGCTTCGGGAACGCCAAGCAGCGCGTCACTGGTGACGTCCACCAGCGCGAGTTCGTAGTCAGCGCCTGCGGCATGGACGGCCTGGCCGGCGAGGTCGCCCAGTTGTTCCACCTCGAAGTCCGTTATGCCGTTGATGCGGACTGCAGGGCCTGCGGCATCGGCACCTTTACCCAGGGCTGCCGCCCGCTTGAGTGCTTCGTCGTGGGTGGCTACAAAAATTTCGGCAAAGCCCATGGAAAGTACTCTCAATCCTTCGTGCTGACGGGACGTCCGGCGCAGGCCCGCCAGGGTCCCGAACCGTCACTGCCCAGCCTAGTGCAGCATGGGGCACCGACGGGCACTCCGGCGGGATGCCGTCTAGCGAACAGCCACCCGCAGCTTGTTCCGCCACGGATCTTCGAACTGCAGTTCAGCGCCGGTGTGATGGTTCTGCACCCCGGCAACGCGCAAACGGTCCGCCAAGGCCCCGACATCCTCGCTGGATGGAACCTCAATCAACACTTCCCCCAGCCCAAGAGTGTCCTTGCGGGGGCCGGCACCCCGGCTGTTCCAGACATTCATGGCCATATGGTGGTGATAGCCGCCGGCGGATACGAACAGTGCTTGGCCGTGCCAGCCCGCGGTCCGCTCGAAGCCCAGGGTCCCGACGTAGAAGTCCTGGGCGGTGGCGACGTCACCCACCTGAAGGTGGACGTGCCCGACACCGGCCGCTGCCTGATGCTGGCCCGTGACGGCTTCTTCGCTCAGGTGCTGCTGAAGGAAACGTTGCGGCGGGAGGGCCACGTTGTCCATGACGACGTTCTTGCCTTCCCACTGCCAGGTTTCACGGGGCTTGTCGTAGTAAAGCTCGATGCCGTTGCCTTCCGGGTCGGTGAAGTAGAACGCTTCGCTGACCAGGTGGTCTGCGCTGCCCACGAACGCCCGGGGTTCGTATCCGGCAGCGGTGGCGATGGTGGCCGCCAGTGAGGGCTGATCCTGGAACAGTATGGCGGTGTGGAACAACCCGGCTTCCCCTCGCCCCGGAATCTGGAGCCCCGCAGCCGGCGCCAAGTGAACCACGGGCTTGCCTGCCCGGCCCAGGTAGAGGCCGCCGTCCTGTTCGGCCACGACCACAAGGCCCAAAGCACGCTGGTAGTAGTCACTCATGACTTTCATGTCGCCGACCTTGAGCATGACAGTGCCCATGGCGAGGTCGGCAGGAAGAAGGTCCTGTGCGGATGATGTGGACATGTGAAGCTCCCGGTGTTGAAGTGTCCGCCTTTCGGCAGGTTCTACTTCTATAAATTACTTGAAGCTTCAATTTATTCCCAGCCATTTGACGCTCATCCCATGAGTTCACCGCGAAGGACCACGTGCTTGAGCCCGGATACCGTCCGTAGGTCGTGCCGGGGATCGTCATGGCAGAGAACGACGTCGGCACTGGCGCCTTCGCTGATGGCGTCGGCTCCCAGCCACTTGCGGGCGCCCCACGCAGCGGCATCCAGGACCGCGGCGGGCGGCAGGCCGGCGTCGTGCAGTTCATGCATTTCGTCCGCGATGCGGCCGTGCTTGATCACGCTGCCCGCATCCGTTCCCGCGTAGATCGCCACCCCGGCCTCGAAAGCCTCAAGGACCCGCTCACGCCGGCGCTCCCACAACCGCGTCATGTGGTCCGCGTACCCGGGGAACTTTGGCGCCGCCTGGGCGGCGATCTCCGGAAAGGTCGCAATGTTCACCAACGTGGGAACGATCGGCACTGACTGCTCCACCAGCCGTGGGATGTGCCGGGGCAGAAGGCCAGTGGCATGTTCGATGCAGTCGATGTTGGCATCCAGCATGTCGTCGATTGTGTCCTCCGCAAAGCAGTGCGCCGTGACCCTGGCACCTTCCTCGTGGGCGGCAGCTACGGCGTCCTTGACCAGCTTTGCCGGAAAAGAGGGCGCCAGGTCGCCAATGCCCCGGTCGATCCAGTCGCCTACGAGCTTCACCCAACCGTCGCCGTCGCGGGCCTCCTTACGGACGGTCTCCACCAGCTGTTCCGGTTCAATCTCATGGCCCAATCCGCGCAGGTACCGACGGCTTCGGGCGATGTGGCGGCCGGACCTGATAAGGCGGGGCAAGTCCGTCCGCTGCTGCACCCAACGTGTGTCGCTGGGAGATCCGCAGTCGCGGATCAGCAGGGTTCCCGAAGCGAGGTCGGCCTGGGCATGCGCGAGGGTGGTGGCGTCGTCCACGGCCCCACCGGCGCCCAAGCCGATATGGCAGTGGGCATCCACGAAACCCGGCAGGACCCAACCGTCCAGTACCTTGTCTGGAGGGGACGACGGCTTTTCAAACGTCAGCGCTCCCCCAACAGACCACATTCCTTGGCGCACGTCATCTGCTGCCACGAGCACGGGTCCGCTGAATTCAATGATGTTGGCCATGGCAAAAGCCTAATCCGCTGGGGGGCGGCAGGCTTCGGCGGACTGATGTGACTGGGCGCCCCCTGCCAGCTGTGGTAGCTTCGTCTACGACCACACGGGTGCCCTTGCAGGGGCTGAGATCGGGCTGAGGCAGCCTGCGACCGTTGAACCTGTCCGGGTAATGCCGGCGAAGGAAGTGAGTAATCCTTTGAGCACCACCAAAACACAGCACAGCCCTGCCCAAAGCGAGTCCAGCCCTGCCCAAAACGAGCCTGTTACGCAGTCCCTGAGGTCCCATTCGCTGGCATGGCTTAAAGACCATGACGCCGGAATCCGCGTCCCCGTGACGGAAATCGCGCTGGAGCCCTCCCCCAATGGCCAAGCCAACGCACCACTGCAGGTGTACCGGACGGCAGGCCCGGGCAGCGATCCCGTCGTGGGCTTGGAACCGTTCCGGGCCGCATGGATCGAGTCCCGCGGCGACACTGAGGCCTATTCCGGCCGCGAACGGAACCTGCTCGACGACGGCAAGTCGGCTGTTCGCCGCGGGGCCGCCTCAGCCGAGTGGAAGGGCGCGCAACCGGTGCCTCGCCGCGCCGTCGAGGGTAAGACCGTCACCCAGATGCACTACGCACGGCAAGGCCTGGTGACGCCTGAGATGCGCTTCGTGGCGCTGCGCGAGAATTGCGATGTCGAACTGGTCCGCAGCGAAGTCGCCGCCGGCCGCGCGATCATTCCCAACAACATCAACCACCCCGAATCCGAGCCCATGATTATCGGCAAGGCCTTCCTGGTGAAGATCAACGCCAACATCGGCAATTCGGCCGTCACCAGTTCAATTGCCGAAGAAGTGGACAAGCTTCAGTGGGCTACGCAGTGGGGCGCGGACACCGTCATGGACTTGTCAACCGGCGACGACATCCACACCACCCGCGAGTGGCTGATCCGCAACTCCCCTGTTCCGATCGGCACCGTTCCCATCTACCAGGCGCTGGAAAAGGTCAATGGAGAAGCCAACAAGCTCACGTGGGAAATCTTCCGTGACACAGTGATCGAACAGTGCGAGCAAGGCGTGGACTACATGACGATCCATGCCGGTGTACTGCTCAGGTACGTACCGCTGACCGCCAACCGCGTGACAGGCATAGTTTCCCGTGGCGGGTCCATCATGGCGGGGTGGTGCCTGGCCCACCACCAGGAGAACTTCCTGTACACGCACTTCGACGAGTTGTGCGAAATTTTTGCCAAGTACGACGTCGCGTTTTCCCTCGGCGACGGCCTGCGTCCCGGCGCTACCGCTGACGCCAACGACGCCGCACAATTCGCGGAACTGGACACCCTGGCCGAACTCACACAGCGCGCCTGGGAATTCGACGTGCAGGTGATGGTGGAAGGTCCCGGGCATATCCCGTTCCACCTGGTCCGCGAAAATGTGGAACGGCAGCAGGAACTCTGCAAAGGGGCACCGTTCTACACCCTGGGTCCGCTGGTCACCGACGTCGCCCCCGGCTACGACCACATCACCTCAGCCATCGGTGCCACGGAGATCGCCCGCTACGGTACGGCCATGCTCTGCTACGTCACGCCCAAGGAACACTTGGGCCTACCCAACAAAGACGATGTCAAAACAGGGGTGATCACGTATAAGATCGCGGCGCACGCGGCGGACCTTGCCAAGGGGCACCCCGGCGCACACGAGCGCGACGACGCACTTTCCAAGGCGCGCTTCGAGTTCCGGTGGAGGGACCAGTTTGCCCTGTCCCTCGATCCTGTGACGGCCGAGTCGTTCCACGATGAAACGCTGCCGGCCGAACCCGCCAAAACGGCGCACTTCTGCTCAATGTGCGGGCCCAAGTTCTGTTCGATGCGCATCAGCCAGGACATCCGCGACGAATACGGTTCAGCAGAATCCCAAGCGGCGATCGCAGGAATGTACAGCGGGATGCGGGAAAAAAGTGCGGAGTTCCTCGCCTCCGGTGGAAAGGTCTACCTGCCGGAGCTCCAGGTGGCCTCCGCACGGACGCCGGAGCCGATCGATGGGACCACGCAGTCAGGAAGCCTGAACTGACCTGGCCCGTCGCACCTCTGCGACGAACGAACGGATGATGTGATCGCCGTCGGGTGAGTCCTGGGGCCGGTGCCCGCCTGCTGCCACACGGCGGAGGGCACCGGTCTCCTGGAGGTACGCGGCGATTTCCTCGTACAGCGGCTCCCAACCACCAGTAAGAACCAAGGTGGGAACACCAGGAACAATGTGCAGCGGAGCTTCCCACGGCGGAGCTTGGAGCCGGAGCCTGCGGGCAGAACGCCGGGCCTCGGGAGAGTCGAGCCCTCCCGTTTCGGCGGAAAACGCGCGGAGGAAAAACTCACGCTGGTAATCGGCGTCGTTGAGCTGGCCCCGCACCTCAAACAGCGGTTCCATCAGCGCCCGATATGAAGCGGTAGCGGGAAGCTCAGCAGTCAAGGACAAACAGGCGGGCTCCACCAAGGAAAGCGAATGCACAAGATCAGGGCGCTCAACGGCCGCCAACATGGCGGAGATCGCGCCTTGCTCGTGCGCTACGACGTGGCCGCCCCCTGAATCAGCCAAGGCACCAATCACGATGGCGACGTCGGCAGCGACGTTGGATTCCGCCGGTTCCGCGACCGGATCAAAACCGTGCCTCCGGAGAAAAAGTGCATCATAGCCAAGCGCCATGCCGTGCTGCTTCGGCCAGGCCGCAGCACCAAAACTGCCCAGGCCGTGAAGGAAGACTACGCGCTGCTTATGCATTGGTTCAGCCTATTCGACGGCTCTGACATCCCGGCTCCGACGCGGGCCGGGATGTCGGCACGGTTATTTACCGAGGAACTTGTCGAAACCCTTGGGAAGGTTGAGCGAGGACGGGTCGAAGTCCGCTGCGCCCTGGCCGAAGGCCGCGCCTGTGGGAGCCGCCGAGGCCGCATTGGCCCGCTTGGCCTCTGCGTCACGCAGCTCCTGGGCAGCCTTGGCCGGGTTGCCCGACCGTGCCTTCTTCTTGGGCGCGTTCTTCCCGTTCTTTCGTCCTCCACCGGGACCACCGAGGCCGGGCATTCCGGGCATGCCCGGCATGCCGCCGCCCTGGGCCAGCTTCTTCATCATCTTCTGGGCCTGGGCGAAACGCTCCAGCAGGCCGTTGACCTCGGAAACATGGACACCTGAACCCTTGGCGATACGGGCGCGGCGTGAGCCGTTGATGATCTTGGGAGCCACACGCTCGTGCGGGGTCATGGAACGGACGATCGCTTCGACGCGGTCGATCTCTTTTTCGTCGAAGTTCTCAAGCTGCTGGCGGATGTTCTGCGCACCCGGCATCATCATGAGCATCTTCTTCATGGAGCCCATGTTGCGGATCTGCTGCATCTGGGCCAGGAAGTCGTCAAGGGTGAAGTCTTCCTGGTCGGCGAATTTCTTCGCCATCCGGGCTGCTTCGTCCTTGTCCCACGCCTTCTCAGCCTGTTCGATCAGGGTAAGTACGTCACCCATGTCCAGGATGCGGGAAGCCATCCGGTCCGGGTGGAAGAGTTCGAAATCGTCAAGGCCTTCGCCCGTTGACGCGAACATGACCGGCTTACCGGTGACCGACGCAACGGAAAGTGCGGCACCACCGCGGGCGTCGCCGTCGAGCTTCGAGAGCACGATGCCGGTGAAGTTGACGCCTTCATCGAACGCCATCGCCGTGTTGACGGCGTCCTGGCCGATCATGGAGTCGATGACAAAAAGGACTTCGTTGGGAATGATCGCCTGGCGGATGCGACGGGCCTGGTCCATCATCTCGGCGTCCACGCCGAGGCGGCCGGCGGTGTCCACGATCACGACGTCGTGAAGCTTCTGGCGGGCTTCCTCGACGCCGGCCTTGGCTACCGCAACCGGGTCACCGGCGGGGTGCTCAAGTTCGGAGGTGGCACCCGGGTGCGGGGCGAACACCGGGACACCGGCGCGCTGGCCAACTACCTGGAGCTGGGTCACTGCATTAGGGCGCTGAAGGTCGCACGCCACCAGCATGGGGCTGTGGCCCTGGGCCTTGAGCCACTTGGAAAGCTTGCCTGCGAGGGTGGTCTTACCGGCACCCTGAAGGCCGGCCAGCATGATGATGGTGGGGCCGGTTTTGGCCAGACGGATGCGGCGGGTCTCGCCGCCGAGGATCTCTTTGAGTTCCTCATTGACGATCTTGACGATCTGCTGGCTCGGGTTCAGCGCTCCCGAAACCTCGGCACCCAGGGCGCGTTCACGGATGCGGCCTGTGAACTCGCGGACCACGGACACTGCGACGTCCGCGTCCAGGAGGGCACGGCGGATCTCCCGGACGGTGGCATCGACGTCAGCCTCGGTGAGGCGGCCCTTGCCACGGAGGTTCTTGAAGGTTGCTGTCAACCGGTCAGAGAGTGAATTGAACACGCGCCGCGCACTTCTTTCGATGGTCTACGAATGGTGGCCGGTCCGGCGTTAACCACGGGACTCGACTATCTAGGGTACCAAGTCACGCTGGCAAGGTGGCATGCTGGCACAGTGACCAGTAAAACAACTGTAAAAACGTTGCTCATCCTCGGCGCGTCCGGGGACCTGACAGGCAGGCTGCTCCTGCCCGGACTAGCCGGACTCCTGGCGGCCGGCCGTGCCCCCGGACTGAGGCTGGTGGGCGCCGGTTCGGACCCGTGGTCACCGGATCAATGGCAGGAACGGGTCAAGGGCGCCTTCGAGGCGGCGTCGGAGTCCGCCGATACTGCCGGACGCGCGGCGTTGGCCGCAGTTGCCGAAAGTACCGAATACCACCAGGTGGATGTGACAGCGGATGGCCCCTTGGCCGAACTGCTGGCGCAGCTGGAGGGGCCGGTCGCCGTGTACTTTGCACTGCCTCCCCACGTCAGCCAGAAGGCCTGCGAAATACTGCGGCGTGAGCAGGTGCCGGCCGGCACGCGCCTGGTGATGGAGAAGCCCTTCGGCTCGGGCACTGAATCAGCGCGTGAACTGAACAAGACCCTGGCGGCCCTGGTGCCCGAGGACCACATCCACCGCGTGGACCACTTCCTGGGCAAGGCGACAGTCCTGAATATCCTGGGCCTACGCTTCGCCAACAGATTCCTGGAACCCGTCTGGAACCGTGAGCACGTCGAAAAGGTGGAAATCGTCTTCGACGAAGACCTGGCCCTCGAAGGACGGGCGCGTTACTACGACGCTGCCGGAGCCCTGCGTGACATGATCCAAAGCCATCTCCTGCACATCATGGCTTTCCTGGCCATCGATGCCCCGGCCACCATCGAAGAACGCGATCTCCGTGACGCTGTGGCTACCGTGCTGCGCGCCAGCAGCGTCAAAGCCCCCTTCGATGCCTCCACACGGCGGGCCAGGTACACCGCCGGAACCCTCGGCGAACGTACAGTCCCCGACTACGCCGCTGAACAAGGCGTGGATCCCGGGCGCAACACCGAAACCCTGGCCGAAGTCCAGGTGGACATTGATAACTGGCGGTGGAAGGGTGTCCCGTTCATCCTCCGGTCCGGAAAAGCCATGGGAGAACGCCGGAAGGAGGCTGTCATCACCTTCCGGCCGGTTCCCCAGCTGCCGGTGGGCTTTACGGGCGTGGACTCCCCCAACCAACTACGGATTGGTTTCGGGCCGGACACCTTGGAGCTCCATGTCGATGTCAATGGGCCCGGAAACATCTTCACGCTGGACCGCGCGACCCTCATGGCAGAACTGAGCGCAGCGGGAATGCTGCCCTACGGTGAAGTCCTGGAAGGAATCCTCACCGGCGATCCCCTGCTGTCCGTCCGCGGCGACACCGCCGAAGACTGCTGGCGGATCATCGAGCCGGTCCTTCGGGCCTGGGCGGACGGCGAGGTGCCGCTGGAAGAATACGACGCCGGGAGCGAGGGTCCGGCGGGCTGGCCCACCGCCGTCGACAACTAGGTCAGCGCAGCGCAAAGCGGGCCGGATACCTTGAGGGGTACCCGGCCCGCTTTGCCATCACCTGGACGGTGCTGCTGTCCTGGCTACTGTGTTGCTGTCCTAGATTGCGGCTGCGCCACGTTCGCCGGTCCGGACCCGGACCGCTTCATAAACGTCCATGGTCCATACCTTGCCGTCACCTGCGCGTCCGGTATTCGAGCTGGCAATGAGGACATCCAGGATGTCGTCCGCCTGCTCGTCGGTGGCGAGAACCTCGATCCGGATCTTGGGCAGCAAATCCACGTTGTACTCAGCTCCGCGGTATACCTCGGTATAGCCGCGCTGCCGGCCATAACCACTGGCCGCGCTGACCGTCAGGCCCTGGACTCCGTAGGCTTCGAGGCCTTCACGGACCGCTTCAAGCTTTTCGGGACGAACGATCGCTGTGATGAGCTTCATGCCTGGACACTCTCCTTGCCCTCTGCGGGTGCCTTGGTTGCGGTGGTTTCCGACTTGCCGGTCATGGCCTCGTGCAGCGGCTGGAAGCTGCCGCCGTGGCCGTTGATGCCGAACTCGTAAGCGGTCTCAGCGTGGAGGCTGAGGTCAACGCCCACGTTCTCCTGTTCCGTGGAAACCCGGAAGCCCATGGTCTTGTGGATGGCGAAGGCGATGATGGCCGTCATGACAGCCGAGAACGCGATGGCAATGCCGGCCGCAGCAAGCTGTGCCCACATCTGGGTCCATCCTCCGCCGTAGAAGAGGCCGCCTCCAACTCCGTCCACGGACTTGGCGATGAAGCCAAGGGCCACGGTGCCGATGATTCCGGAGACGAGGTGGACTCCCACGACGTCCAAAGAGTCATCGAAGCCCCAGCGGAACTTCAGGCCGACAGCCAGGGCAGAGGCCACACCGGCAACCACACCGAGCGCCAGGGCGCCGATGGGATCAACGTTTGCGCAGGCAGGGGTGATGGCTACCAAACCGGCGACTACACCGGACGCTGCGCCGAGCGATGTCGGGTGGCCGTCGCGGATACGTTCCGTGATGAGCCAGCCGATCATGGCTGCCGCGGGTGCTGCCAGGGTGTTGATCCAGATCAGGCCCGCCTGTTCCGCAGTGGTAGCTGCGCCGCCATTGAAGCCGAACCAGCCAAACCACAGAACTGCAGCACCGAGCATGACGAACGGGATGTTGTGGGGACGGTGGTTGGGATCCTTGCCGAAACCGCGGCGGTTGCCAATGATGAGGACCAGGACGAGAGCTGCAACACCGGCGTTGATGTGAACCACGGTGCCGCCGGCGAAGTCGATGGCCGGGCCGAGGGCCTTGCCGATTGCGCCTTCGGGGCCGAACAAGCCTCCACCCCAGACCATGTAGGCCAGCGGGCAGTAGACCAGGGTGACCCAGACCGGAACGAAGATGCTCCAGGCACCAAACTTGGCACGGTCTGCGATCGCACCGCTGATGAGGGCGACGGTGATGATGGCGAAGGTAGCTGCGTAGCCAATCTTGATCATCGCGTCCGGGGTGGTTTCAACTCCGATAAGACCGAACGAAGCGAACGGGTTGCCCACGATCTCCAGGAAACCTTCCCCGGAGCTCATCGATGCGCCCCACATCACCCAGACGACCCCGACGATGCCGATGGAGATGAAGCTCATCATCATCATGTTCAAGGCTGCCTTGGCGCGTGTCATGCCGCCGTAGAAAAATGCCAGACCAGGTGTCATGAACAGCACAAGCGCCGCCGCCACCATGACCCATACGTGACCTGCGGTAAGTTCCATGGTGCACGTTCCTCTCTTGCTAGATCTGCGGTTCAACCGCTGTCCTGACGCCTTTTGCGTCCTGCTTAAGAGTTTTGTGCCGCCGTGTTTCACCTGCGCTGGATTTATATTGCGGGCCGGTTACAACAACCTCCCCAACGTAAATGGTGCATATCTTCGATGTTACGGATATGTTTCAGGCGTCAGACTTCACAGGAATTGCCCAGCTCAACCCCGTCGCAGCGCAGAAGTGCCAAAAACCCACCAGAAGGACCAGCCCCGAATGACCCAGTCGTCCCGATCCACCAAAGTTCCAAGGATCCGGCAGGAAAAGGCGCCCTTGCCACGGGACATCAAGGTGATGTTGGCTGCCGCGTTCCTGATCGCCTTGGGATTCGGGCTGGTCGCTCCCGTTCTGCCGCAATTCGCCACGACCTTCGACGTCGGTGCCACCGCGGCTGCCGTGATCGTGAGCATCTTCGCTTTCATGCGGCTGGTCTTCGCGCCGGCGGGCGGGGCCTTGATCGGACGGTTCGGGGAACGGAACGTGTACGTCTCCGGCCTTTTGATCGTTGCCGTATCCACGGCGGCCTGCGCGTTTGCCCAGGACTACTGGCAGCTGCTGATCTTCCGCGGACTCGGCGGGGCCGGCTCGGTGATGTTTACGGTTGCGGCCATGGGATTGCTCATCCGGCTGGCTCCGCCGGAACGGCGTGGCAGGGTATCCGGCGCCTATGCTTCGGCGTTCCTGATTGGCAGCGTCCTGGGGCCGGTGGTGGGTGGCCTGCTGGCAGGTTTCGGGCTGAGGGTTCCCTTCCTGGCCTATGCCGGAGCGCTCCTTGTTGCTGCCCTGGTAGTCCGGACAATGCTCCGAGGTGACGGCAATGCCGCCCAGGAGGCCGGACCGGCACCCGCAATGGCTTTGAAAGAGGCGCTGTCCGACTCCGCCTACCGCGCCGCAGTTTTTTCCAGCTTCGGCAACGGCTGGGTGACGTTCGGCGTCCGCATGGCTACCATTCCGCTCTTTGCTGTGGCCGTCCTGGATTCACGTCCGGAAACCGCTGCGTGGGCACTGGCCGTGTTCGCCGTCGGAAATGCCCTTGCCCTGACGTTCTCCGGCCGCCTGGCAGATGCCTGGGGACGAAAACGCCTGCTGATCCCTGGCCTGGTCATCACTGGACTGGCCACCGGGCTCATCGGCCTGACCACGGATCTGACTGCTTTCTTCATCGCCTCCGCCATAGCAGGCTTCGGCTCCGGCTTGCTGGGGCCGGCGCAGCAGGCCGCCGTCGCCGATGTCATTGGAAGGGGACGCTCGGGCGGCAAGGTGCTTGCCGTCTTCCAGATGGCTGCCGATACTGGCGCAATCATCGGCCCGGTGGTTGCCGGCCTGATCGCCGACCGCTTGGGCTATGGCTGGGCGTTCGGCCTGACGGGTGCGGTGCTGTTGGTCACCGCGGCAGCGTGGCTGCCTGCAAGGGAACCCCTTAAACGTAGGAACTGACCGGCGGCCGAGGTTGCCCGGTTTCGGGTCAACCACTGCTGCCGGCCAGTCCAGTGGGAGTTCTGTTTGGCTGGAGCTCTTCAGCTGTTCCGCTGTTTAGTTGAGCAGTGCGTCAACGAAACTTTCCGCTTCGAAGGGTGCAAGGTCGTCCGGGCCTTCACCCAGGCCGATCAGCTTCACCGGAACGCCGAGGGACTTCTGGATGGCGACAACGATGCCGCCCTTGGCCGTGCCGTCGAGCTTGGTCAGCACGATGCCGGTGATGTTGACCACTTCAGCAAAAACCCGTGCCTGATTGAGTCCGTTCTGGCCGGTGGTGGCGTCCAGTACCAGCAGGACCTCGTCCACCTCCGCCAGCTTCTCGATGACCCGCTTCACCTTGCCCAGCTCATCCATGAGGCCGGTCTTGTTTTGCAGGCGTCCTGCCGTGTCCACCATGACAACATCGACCTCCTGGTCGATGCCTGCCTTCACGGCCTCGTAAGCAACCGAGGCGGGGTCCGCACCGTCGATGTCGGACTTGACCGTGGGCACACCCACGCGCTGTCCCCACGTGGCCAGCTGCTCAGCCGCGGCGGCACGGAAGGTGTCAGCAGCACCAAGCAGCACGTCCTTGTCTTCGGCCACCAGGACACGCGCCAGCTTGCCCACGGTGGTGGTCTTGCCGACGCCGTTCACACCGACAACAAGCACGACGGCGGGACGGTCGCCTTTGCGTTCGACGTTCAGTGAACGGTCCATCCCGGGATCAACCAGCTTGATGAGCTCTTCCCTGAGCATGGCCTTGACGTCTTCGGGGCTGCGGGTGCCCAGGACTTTGACACGCTCACGCAATGCATCAACCAACTGCATGGTGGGCTCGGTGCCGAGATCGGCCAGGAGAAGGGTTTCCTCCACCTCATCCCAGACGTTCTCGTCGATCTTGTCGCCGGACAGCAAGGCCAGCAGGCCCTTGCCGAGGATGTTGTTGGACTTGACCAGGCGGGCGCGCAGGCGGGTCAGGCGCCCTTCGACCGGCGCCGGGGTGTCGATGGCGATGGTTTCGAGCCCTGCGGCGTCGTCCGGAACATCCGTGCCTTCGACTGTTCCGTCAAAGGTCGGGGCCGGTGCCTTCGCCGCATCCGGGCGGTCCTCCACAAGGGTTCCGCCGCCTGCTGCCGACGACTGCAAAGGATCGTTCGCATCTCGCGTTCCGGGGTATTTTGCGCCCGATTTGCGGGCCTTCATCAATACCGGCACGAGTCCGCCGACCACTACGAGCGCAGCGAGAATGGACAGAATTATGGGTAGGAAATCGTTCACTCCCCTACCTTCTCATAAAGCTAAGCCCCGGCACCGAGCCTCTGGCTGATGACGGTTGACACGCCATCACCGCGCATCGTCACACCGTAGAGGGCATCGGCCACTTCCATGGTGCGCTTTTGGTGGGTGATCACGATGAGCTGGCTGGACTCCCGCAATTCTTCAAAGATGGTGATGAGCCGGCCCAGGTTGGTGTCATCCAGCGCCGCTTCGACTTCGTCCATGACATAGAACGGTGAAGGCCTCGCCTTGAAGATGGCAACCAGCAGTGCGACAGCAGTCAGGGAGCGCTCACCACCTGAAAGCAGTGAAAGCCTCTTGATCTTCTTCCCGGCGGGACGGGCCTCTACCTCGATGCCCGTGGTCAACATGTCATCCGGATCAGTAAGCACCAGCTTTCCCTCGCCACCGGGGAAGAGCCTGGCAAAGACGTGGTCGAACTGGGCTGAGGTGTCCGCGAAAGCTTCCGTGAAGACCTGCTGGACGCGTTTGTCCACCTCTTTGATGATGTCCAGCAGGTCTTTCCGGCTGGACTTGAGATCTTCCAACTGCGAGCTGAGAAACTGGTGCCGCTCTTCCAGGGCTGCAAACTCCTCGAGCGCCAGCGGGTTCACTTTGCCCAGGGCTGCCAGCTCGCGCTCGGCCTTCTTCAGCCGCTTCTCCTGCTCCGCCCGGACAAAGGGAACACCTTCCACCACAGGTTCGCCGTTTTCGTCGACGGGGGCCCGCAGTTCGGCCCATTTGTCCGTGGTGGATCCGGCGGGAAGCGGAACCGGCCGGTCCGGGCCGTAGTCGGCAATGAGCTGCTCAGCGGAAAGTCCCAGTTCCTCGATTGCCCGGCTTTCCAAGGCCTCGATCCGCAGCCGCTGTTGTGTCCGTGCCATCTCATCCCGATGCACCGAATCGGTCAGTTCGGCAAGCTCGCGTGCCAGGGCCTCGTTGCCCGAGCGGACGTCCGAAAGCTCTTTTTCAAGGAGTTCGCGTTTCTGCTCGGCCTGGTCCCGTTCATCGGCAGCCACCTCCACCGAGACGTCCACGTAGCGCAGAGTCTGTTCGACCGCCGAAACAACAGCGGCAGCACGCTGGGCCTGTGACCTGCGACGCTGGGCCCGTCGTGCAGCCTCCTCACGCGCACGGCGTTCGGTGGCTGCAGCCCGCTCCAGGGAGGCAGCCCGGTTGCTGACCGCGCCCAGTTGCTCTTCGGCAGTGCGAAGCGCCAGCCGGGCTTCCGTCTCCAGGGCGCGGGCCGTCCTCGCCTCAGCGGCAAGTTCATCCCGCTGGTCGGTGGAGGGTTCCTCGTCAGGGACTTCCTGGGCGGCAGCAAGGCGCTCGGCAGCAACTTCCAGATCCAGCTGCGCCTCCGCAATATTTGCTTCAGCCTTGGCCATGGAGGCCGCCAGACGATCGCTTTCGCCCACTGCGCTGCGCAGAACAGAATTCAGGTGGCCCAGGCGTTCGGCGACAGCAGCAAGCCGCGCGTCGGACTCATGCAGTCTTTCCAGTGCGGCATCGGCACGTTCCTGCGCTTCGGCGCGGCGGGCCTGGGCCCCGGCGAGGGCGAAACGGCCACGCTCCAGCCGGGCGGTGACCTCATGAAGGCGGGCATCGGCGTCGTCCACTGCGGCCTGGACTTCAAGAAGCGATGGTGCGGTGGCTGAGCCGCCAAGGACAGTCACGGCCGTAAAAACGTCACCGTCGATGGTGACTGCCTTCACTTCAGGGTGGTCCGCGACCAGCGCCGCCGCCGTGCGGAGGTCATCGACCACGACGGTATTGGCCAGGAGTCCGAGGGCACCGTGGCCCGCCGGGTCGGCTATTTTTACGACGTCGACAGCCCGGCGGCATCCCGCAGGCAGTTCGACGGCGGTCCGGGCGTCGTCTTCTTCGGCGAAACCGCCGGCCAAGAGCAACGCCGCACGACCGGCGTCGTCCTTCTTCAACAGACCCAAGGCCGCAACGGCGGCGTCGGCACCGGCAACCACCAGGGCATCCGAGGCGCTGCCCAGGGCCGCGGCAATGGCGGCCTCGCAGCCGGGCTCGATGCTGATCAAACCCGCCAGCGGACCGAGTACTCCTTCGGTCGTCAGCAGGTGCCCGGAGCCATCTTTGCGGTTGAGTCCGAGCTGAAGCGCATCCCGCCGGGCCGTCAGGGCGTCCCGCTCACGGACTGCCTCCCGCTCGGAAGCCTTGAGTTCCTCAATTTCAGCAAGTACTCCGTCCAGCGCCGCGCTTGCTTCCTCGTATTCGGCATCCAGGCTTTCCTCGCCGTCCTCGACGCCGGCTACTTGCGCTTCAAGGGCGGCGAACTCGCTTTGCGCCTTTCTACGCCGCTCATCTCCGGCCCCCAGCGACTCCCGCAACCTGCCGCGCTCGGCCTCGGCTGCCTCTGCCCGGGACCGTGCGGCAGCAAGCTGGCCGGCGAGACGGGCAAGCCCCTCGCGGCGGTCGGCTGCAGCTCGCAACATGACTGTGAGGCGTTTGTCTTCGGCGGCTGCGAGTGCTTCGGCTGCGTCCTTGGCGACGGTGGCTTCAAGCAGTGCGGCCTGTTTTGCCAGGATGTCGTGTTCCAGGGCTGCTTGTTCCTCGCGGACCCTGGCGGCCTGGCGCTCGAGGTGTTCCGGATCGCGCCCCGATTCGGGTGCGGTTTCGGAGGAGCCCAGCAGGCGCCGCCGTTCAGCGGCCAGCGAACCCAGCGAACGCAGACGCTCCCTGCCGGCGGAGAGCTGGTACCAGGTATCGCGGGCGGCGTTGAGGCGGGGGGTTGCTTCTGCGGCGTGCTGTTCCAGCTCTGCTTGCCGTCGCCGTCCCACGCCCAGCCCGGCTTCGACTACCTGGCGGCGTTGCTTGAGCGCGGCTTCGTCGGCGACGTCCTGTTCCAGGGTGGTTGTCAGTTGTACGAGGTCGTCGGCAAGGAGACGGGCGCGGGCGTCGCGTACGTCGAACTGGACGGTTTGGGCGCGGCGGGCGATTTCGGCCTGTTTCCCCAAGGGGGTCAGTTGCCGACGGATTTCGGCGGTGAGGTCACTGAGCCGTGCCAGGTTGGCCTGCATGGCCTCCAGCTTGCGCACTGTTTTTTCTTTGCGCCGCCGGTGCTTGAGGATGCCTGCGGCTTCTTCGATGAAGCCCCGGCGGTCTTCGGGCGTAGCGTGCAGGACGCGGTCCAGCTGGCCTTGGCCAACGATCACGTGCATTTCCCGGCCGAGACCGGAATCCGAGAGGAGTTCCTGGATGTCCAGCAGCCGGCACGGCGCACCGTTGATGGCGTATTCGGAACCACCGGTGCGAAAGAGGGTGCGGGAAATGGTTACTTCGCTGTACTCGATGGGAAGCGCGTTGTCCGCGTTGTCGATGGTCAACGACACATGGGCCCGGCCAAGTGGCGGGCGGCCCGAGGTTCCGGCGAAGATGACGTCTTCCATTTTTCCGCCGCGCAGTGTTTTTGCGCCCTGCTCGCCCATGACCCAGGCCAGCGCATCCACCACGTTGGATTTGCCGGATCCATTGGGACCGACGACGGCAGTGACGCCGGGCTCGAAGTCGAACGTCGTGGCCGACGCAAACGACTTGAATCCGCGGACGGTCAAACTTTTCAAATGCAAGGCGCTTCGGTTCTCCTGGGTGGCCCGGGTGTTTGTGTCCCCCTAAATCTACTGCCGTTTACGTGAAATCCGCGGATCTGCAGCGGGAAAGCCTTGCGGCAGGGATGCCGCACCCCTACACTCCTGCCAAGGGTTACTTGGTGGATTCGTTCCGGTGATCCGGCCTCGGCTTGAACTTCTGTTCGGCTTTGGCTGGATCCGGTCCCGTAGTAGGAACGCCTGTCCACAAGGCACCGTGGTTTCAATAACTGAAGATCTTGGTTTGACCCTGGCTGGGGAGCGGCAAGCAGGGGCTGCGTGAAGACGCAGACCCGTCGTAGCAATTGGCGTACCACTCCAGGAGTTCTCATGCCCGGTCCTTCAGTAACCCCACCTCAGCGGGCCCTCAAGGGGCTGCTCTTCACTTTGGTGCTGGCAATGGTGGCAGCGTTGCTGCCCCTGACCGCCCCCGCGGCTGTGGCGGCGGGTCCCTGCGACCCCATAGTGAACGCTGTGGCGTGTGAGAATTCCAAACCGGGCAGCCCGCCCTCGGAATGGGACATTGATGGGGCCGGGGATGACACAATCCAGGGTTTCTCCACCGAGATCAGCGTCAATGCCGGACAACCCATCCGCTTCAAGATCGACACGAAGGCCCCCAGCTACACCATCGCGATCTACCGCACGGGCTGGTACGGAGGCAACGGTGCACGGAAGATTGCCGACGTCACTCCATCGGTCCTGCGCCAGACGCAGCCCGCATGCAGGAACGATCTGACGACCGAACTCTATGACTGCGGTACCTGGGCTGTTTCGGCCACCTGGCAGGTACCTGCGACCGCGGTCTCAGGGGTCTATATCGCCCTTCTCACTCGACCGGATACGGGCGGCCAGAGCCACATCACCTTCATCGTCAGGAACGACGGAAACCGTTCATCGATCGTTTTCCAAACAGCGGACCAGACCTGGCAGGCCTACAACACGTATGGCGGCGCCGACTTCTACCAGGGGGCCGTCAACGGGCGCGCCTACAAAGTGAGCTACAACCGCCCCGTGAACACCCGAGGCGGCATCGGAGGCCGGGACTTCTACTTCGCCAACGAATATCCGATGGTGCGGTTCCTGGAACAAAACGGCTATGACGTCAGCTACGTCAGCGGCCTTGACGTTGACCGCAATGGTGCGGAGCTGCTGAACCACAAGGTATTTCTTTCCGTCGGCCACGACGAATACTGGTCCGGCCCCCAAAGGGCCAACGTTACTGCGGCCCGCGACGCGGGCGTCAACCTCCAGTTCCTTTCAGGCAATGAAATGTACTGGCGTACGCGGTTCGAGCCCTCCTCCGTGGACGGCGCCGCGGGCCGCACCTTGACCTGCTACAAGGAGACGTGGAGCAACGGAAAGATCGACCCCACCAGCCAATGGACCGGAACATGGCGGGATCCGCGCTACGCATCCCAGGCCAATGGCGGTGGTCTGCCCGAAAACGGATTGACGGGCACGCTGTATATGTCCAACTACACCGACCTTCCAGTGACGGTGTCAGCCGCTGAAGGAAAGTCGCGGTTGTGGCGCAATACCTCACTGGCTTCCCTGCCCGCAGGTACCACTGCTGCCTTGGCGCCGCACACAGTGGGCTATGAATCCGACGAGGACCTCGATAACGGTTTCCGGCCGTCAGGTCTGATCCAGCTGTCCACAACAGTCGGCAGCGTCAGCGAGTACCTCCAGGATTACGGAAATACGGTCAAACCCGGCACAACCACGCATCACATCACCCTGTACCGGGCGGCCAGCGGGGCTCTTGTCTTCTCGGCCGGCAGCGTCCAGTGGACCTGGGGCCTGGATCAGGAGCACGACGGCGACGGCGCCGCTGCCGATATGCGCATGCGGCAGGCTCAAGTGAACCTGTTTGCGGACATGGGCGTTCAGCCGGCAACCCGCGCGGCCGGGCTTGTTGCTGCGAGCGCGAGCTCGGATCTGACCGGCCCCACGGCGACCATCACCGCTCCAGCCAACGGCGCGACCATCGCGCACGGAAGCAGCGTGACGGTCACCGGAACTGCCACGGACACCGGCGGTGTTGTGGCCGGCGTCGAGGTTTCCACCGACGGCGGTACTACCTGGCACCCGGCCCAGGGCAAGGCTTCCTGGACCTACACCTACATCCAGAAAGGCCTGGACACCGCCGCGATCCAGGTTCGGGCCGTGGATGACAGCGCCAACATCGGAGCCGTGGCTACGAGGAACCTTGGCCTCACCGGACCCTACAGCGTCTTTGGCCAAACTGTCCCTGCCATCACCGACTCCGGAGACGGCGGAGCCTACGAAATGGGCCTGCGGTTCACGCCCTCAGTAAATGGCTTCGTGACGGGGGTCCGGTTCTACAAGAGCTCGGCCAATACCGGAACCCACACGGGTTCGTTGTGGAGCTCCACCGGCACCCGCCTGGCTACCGCCACTTTTGCCAATGAAACCGCCTCGGGCTGGCAGAGCGTGCTGTTCAGCCAGCCGGTAGCAGTTTCCGCGGGCCAAAAGTACACGGTCTCGTACTGGGCACCCAGGGGGCACTATGCCACCAAGGACTACCAGTGGGCGAGCTTTGGATTCAATGATCCGCCATTGAAGGTCACAGGTGGTTTTGGGGCGGAGCCTGCGGGCGTCTACAACACCTCGCAAGGCTTCCCGACCACCAGTTTCAATGGCGGCAACTACTTCGTTGATGCAGTTTTCAGCACCGTGGATACTTCGCCGCTGACGGTGTCCGGGCAGTCCCCCATTCCGTCATCGTCCAGCGTCCCCGTGACCACCAAGGTCAGCGCCTCCTTCTCCAAGCCAGTGACCCCAGCCAGCGTCCAGCTGGTCCTGAAGTCTTCTGCCGGAACGGTAACGGGCACCACGAGCTATGACGCGACCACGCGCAAGGCAACGTTCACTCCGGCATCCCAGCTGGCCTTCAGCACCGTGTACACGGCAACGTTGTCAGGCACCGACACCACGGGAGGCCAGGTCACCTCGGGCGGCACGTGGACCTTCACCACCGCTGCCACGGCGTCCGTGCCGGGATCGTGCCCGTGCAGCCTCTATGACGACTCCGTCACTCCCGGCATCGCGGAAATCCAGGACGGAGTCCCGCTGACCCTGGGAGTACGGTTCACCAGTGTCTCCGCCGGTCAGGTAACCGGGGTCCGCTTCTACAAGTCAGCCGGCAACACCGGCACCCATACAGGCGCGCTCTACACAGCGGGCGGGCAGCAGCTGGCAACGGTCACCTTTGCCAATGAGAGCAGTTCCGGGTGGCAGACGGCCATGTTCAGCCAGCCGGTCCAAATGGCTGCCAATACCGAGTACATAGCTAGCTACAAGTCAACCACGGGCGCATATTCGGCAACCGCCAACGGCTTTGGGGCCGGACTGAGCGTTGGACCGTTGCGGACTGTGTCGGACGCCGGGGCCTACAGCTACAGCGGGGACTTCCCTGCTTCGAGGTCCTCCACCAGTTACCTGGTGGACGTAGTGGTGGTGGTCTCGGCGCCTCCGTTCACCGTTGGTGGCCACTCCCCCATTCCGAACGCCTCGAGCGTTCCGCTCAACACAACGGTCAGCGCGGTTCTTTCGGAAGCAGCCGTGTCCTCAAGCGTCGCTCTGTCACTCAAGACGGCCGCAGGTGCCGCCGTTGCCGGGACTACTGTCTATGACAGCAACACCCGCAAGGTGACCTTCACGCCCTCGGCACCTTTGGCGGCGGCTACTTCCTACACGGCCACGGTGACTGCTACGGCCGTTTCCGGACAACCAATGTCATCCGGTGGGACGTGGCAGTTCACCACAGTACAGGCCGCGGGCACACCCGGTTCGTGCCCGTGCACCCTGTACGAGGACACGGTGACGCCAACGACCCTCGAATTAGATGATGGCGTGCCCTTGACCTTGGGTGTCCGCTTCACCAGCGACACTGCGGGCCAGGTGACCGGTGTGCGCTTCTACAAGTCGGCCGGCAACACCGGGACCCACACCGGATACCTCTACACGGTGGGCGGCCAGGTCCTGGCGACCGTGACGTTCACGAACGAATCCAGCACCGGCTGGCAGACTGCTACGTTCAGCCAGCCCGTGAACATCCAGGCAGACACCGAGTATGTAGCTGCCTACAAGACGCCCACAGGCAAGTACTCCTACACCTCCGGTGGCTTCGGTGAAGGCTTCACGAGGGGACCGCTGAAGACCCAGCCGGATTCGGGGGCGTACTCCTACACCAGTGACTTCCCGAGTACGGCGTCCACGGCCAGCTACCTGGTGGACCTGGTCTTCACCGTAGCCGCACCTCCCCTGTCCATCAGTGCCCAGGTGCCCGCTCCAGGAGCCGCCGCCATTCCCACGGACGTGAAACCATCCATCACGTTCTCCACCGCCATCAATCCGGGCGCCACGTTCACTTTGACCGCGAACGGATCCTCTGTCGCAGGAACGGCAGCACTGTCAGCTGACGCCCGCACCATCACGTTCACGCCGACGGCCGCCCTTCCCGCCAACACCCAGATATCCGCCAACGTCTCGGGCGTGGCCACCCCGCAGGGGCAATCCCTGCCCCCGACCACCTGGCAGTTCACCACGGCGGCGGCAGCGGTCCAGCAATCGACGATCTTCGGTTCGTTGCTTCCCCAGGTTGCCGCCAACTCCGACCCGCTTTCGGTGGAGCTCGGAACTGCCTTCACGGTGTCCCAGGCGGGGAACGTCACAGGGATCCGCTTCTACAAGGGAACCGGGAACACAGGCACCCATGTTGGTTCGCTGTGGAACGCCGCAGGCACCAGGCTGGCACAGGTGACCTTCACCAACGAAACGGCCACCGGCTGGCAAACCGCCACCTTGGCAACCCCGGTTGCCTTGTCTACCGGACAGACCTATGTGGTCTCCTACCGGGCGCCAAACGGCCGCTACTCCTCAACGCAGGGATTCTTTAACCAGACATGGACGAGCGGAGTGTTCACGGCCTCGGGCCCCAACAACGGACGCTACCGGTACGGCTCAGGCGGCGTGATGCCCACCAGTTCCTGGAACGCCACGAACTACTTCGTGGATGTGGTGTACTCCACCGCAGCTCCAGCCCAGCAGCAGGCGGCGCCGTCACCATCACCTACTGCCACGCCGACAGCAACCCCAACAGCAACAGCGACAGCGACCCCGACCCCGTCACCGACAGCGACCCCGTCACCGAGTCCGTCACCCAGCCCGACCCAGACTGGACTCGTCTGCGGCTTGCTCGGGATCTGCTGAAGCAACAACGTCAGCGAACGACGCTGGGCGACCAACCATGGGCAATGAACATGCTTGGTTGGGCGCCCGGTTCCGTTTCCAGCTTCCAGATGTTGCTGTCCCCGTCCGTTGTCTCGTCCGGCAAGCCATAGAGAAGGCTCCGGTCATCGAGCCACTCGATTTGGTCATCCACACTGCGCTTTTCGGCAAGGACGGTCTCGCGTCCGCTGGCGAGGTCAAGAACCGCGATGTTCCAGTGCGCTGCCAGCGCGCCGCCGTCGTTCTTCTTGTACGCGATCCGGGTCCCGTCCGGGGAAATCGAAGGACACTCCACGTTGTCATGGACAGCCGTCAAAGTCCTTGCTGACAGGCTCCCCCGCACCAGCCAGATGCGTCCGGAGGCGGCCGCAGTGGCATAGAAAACATCCGCCTGGTCCGGTGCGAAGGTCACCCCCCAGATGTTGCGGTCGGTAGCCTGCAACCGTTCGCCGTTGACCAGCAGGGCGAAGTCCTCGAGGTTGCCGGTGGAACCGCCTGGGAGGCTGATTTCGGTGGCGGTGGAAAATCCTGCTGTCGCATAGGAGTGGCCGGTGACGAACACCGTAGTGGCAATATTGGAGCCGTCGGGGCTGATCCGGGTCCGGCTGGGGATCCCGGGAAGCGGCCAGGCCCGTTGCTGCTCCCAGTTACGGTTGAACACCTCGGCTTCAAAAGAGGTCACCAGCCCTCGGTTGGTGCGCAAACACACCACCTGCTCCGGCGAGCCGTAGACCCGGTCGCATTCCTGGCCGCTCACGGCCCGGCTACCGCCGGGATCCGACAACGGAACAGTTGCGGCGTTCCCGTACCCCTGCCCTGACGCGGTGTTCCGGAACAGCACGAACGGAGCACCGGGGAGCTGTCCGCCGGCTGAGGTCCCCACGGACGAGGCCGCCGTCCGGCTTTCTTCAAAGCGTTGGTAGGCCCCCACCGCGTAGACGCCCGCTGCGACCAGGACCAGTACAGTGACCATCAGGAGGACACCCCACCGCACCTTCCCCGCGGCAGCTCCCCCGGAGGCGCGTTCCCTCATGCTTCGTCGCTCACGTCGGCCGGGACATCGCGCTTGGCACCTCGGAGGATGAAAACCACAGCCACAACGGCACAGGCCAAAAGCGCCCCTGCCAAGAGCATCGCGGTGGAAGCACCAACGGCGTACCACAGCACACCGAATCCGGCCGATGCCAGCATGCGGGTCAGAGCCACCACGGTTTGCGCTGAGGCGATTCCCGTGGCGAGTTTTCCCGACGGCGTCAGCTGGCTGGCCAGCGCGGCCAGGACGCCGTCAGTGCCTGCGTAAAAGGCACCCAGCAGGACCAAACAGCCCAGCGTCGCCCAAAGCCCGCCAAAAGGAGCCGCGGCCAACAGATAGGTGGCAAGCAGCGCAACGTGCCCGGCGACGAACACCGGGATCTTCCCCACGCGGTCTGCCAGCCGTCCCAGCGGAATGGCCAAAGCAAGAAACACCACGTTGGTGCCCACAAAAAGCAGGGGAAACCACTGGACCGCGAAGGAATCCCTGTCCTGCAGGACCAGGTAGATGAAACCGTCACCAATCGTGACCAGGCCCAAGAGCCCTGCCGCGATCAGCAGCTTGCCCAAACCCGGTTCCTTCAAATGGCTCCAGGAAAATGCGAAAAGCCTGCGGTCCTGCCGTGCCCCGGCTCCCTTCAGGGCCTTGGCCTGAATGTCGGGCACCACCAGGGCAAGGACGGCGACACCGATCACCGCGAAGGCCAGGGACACCACGAACACGGTGCTGAACCCGTTGGGAATCATCAACAGCACAAAGAAGGCGATCAACGGACCCGCTGCCGCGCCGATGTTGTCCAGCATCCGGTGCACGCCGAACGATCTCGCCAGATGCTGCGGCTGCGCCGAGACTGAAATCAGCGCATCACGCGGAGCGGTCCTGATGCCTTTGCCGATGCGGTCACCGGTAACAATGGCCGCAATCGCCCAAAAACCCCCGGCGAAAAGGAAACCGATCCTGGCGAGCATGGACAAGCCATAGCCCGCCAAAGCTATCCGTTTGGGGTGGCCGCTGCGGTCGGCGGCCCAACCTGCGGCGATCCTGACGATGGCGCTGGCACCTTGGTTGATGCCGTCGATGACACCGAAAGCGATCGTGGACAGGCCCAGGAAACCTGTCACGTACAGGGGCAGGATGGCCGACACCGATTCCGAGGAAACATCGGTGACCATACTGACAATGCCCAGCCAAAGGATGACCGGAGACAAGCGGAACGGCACCTCGCTGGATAGTGCCGTCCTCGTGCCCTGCGGTTTGTCCCGCTTACCGCCGCTGCGGTCAGAAAGGGAAATATACATGGGTGCCCTAGTCCGCCGCCGTGTGCAGGCTGCCCAGAAGCTGGAACCGCGAGCTGCCGGTCCCTGTGGTTGATACCGAAACAGTGACCGTATCCGTTCCCCGTACGAACCGGGCAGCCATGGCACCGTCAGCGGCTGGAGCGTCTTCGGACCAGAATCCATGCGATACCAAGGAATCTCGGAAGGAACCCAGCACCTGTGCCTGGGGCTTGTCGATGATGCCGTCAGCTGCGACCTGGAGCGTGTTGCCCGAGGTCGACACGGAGGTTGAACCGATGGTCGACCCCGCTGGCAAGGTGAGGATCCCTGCGGGCCAGCCGTCCACCATTTCACCGGCTGCGGTACCAGGCTCCGGCAAGGCTCCGGTGATCAGTGGAGCGGGAGCAGTTGGCGCGGGCAGCCCTGTCGGTGTTGCCGTCACAGGGGGAAGGACTTCCAGTGGCTGACCGGCGGACGGTGACGAACCGCCGTCGCCACCGTTTTCAGTACCTCCGCTTGCTGAAGCATCCGACGGCGAACTGCCGGAGCCGGGTGCCTCGGCGCCTTGCGAAGTGGTTCCCGCCGAGGCTGTTGACCCGGGGGCAGTCGAGCCCGGGCTTGGCGACGACGAGGACGTCGTCTGCGCCGAAGGGGCCGGCTTCACCGCCAGTTGGTCAAAGAGTATTGCGACGGCGGCGATCAGCACGGCAAGGCATATGCCTGCGATGACCAGCCGCCGCGCCATCATGGCATGACCGGAAGAACAGCCCCGCCCGGCCGCGGATTTACGGCGTGGGACTCAGGGGCGGCGGGTAGAAGTGACGCCACCTGCGACGAGGTGGCGTTCGGCCGTGCGATGGCGATGTACCGCACCAAGCGTTTCATGGGGACAGTCTGCCATTCACGCCACGATTCCGGAACAGTTTTGGCGCTACCAGCGCCCATTCCGTGGGCGGGGCTGGCAAACCGGGCAGGTGTAGGAGGAACGGTTCATGAATTGTTCCCGTTTGATGACGCTCTGAAGCCCCTTCCCGGCACAACGCAGGCAGTATTCACCGGCCCGCCCGTAGGCGTTGAGGGAGCGCGCGAAGTAGCCCGAATCGCCGTTGACGTTAACGTAGAGGGAGTCGAAGCTGGTCCCGCCGGCGGCCAAGGCGGCGTCCATGACATCCTTGACGGCCGAGATGAGCCGCTCTGCATCTGCCCGTCGCAAGGTATCGGTGGGCCGTGCGTAGTGGAGCTGCGCCTTCCACAGGGCCTCGTCGGCGTAGATGTTGCCGATACCGGAGATGACTCCCTGGTCCAGCAGGGCACGTTTCAGGCCCGTCTTCCGCTTCTTGACGTTCCGGTAGAACGCGTCGAATGAGAACCACGGATCCAACGGATCCCTTGCTATGTGCGAGGCTTCCTCGGCGATTTCCGGCAGCGGCGTCTCGCCCAGGCCTCCGGGCCCGGAGTCCGGAGTGGGCACAAGGGAGGTCACGAAGAGTCCGCCGAAGATCCTTTGGTCCACGAACCTGAGTTGTTCATGCATGCCCTCCACCGGGCTCAGCGAGATCCTGACCTTAAGGTGTTTTTCGTCCGGCACGTCCGGATCCTGCATGAGAAGTTGTCCGCTCATTCCCAGATGGGCCATAAGCGCGACCTTGGGCAGGGTCGAGACCTCGGGAAGGGTCCCGTCACCGGTGGCGGACACACCGTCCATGGAGAGAGGCATCCACAGGAACTTTCCCCGCCGCACGACGTCAAGCACCGTGGTGTGTTCCAGATTCCCCACGAAGTCTTCGGTTCCCAAGGCGTGGCGCCTGATCGAGCGTGGGTCCAGCACCTCGACGGCTGTGATGGTCCGGCCCCTGACCCATCGGGCAAGGCCACGGCGCACCACTTCTACTTCGGGAAGCTCAGGCATGGATCAAGCGGACGCCGGACCAGTCGGGGTCGTGTCCAGGGCAGTCAGGGCACGCCAGGCATCGGCGGCCGCTTCCTGCTCTGCTTCCTTCTTGGAGTGACCGGAACCGCGTCCGTAGGGTGTTCCGCCAATGTTCAGTACGGCTTCGAAAGTCCGCGCGTGATCCGGTCCGGAGCCTTCCACCGCATAGTGGATGGCGCCCAATTGCCGGCTGGCGGTGAGCTCCTGGATGCTGGTCTTCCAGTCCGTGCCGGCACCCAGGGCACCTGCGTCCTTCAGGAGGGGTCCCACGAGCCGCATGACCAGCTGGCGTGCGGTTTCGATGTCGTTTGACAGATACGTGGCACCGATCAGCGCCTCCATGGTGTCAGCCAGGATGGAGGCTTTGTTCTTGCCGTCAGTAAGCTTTTCGCCTTGGCCGAGGTAGATGAACTCGCCGACGCCGATCTCACGGCCGATTCCGGCCAGGGCGCGCGTACTGACGACGGCGGAGCGGCGCTTGGCCAGCTCGCCTTCAGGCAGCGTGGGGTTCTCACGGTAAAGGGAATCGGTCACGGAGAAACCCAGGATGGAGTCGCCGAGGAACTCAAGGCGCTCGTTGGTGGGGATCCCGCCGTTCTCATACGCGTATGAGCGATGTGTGAGAGCAAGACGAAGCGTCTCGGTGTCAATGGAGACACCGAGACGCTTCAGAAGCTCTTCAGTTGAAGACATCCTTAGTCAGCCTCTACGGCAGATTAGGCGTCTGCGACCTTGCGGCCCTTGTATTCAAGGAACAGCGCGGTGCCGGCAGAGTCAGTAACGACCTTTGCCTGGTGCGGCAGGCTGTAAGTAACCTGACCGTTTTCGATGGTCTTGACCAAGTTGGGGGCAGTTGCCTTCCACTGGGCACGGCGGGCGCGTGTATTTGCGCGAGACATTTTCCGCTTGGGAACAGCCACGGCTATCTCATTTCTCTCTTAGACGAACACTTACTAATCGGTTTGCCGGTCAGTCTTAGCCAGATCAGCTAGGGCAGCCCAGCGAGGGTCAATGACCTCGTGGTGGTGCCCCGGCTCGTCTTCCAGGCGCGCTCCACATTCGGAGCACAGACCCTGGCAGTCTTCCCGGCACACCGGCTGGAACGGCAGCATAGTGACAACTGCGTCCCGCAACACCGGCTCAAGATCGATCAGATCGTACTCGACTCGACGTTGCTCTTCATCGTCTTCTTCGGCCGAAAGCTCAGCACCTTCGTAGAAGAAAAGTTCTTGCACATTGACCTCAAGGTCATACGCAAGGGGATCCAGGCATCGCCCACACTCGCCGGTTACTTCGACGATCGCGGATCCGGATACCAGAATTCCTTCGTGTACGGCCTCAAGACGAAGATCCAGCTCGATATCCGAGCCTTCCTTTACGCCAATGAGCGCCACACCAAGGTCACTTGGCGCAGGTACATGCTCGTTGAGTGTCCGCATGGTCCCTGGACTGCGTCCAAGGTCCTTGACTACCAGCGCCAAGGGCGAACTTGCATCTCGCTTAATGAGAACTCCTGTAGAACATATGACCGACGTACCATCTTAGCCTGATCACGCTTGAGGACTCAAACCGGCACCGGGCGCGCACAGAAGTACGCTGGTTTCAGCTTGGGGAACTCTGCGTGAGGGCGCAGGTACCCGACAAGCCTACCCCTTGCGGGGCGCTTCAGTGGGCGGCTCGCCTGCAAGGAGCCGCTTCAACACAGATTTGGGGACGTAATCAGAGATGTCCCCGCCCAGGACATTGACCTCCTTGATCAGGGTGGAGGACAGGTGGACGTAGTGCGCTTCGGCGGGCAGGAAGACGGTTTCAACGCCGGTCAACTGGCGGTTCATCGTGGCCATCGGCAACTCGTAGTCGAAGTCCGAGGACGAGCGCAGGCCTTTGACGATCGCCGAAACGCCCCTGTGGCGGCAATACTCGGCCAGCAGGCCTTCACCCATGGGCTCCACGATGATTCCGCGTAGGGAAGCCAACGTTTCGCGTGCCATCTCCATCCGGTCTTCGAGGCTGAACCGGTACTTTTTGGCGTAATTGGTGGACACGGCAACGATGACTTCATCGAACAGGCCGGCGGCCCGGGCAATGACTTCGAGATGTCCATTGTGGATGGGGTCAAAGGATCCAGGGCATACCGCGCGTCTCATGAGACGAACCTACCCCATGGCTTCGCCGGGATACCATGGCTGCCATGGCATCAGCAGGCAGCAGCGCTCCCCTTATTGGAACTTCAGCCGGCGCTCCGGCACCTTGGAAACGGGCCGCTATGGGAGCCAACCTACTCTCACCTGCCGGGGACCTGGGAGTCACCATCTTCGAAGAAATGACCACACTGGCTGTGTCCACCGGAGCCATCAACCTCGGTCAGGGGTTTCCCGACGAGGACGGCCCCGTAGAGATCAAGGACGCAGCGCAGGCCGCCATTGCGGCAGGAGCGAACCAGTATGCGCCAGGCAAGGGGGTTGCCGCATTGCGGGAGGCCGTCTCGGCCCACCAGCAACGGTTTTACGGCCTGGACCCGGATCCCGACAATGAAGTCCTTGTCACTACGGGAGCAACCGAGGCCATCGCAGCGGCGCTGCTCGCCTTCGTCCAACCCGGCGACGAGGTCCTGACCTTCGAGCCTTTCTACGACTCGTACGGTGCCATCATCGGGATGTCCGGCGCCAAGCATGTCACCGCTCCCCTGCTGGCCCCTGATTTCCTGCCGGACCTCGAAACGTTGGAAGAAGCCTTCAGCGGCAGAACCAAAATTGTCCTCCTGAACAACCCGCACAACCCCACGGGTGCCGTATTTCCGCAGAGCGTCCTCGCCAGGATCGTGGAATTGGCCGTCAAATACGACGCCGTCATCCTCAGCGACGAAGTGTATGAGCATCTCACCTTCGGAGTGCCGCACATCCCGGTCACCACCTTGCCCGGCGCCGCCGAACGAACCATCACCATTTCCTCCGCCGGCAAGACGTTTTCCTTCACCGGATGGAAGATCGGCTGGCTCACCGGACCGGCACACCTGGTGGCAGCTGTACGCACCGTGAAGCAATTCCTGACCTACAGCTCCGGCACGCCATTCCAGGGCGCCATCGCGGTCGGACTGGGCCTTCCCGACGCGTTTTACCAGGGCATTGCCGATACCCTCCGGCAAAAGCGCGACATCCTCGCCGAAGGCCTCCGCGCCGCAGGCTTCGGCGTTTTCAACCCCAGCGGCACGTATTTCATCAACGTCGATACCGCGCCGCTGGGCATCAGGGATTCCGTTGATCTCGCCAGGCGCCTGCCCGGACTCGTCGGAGTGGCTGCCATCCCTGTTCCGGTCTTCTGTCATCCGGAAGGCGCCGAACGCACCCGCAGCCTGCTGCGTTTTGCCTTCTGCAAGAAGATCGACGTCCTGGAAGAAGCTGCCGGGCGCCTGGCTACGCTCAAGGAACGCCTGTGAATTCCCGGGATTCCGGCCATGCCGCCCGCTTCCTCCGCACCAGCGGCCAGCACGCCACGATCGATACAGACCCCCTCGTGGAGGGCAGCTTCATCCTGAGCATCGGCGGAGCCGAACAGTCACACGTGAACCTGGCGGCGCCCGGTGAGATCTTCTATGAATACCTCCGCAGGATCGGGCACGTGGTGGACCTGGCCGCAGAACCTGGCCGCCCCATCCGGGCCCTTCATCTGGGCGCCGGAGCACTTACACTGGCCCGCTACATCCAGGCCACCCGACCGGGCTCCGAACAGTACGCCGTTGAACTGGAACGTGAACTCCTGGACTTTGTCCTCCAGAAACTGCCGATGCCCGACGGTACAAGGCTGACCTCCCATATCGGCGACGCGCGCGACGCATTGGCGCAGCTTCCCGCCGAGGCGGGGTTCGACGTCGTCATCCTTGACATCTTTTCCGGGCCCGAGGCCCCTTCCCATATCGCCTGCCGGGAGTTCTATGAAGAGGCAGCAGCCCGGCTGGCTCCCGATGGCGTCCTCATCGTCAATGTGGGCGACGAGCCGGCGCTCACGCTTGTCCGCAGCCAGGTCTCAGCGCTGCGCAAGGCCATGCCGGATGTTGCTGCGTTCGCGGAGGCCGGCATGTTTGAAGGCCGCTATCCGGGCAACATAATTTTGGTCGGCACACGTACGCCATGGCCCGCGGAATGGACAGCTGAACTATTGGCCCGCGGCCCCCACCCGGCTGCCGTCCTGACGGGCGTGGACCTGGACCGGATCGCCGGCTAAACGGAACCAGTGCTCACGCCGGTTCAGCGAACCACAGCTTGGTCTCCCCGTACTTTTTGTCGGCGAAACACTCCAAGGCATCCGGCCACGACGGTTCGGGGCTGCGGGAACTGCGCTCCACCACCACAACGGCGGCATCGTCCAGGTGCAGTGCCAGCTTTTCGAGCACCGCAGCCAGCGCCGGTTCGTCCAGGGGGTAGGGCGGGTCAAGGAAGACCAGGTCCCACACCGAAGCATCGCCTGCACGCTCCAGGAACGATTCCACCTTGGAACGGTGGACGGAAACCTTCTTGGACCCCAGGGTCTGGTTGACCAGGTCCGCGTTCCGTTGGCAGACGTCGCTTGCCTTGGCATCGAACTCCACCAGGTCCACGCTGTGCGCGCCCCGGCTGGCGCTCTCGACGCCCAGCGAACCCGAGCCCGCGTAGAGATCCAGGACCCGCGCGCCGTCGATCACCGCCAACGATTCCAGACGCGAAAACAGGGCTTCCTTGACGCGGTCCGTCGTGGGTCTGGTGGCATTGCCGGGGACGCTTGCCAGAGGGTTTCCGCCGGCCACTCCGGCGATGATGCGGCTCACAGGCATACTCCTTGCGGGCCTTTGCCGGGGCTTCTAACCGCGTTCAAGGAACGCCTCCTTCTCAGGGTTCAGGTACTGATCTATCGCGGCGGCAAGCGCGGGCTGGTCCGCCAACGCGGGATCGTCCGCCACCAGGGATTGGGCGTCGGCCCTTGCACGGGCAATGATGTCCTCGTGCTCAAGGACCCGGAGCAGCTTCAAAGTGGAGCGTCCGCCGGACTGTGACGCCCCCAGGATGTCGCCTTCACGGCGCAGCTTGAGGTCCTCCTGCGACAATTCAAAACCGTCGGTAGTGGAC
Organism: Paenarthrobacter sp. CC6; assembly: GCF_040560085.1. Taxonomy (NCBI): domain Bacteria; kingdom Bacillati; phylum Actinomycetota; class Actinomycetes; order Micrococcales; family Micrococcaceae; genus Paenarthrobacter; species Paenarthrobacter sp. CC6. The sequence goes on along the minus strand of NZ_JARDAN010000023.1, from coordinate 20,886 downwards.
GCAACCGCCTCCAGGCGGCGCCGGCTCGGATGCCCGGGCTCCAGGGTGGTCACCAGCAGGCACGTGCCCGGAAGCCCGCCGCGCCCCACACGTCCCCGCAATTGGTGGAGCTGGGAAATGCCGAAACGGTCAGCATCAAGGATCACCATCAACGTGGCGTTGTGGACATCCACGCCCACTTCGATGACAGTGGTGGAAACCAGGACCTTGGTCTCATTGGACGCAAAAGACGCCATGGTTTCAGACTTCATTTGCGGATCCTGCCGTCCGTGCAGGGGTGCCACTGGAACACCAGCCAGGGACGGCTCCTGCAGGAGGCCCTCGACGACGGCAGTCACCGACGCGAGCTCCCTCGCCCCGCCCTCGTCCTGGAGTTCCGCTTCGCTCGGTTCCGATTCGCCGGGACTGAAGTCGCCGTCGTCGTCCGATCCGATCTTGGGGCACACCACATAGACCTGGTGTCCCGCGTCGACTTCCTCGCGCGACCGCTTCCAGATGCGGTCAGCCCAACCCGGGTTTTCCGAGAGCCCCACCACGTGCGTGGAGATAGGGGCGCGCCCGGCGGGAAGCTCGTCAAGGATGGAGGTCTCAAGGTCACCGAACACAGTCATGGCGACGGTACGCGGAATGGGAGTTGCCGTCATCACCAGCAAGTGGGGAGGACGTTGTGCTTTTGCCCGGAGGGCATCGCGCTGCTCCACCCCGAAGCGGTGCTGCTCATCGACCACAATCAGGCCGAGATCCTGGAAACTCGTCTTGTCACTCAGCAGGGCATGCGTGCCGATGACGATCCCGGCATTCCCGGACGCCGCATCAAGCATTGCCTGCTTTCGTGCCGCGGTGGGCATGGAACCGGTCAGCAAGGTTACCTGGACGGCTTGCTGCCCGGAGTCTCCGCCGAGCATGCCTGCCCCGCCAAAAATATGGTCGCGGGCAAGTGGGCCCAGGGTCCGGCGGATTGAATCGAAATGCTGGGCGGCAAGGACCTCGGTGGGTGCGAGGAGCGCGGCCTGGCCTCCGGCATCCACGACTTGGAGCATGGCGCGCAGGGCAACGATTGTTTTGCCGGAACCCACTTCGCCTTGCAGGAGCCGGTTCATGGGCGTATCCCGGCCCAGCTCCTCGGCCAGGGTCTTTCCGACGGCGGACTGGCCGGCGGTCAGCGTGAACGGAAGGTTCCGGTCGAAGGTGCTGAGGAGGCCCCCGGGCAGCGGTCGCCTGGCTGTGGCTTCCTCGGCCGCAAGCTGGGCGCGCCTCCTCGCCAAGGCAGTCTGCAGGACCAAAGCTTCCTGGTATCGGAATCGTTCCTGCGCCCGTTGCCAGTCCTTGGAGGTCTCCGGCGAGTGGATCAGCCGATACGCCTCAGCGACGCTCAGCAAACCGTCCCTCCCGGCAAGATGCGCCGGGATCGGGTCCTCCAGCCCGTCAAGGTCCATGGTCTGCAGGAGCGCAGTGATCACTTTGTGAATTGACCAACTGGTCAGTTTGGCTGTCGCCGGGTACACCGGAATAGGCATGGCGGCCAGCTTCGCAGGGTCCACGGAGCCTTCGGCTTCAGGGTCCTCATCGAGCAACAGGAAGTCGGGGTTGGTCAGGCCAAGAGCCCCACCGTAGCGTGTCACCTTCCCCGAAAACATGGCCCGGCGACCGGCCAGCAGCTCCGCCTTGGCGCGGAACCCGTTGAAGAAACTCACCTTCAGGGTCCCCGCGACACCGCTTCCGCCGGCCTCATCGGTGACGACGACATCTGTGATGGAACCACGGCGGGCGCGCATCTGGCGGGTGCTGTTGGACAGGACGCGGGCGATGAGCGTGACTTCCTCGTCCAACGGCAGGTTGCTGATGGGCGTCAGCTCTCCGCGGCTCAGGTAACGCCGCGGGAAGTAGTTCAGCAGGGCACCGGTTGATTTGAGGCCCAGGTGTTTATCGATAACTGCCGCGGACCGCTTACCGATCCTGCGTTCGAGGGGCAGTTCCAGTTCAGTAATCATGCCGTGGCTGGTCTGAATCATGCCGGGGCAGGGCAAGCTGGCTGACGGCGATATCGCTCGGTTCCCCGAGCGAGCGGATCAGTTCCACGGCCGGAGCGGGATCCGGAACGTGGACGTGGACACGCCAACGGTAACTGGCCTCCATCGGCGATTCCTCGTCATCGTCGTCGTCGTTCCGGGCACCCCCGACCTGGCTCATGATGACGGAGTCGCCCATCTCATCCAGCCTTTGCCGCAGGATGGCAGCGTTGAGCGGGGAAAGGCTGATGGTGCACATGACCTCCACGCCGTCATCTGCCGGCATGTGCTCATGGATGTGTGGATCCTGCAGCTTGTAGCCGTGCAGGTTGTCCAGCATTTCGTCCTGCAGTTCCTCGCCGAGCACTGCGGAACGAAGACAGTCCAATACCAGGAGCATGCCCACGCCGCCGGCGTCGACCACGTGCGCTTCCTGCAACTGGGCGAGCTCATCCTCGGTGCGAAGAACGGCTTGGTAGGCAGCTTCCACCACGGCATCGAGCGACAACCCAAGCGCATGGTTGCTGTCGTCGCCGTCCTGCTCTGCGTCAACCCGCTGTGCGGCATGGGCGGCGGCTTCCAGGACTGAAAGCATGGTTCCTGCCACGGGCTCGCTGAGCGCGGACCAGGCACGTATCTGGGCCCTGTTCAGTGCGGTAGCCAGGAGCGGGGCACTAAGGCGTGTTTTGCCTGCCAAAGGTTCAGCGGCCGCGCACAGGAAGACAGCGAACAACGTTCCCGAATTCCCCCGCGCTTGCTCCATGGCTGCCTGGCCGGCCTTTGACAGAACCGCGCCAACATCGTGGCCTGATTCTGACGCCGCAACGGTAGGTCCATCCAAGGCAGAAACGGCAGCACGGACCGTGAGATACAGGTTTGTGCCCGTGTCGCCGTCGGCAACGGGAAAGATGTTGATCGCATTAAGGCGGTCGCTGTGGTTTCCGAGGACCACCTCCGCCTTGCCGAGCCAACGTTTCATGGCGTGCGCATTCGCGGCGATCTTAGTCTGCAAAGTGATCCCATCCAACGGTGTCAGCAGCATGCCCGGCAATCCGGACGCCGCTGCCTGGCGGCTCGACAACGGCTTGAACTGAGCCTATCGCAGTGAAGCCCTGCGGCAGCTGAATACCGGCTGGGAACGTGGCCAGCAAGCCATGGTCTTCTCCCCCGCCAAGGACCCATGCCATGGCGTCGGCACCCAGCAAGGCAGCTGCCGGTTCCAGCACGGCGGCATACTTTTTCAACGCGATGGGATCGAAGTCCAGCACGGCACCACTGGCGGTGGCCAGCCGGGCGCCGTCGCGCAACAGACCGTCGGAGATGTCCAGCATTGCAGTGGCGCCGGTCCTCGCAGCAAGCGGTCCTGCTGCCAGCGGCGGCAGAGGCCTGCACTGGTTCCCCACGAAGCCCCTCAGCTCCTCGTCAAGCTTCTCAAGCGGGACATCGCTTTCAAGCAACGCCCAGCCTGCGGCTGCCCGGCCGAGCGTGCCGGCAACCGCCGCCACATCCCCTGGCCGGGCGCCAGAGCGCAGCACCGGCGCCATTCCGGCAAGAGTTCCGACGACGGCGACCGTCACGGCGAGTTCCCGGCCCCGGCCGAGGTCCCCTCCGGCAACAGAGCAGTCCGGTGCCCCCAGCTCGACGATGGCTGCAGTGACGCCGTCCGCAAAAGCCTCCACCCAATCGACGGGAGTGGACGGCGGCATGGTCAGGCTCACCACCAGCGAGGTGGCAGTGCCTCCCATGGCATTGATGTCACTGAGGTTCTGCGCCGCGGCCTTCCAGCCGACGTCGTAGCCGCTGGTCCTGTAGCCGTTGTTCCACTGCAGCCTGAAGTCCTGGTCCTGCGTTTGGGTATCTATGGAAATCAGGGCGCGGCCGTCCGGGGCCGCTACGAGGGCTGCATCATCACCGGGTCCCAGCAGGACGCCGGGGCTGCTATTCAGCCGGGGAAAGATCCGGGCGAGGAGCTCGGACTCCGAAAGGTCTTGGACGGTCACTTGTTCTGCGGGCACGGTTCTACGCTATCGCGATCCACCGACACAATAATGACGGGCTGCCCCTGCGGCGGCTTCGCGGAATGTGACCCGCGCTACCCACGTCGGGCAGGCAGTCCATGCGGGATAGGCTGGAAGGATGCATCGAAAGACCCTCCACAGGACTGCCATGGCCATTTCCCTGGCCTCTGCATCCGTGCTCGCTTTGTCGGCCTGTTCACCTGCCGTTGACGTCACTGCTGCAGCGGACGCCGCCAACCCTGCCTGCGCCCCCATGATGGTGGCCCTGCCCGACAAGATCGGCGATGCTGCCCTCCGCAAGACCAACAGCCAGGCGACGGCAGCATGGGGCGATCCGTCCCAGATCATCCTGCGCTGTGGTGTGAATGTCCCCGGACCCACGACGGACCGCTGTGTCAGCGTCAATAACATCGATTGGGTCATCAAGGAGGGCGACCCCGTGTACACGCTGACCACGTTCGGCCGCGAGCCCGCCACGGAAATCCTGGTCGACCCGGTCAAACTGGAGGCTGCCAACATCAGCTCCGCAACTGTCCTGACCGAGCTCGCCGCCGCCGTCGGAAAAATCAAGGCCAGCGGCAAGTGTGTAGGCCAGGAAGACCTGCAGAACCTGCCGACAGGCAAATAGCGGCGATGCTTGGGCCCCGCCTGCCTGCCAAGGCAGGCAGTGCCCAAGCATCGTGAGCTTAGCGCAGGCCCGTTTTCCGGGTCAGCGCCAAGTGGATCAGTTCATCGATCAATTCGGCGTAGGACAGTCCGGAGGCTGCCCACATCTGCGGGTACATGCTCTTGGGAGTGAAGCCAGGCATGGTGTTGATCTCGTTGATGATCAGCTCGCCGGACGGGGTGTAGAAGAAGTCCACACGGCTGAGGCCTTCCGCGCCTACGGCGTCGAAAGCGACGGCGGCCAGTTCCCTGACGCGGGCAATGGCTTCGTCGGGCATGTCGGCCGGGCAGCTGAGTGCGGCGGCCCCGTCCTCCACATACTTGGCAGCGAAGTCGTAGAAATCGTGTTCCCCGGCCGCCACGGCAATTTCACCGGGCATTGACGTGCGGGGAGCGTCGGTGCCGCGTCCTTGCAGGACGGCACACTCGATTTCACGTCCCACAATCCCGGCTTCGATAACGAGCTTCAGGTCATGGCGGCGGGCTTCCTCGACGGCGGCATCCAGGCCGTCCAGGGAGTCAACCTTCGAAATTCCCATGGAAGAACCCGCGCGGGCGGGCTTGACGAAGACCGGGAAACCAAGCTTGTCCACGCGTTTGCGCACGGCCTCGGCGTCGGTCACCCATTCGCGGTCCGTCACGGCTACGTAGGGACCCACCTTCAGCCCGGCGGCTTCGAAGACAACCTTCATGAAGTGCTTGTCCATGCCCACTGCGGAGGCCAGGACGCCTGCGCCTACGTAGCGCGTGTCGGACAACTCCAAGAGGCCCTGGATTGTTCCGTCCTCACCCCACGGGCCATGCAGCAATGGGAACACGACGTCAACGGAGCCCAGCTCCCGGGGGACGGCGTTGGGCTCTGTGACGATCAATTGGTGCTCACCGCCGACTTCGGCCAACGTCACAGTCTGCCCTGACGCCGCTACCTCGGGAAGCGACCTGGAGCTCAAGGACCACTGGCTGGTATCTCCAGAAGCCAAAACCCACTGGCCCGACTTCGCGATGCCGATAGGGATGACCTCGTACTTGTTGGTGTCGATGGCTCCCATGACGCCAGCTGCCGTGACGCAGCTGACAGCGTGTTCGCTTGAGCGGCCCCCAAAGAGGATCGCCACGCGGGGTTTCGCCTTCACGGGTGTGGGTTCTTCAGTCACCATCAGTAGTCGCCTTCGGACTTCAGTGCCCGGGCCAGCAAGCGCGGCCCCAGGTCATCAACGGACATTCTGCCTTCAAGCACGGCCACTACGGCTGCGGTGATGGGCATTTCTACATTCAGTTTCCCCGCCAGTTCATGCACGGCGGGGCCGGACTTGATGCCTTCAGCGGTCTGGGTCATCTGTTCGGCCACCTGCACCAGGCTGAGGCCTTCACCCAGCAGGCGGCCGGCAGTGTGATTCCGGGAGAGCGCAGACGAGCACGTGGCCACGAGGTCTCCGAGTCCGGCAAGTCCGGCCATGGTGTGGGCTTCGCCGCCCAGGGCAAGAGCCAGCCGGGACGTTTCCGCGAGTCCGCGGGTTATCACTGACGCCTTGGTGTTGTCGCCCATTTGCCGGCCCTCGCAGATTCCGACCGCCAGGGCAATCACGTTCTTGACGATGCCGCCGATCTCGACGCCGACCACGTCCGTGCTGGTGTAGGGGCGGAAGTAGGGCGCGGTGCAGCACAGGGCTATAGCAGCCGCCGTATCGGCGTCGCTGCACGCAACAACGGAGGCAGTCGGTTGTTCCCTGGCAATTTCCATGGCCAGGTTGGGTCCGGAAACCACAGCGACGCGGCTCTCCGAAAGACCAAGTTCCTGCGCAATGACTTCACTCATGCGGGCGTCCGTGCCCAGTTCCAGGCCCTTCATGAGGGAAACAACCACGGCGTCGGACGACAACAGCGGTTTCCAATCACCCAACTGCGGCCTCAACGACTGTGCAGGTACAGCGAGCACCACGAGGGTGGCATCCTTCAGCACCTCTGCCACATCCGTGGACGCTGTGATGGAGGCCGGGAGGTCAATGTCCTTCAGGTACTGCTCGTTGCGGTGAAGTGTATTGATCTGCTCCACTACTTCGGCGCGGCGCCCCCAGATGCGGATGCTGCGCTCGACACCGGCCGCAATGGCTGCGTCAGCCAGGATCTTCGCGAACGTAGTACCCCAGGACCCTGCACCCAGAACGGCCACAGTGCCGGGAACAAAACCGGCGCTTTCGATCACGGTCACTTGCCGGCCTCCGGATCCTGGGTCTCGGAGGGTGCCCCCTCAACGAAACGGCCATGCTTGCTTTGTTTGTGGAGCGCGGGGTCCCAGCGTTCAGCCGGCGCTTTTTCGCCACGAAGCGTCTCCAGGAGGGCTGTGATGGCGTCCATGATCACGTCCGTGGCCTCGGTGAGCGTGGCCCGGTCGAGTGGCCGGTCGGCGAAGGAACTCAAGTCCACAGGTTCACCCACCAGCACGCGGACGGTCTTCCGGGGAAAGACATGGAAGCGCTTGGCGTACCGGGGGAAGACCTCCTGTGCGCCCCAATGGGCCATGGGTACTACCGGTGCTCCTGTTTGCAGGGCAAGGCGGGCGGCCCCGGTGTGGCCCTTCATCGGCCACAGGTCGGGATCCCTGGTCAGGGTTCCCTCGGGATAGATGATGATGGCGCCACCGGCGTCCACCACCTCCTTGGCCAGTTGCAGCGAGCGGTTCGCACCCGCCGTCGAGCGTTCAACCGGGATTTGTTTCGTGGCCCGCAGCAGGCTGCCCAGTACGGGCACCTTGAAGAGCCCCGCTTTTGCCAGGAAGTGGGGTGGCCGCTTCTGGTTGTACACCAGGTGTCCCACAACAATGGGATCAATCTCGGTGCAGTGGTTGGGCACGGCGATGAAACCGCCCGCGGGAAGTTTCCCGATGCCTTCCCACTTCTTTGCCATCAACATATTCATCGCCGGACGGGCAAGGCCCGCCAGCAATATGAACATGGCACGGCTCGTGGCCGATTCCTTCAAAGGATCCCCCGCTACTTGATGGTGGTGATGTCGAAATCGGCGCCCAGGGCGGCCAGCTTCTCGGTGAAGCGCTCGTAACCGCGGTTGATGATATCGATCCCGGTGACCTTGGAGGTTCCTGTTGCTGCCAGCGCTGCAATGAGGTGGCTGAAGCCGCCGCGAAGGTCCGGGATGTCAATGTCGGTGCCCCTCAGGGGCGTGGGGCCGGAGATCACCGCGGAGTGGAGGAAGTTCCGCTGGCCGAAGCGGCAGGGCACGCTGCCAAGGCATTCGCGGTGCACCTGGATGTTTGCCCCCATGCGGGCCAAAGCCTCGGTGAAACCAAAACGGTTCTCGTAAACGGTCTCATGGACAATTGACACGCCATCGGCCTGGGTCAGCGCGACCACCAGCGGTTGCTGCCAGTCGGTCATGAAGCCCGGGTGCACGTCCGTCTCCAGGACAAGCGGGCTGAGCTTTCCACCCTGGTGGTAGAAACGGATGCCGTCGTCGCCGATGTCCATTCCGCCGCCCACTTTTCGGTAGGTGTTCAGGAACGTCATCATGTCCCGCTGGGAAGCACCTTCAACGAAGATATCCCCGCGGGTTACCAACGCAGCCGAGGCCCAGGAAGCGGACTCGTTGCGGTCAGGGAGTGCACGGTGGTTGTACCCGCGCAGGTCCTTGACGCCCTCGATGCGGATGGTCCGGTCAGTCTGGACGCTGATGATGGCGCCCATCTTCTGGAGGACAGCGATGAGGTCAATGATCTCCGGCTCGGTTGCCGCACCAATAAGCTCCGTGATGCCTTCGGCCCGCGTTGCACTGAGCAGAACCTGCTCCGTAGCCCCCACGGACGGGTAGGGCAAGGAAATCTTGGCGCCGTGCAGGCCGTGGGGGGCCGAAATGTGGATGCCCCCGGGGCGCTTTTCCACCACGGCACCAAACTGGCGAAGGACATTCAGGTGGTAGTCAATGGGCCGGTCACCGATCTTGCAACCACCGAGATCCGGGATGAAGGCCTCACCGATCGCATGGATCAGCGGTCCGCACAGCAAAATGGGGATCCTTGAATCGCCGGCGTGTGCGTCGATTGCAGTGCTGGAGGCCGTCTTGGCGTCCTTCGGATCCAGGGTGAGGTCACCCGACTCCGGATCTTTGACGACAGTCACACCATGCAGCTTCAGAAGGCTGGTGACGACCTCGACGTCCTTGATTTCCGGCACGTTCCTCAGCACCGATGGCTCGCTGCCCAGCAACGCGGCCACCATCGCCTTGGGCACCAGGTTCTTGGCACCGCGAACGGTCACTCGTCCAGTTAACGGGACCCCACCGCGGATTGTCAGAACACTACTCATCTATACCGGTTTCCTCACGACTACTCGCCCCCCAAACTTACAAAGGCTCCAGCTAAGCATAGAAGCTCACGTAACCGAACCGAAATGGACCCGCCCCGCGCCGTACGGATCCGGCCCAGGCCGAACTCCCGCAAAAAAGGACCGCCGGACCCTCACAAGGGGGTCCGGCGGTCCTCTGCCAGCGGAAATTCCGATGAAGGGTCAGCGGCTAACGGGCATCGACTTTCGCCGGGATCGTCCGGGGTTTGAACGACGGCCGGGTGGCTTCGTATGCGGTGATGTCTTCTTCGTGCTGGAGGGTCAGGCCGATGTCGTCCAGGCCTTCCAGCAGGCGCCAGCGGGTGTAGTCGTCAATGTCGAACGGTGCCACCACATTGCCGCACTCGACCGTCTTGCTGACCAGGTCCACCTTCACCTCGGTACCGGGAGCGTTCTCCAGGACCTTCCAGATCAGTTCAATGTCGTCCTGCGCAAGCTGTGCTGCGAGGAGTCCTTGCTTGCCGGAGTTGCCGCGGAAGATATCGGCGAAACGGGACGAGAGGACTGCTTTGAAGCCGTAGTCCTTCAAGGCCCAAACGGCGTGTTCACGTGATGAGCCGGTACCGAAGTCCGGGCCTGCCACCAGCACGGAACCGGCGTTGAACGGGGCCTGGTTCAGGATGAAAGACTCGTCCTTGCGCCACGCGGCGAACAGGGCGTCCTCGAACCCGGTACGGGTGATTCGCTTGAGGTACACGGCGGGGATGATCTGGTCGGTGTCCACGTTGCTTTGGCGCAGCGGGACCCCGATGCCGGTGTGGGTTGTGAAAGCTTCCATGGGATCCTCCTAGACTGCGATTCCGGTCAAAGTGCCTGTGGCGGCGGACTCAAGGTCCGACGGCGAGCTCAGCGTGCCGCGGACGGCAGTCGCTGCAGCCACCACGGGCGAGACCAGGTGTGTGCGGCCGCCCTTGCCTTGGCGGCCCTCGAAGTTGCGGTTGGACGTTGAGGCGCAACGCTCCCCCGGTTCCAGCTGGTCCGGGTTCATGCCCAGGCACATGGAGCAGCCGGCAAAGCGCCATTCGGCACCGAAGTCCTTGAAGACCTTGTCCAGGCCCTCGGCCTCGGCTTCCAGGCGGACGCGCGCCGATCCGGGAACCACCAGCATCCGTACCTTCGGATCCTTCTCCCGGCCCCGGATGATATCCGCTGCAGCGCGCAGGTCCTCGATGCGGGAGTTCGTGCAGGACCCCAGGAACACGGTGTCCACGCGGATGTCCTTCATGGGCGTCCCGGCTTCCAGGCCCATGTACTGCAAGGCACGCTCAGCGGCAGCCTTGGCGTTCTCGTCACCGAAGTCTTCGGGAGACGGAACCTTGGCCGAGAGGGAAACACCTTGCCCCGGGTTGGTACCCCAGGTCACGAACGGCTCAAGCGTGTCTGCGTCCAGGTCCACCTCGACGTCGAAGGTCGCGTCGGCGTCGGTGTGCAGCGTGTTCCAGTACTCGACGGCGGCATCCCAGTCCGCGCCTTCCGGCGCGTGGGGGCGGCCCTGCATGTAGTCGTACGTGGTCTGGTCCGGCGCGACCATGCCGGCACGTGCGCCGGCCTCGATGGACATGTTGCAGATGGTCATGCGGGCGTCCATGGACAGGGCACGGATAGCCGAACCACGGTATTCCAGGACGTAGCCCTGGCCACCGCCGGTACCGATCTTGGCGATGACTGCGAGGATGATGTCCTTGGCAGTGACGCCCGGACGCAAGGTGCCCTCGACGTTGATGGCCATGGTCTTGAACGGCTTCAAGGACAGTGTCTGGGTGGCCATGACGTGCTCCACTTCCGACGTGCCGATACCCATGGCCAGTGCACCGAAGGCGCCATGGGTGGAGGTGTGCGAGTCGCCGCAGACCACGGTCATGCCGGGCTGGGTCAGGCCCAGCTGCGGACCCACGACGTGGACGATGCCTTGTTCCTTGTCACCCAGGGAGTGCAGGCGCACACCGAATTCCTTGCAGTTGGCGCGCAGGGTTTCGATCTGGGTGCGGCTGGTGAGGTCGGCGATCGGTTTGTCGATGTCCAGCGTGGGAGTGTTGTGGTCCTCCGTGGCGATGGTCAGGTCCACGCGGCGCAGCTTGCGGCCGGCCAGGCGCAGGCCCTCGAATGCCTGCGGGGATGTTACTTCGTGAACCAGGTGAAGGTCGATGAAGAGAAGATCGGGCTGGGCATTGGCTCCTTCGCCTTCACCCTTGCGCACAACGTGCGCGTCCCAGACTTTCTCGGCCAGTGTCTTTCCCACGGCCTTGCTCCCTTCACTGCGGTCGGATGGTTTACATCCACTGAACTGTTCTTCATCCACTGAACCAGCACGCTTGCGAAATAGGCCAGTGAAACAACTTGCATCTCAGATATTGAGACGGCAATATCATTACATGGACAATTCTAGTGGAGTCGGTGTCATTGATAAAGCGGCCCAAGTACTCGATGCCCTCGAGGCCGGGCCAACGACACTTGCCCAGCTTGTAGCAGCCACCGGGCTCGCCCGCCCCACGGTTCACCGCCTCGCCCTGGCACTGGTTCACCACAGGCTCGTCAGCCGCGACATCCAAGGGCGCTTTGTCCTGGGCAGCAGGCTCGTCGAGCTTGCTTCCGCCGCCGGCGAAGACCGGTTGATTGCTTCGGCCGGCCCGGTCCTCATCCAGCTTCGCGACGCCACGGGCGAAAGCGCACAGATCTTCCGCCGCCAAGGTGACTGGCGCGTATGCGTGGCTTCGGCAGAACGTCCCATCGGCCTGCGCGACACCATTCCCGTCGGCACGCAGCTGTCCATGAAAGCCGGTTCCGCAGCGCAAGTACTGCTGGCGTGGGAAGACCACGACCGGCTCCTTGAGGGACTGCAGAACGCCCGCTTCACGCCCACCGTCCTGGCAGGAGTACGACGCCGGGGCTGGGGTCAGAGCCTCGGCGAACGCGAGCCCGGAGTCGCCTCGGTTTCCGCGCCGGTGCGCGGACCCTCCGGCAGGGTCATCGCCGCAGTGTCCATCTCGGGTCCGATAGAACGACTCACCCGCCAGCCCGGACGCCTGCACGCCGAAGTCGTGTGCAATGCCGCACGGGTCCTGACTGAGGCGCTGCGGAAGAACAACGACTAGCCATGGAAAGCTACGCAGTATTCCTGCGCGGAATCAATGTGGGCGGCATCAACATCAAGATGGCCGACCTCAAGGCAGCGCTCCACGACTACCCGTTCACCAAGGTCAAGACCCTGTTGGCAAGTGGGAATGTGGTGCTGCAAAGCGACCTCAGCGCCAAGGACGTCAAGGCCCGGTTCGAACAGTGCCTGCGGGACTCCTTCGGCTACGACGCCTGGGTGGTTGTCCTGACAGCGCAGAGGGTCGCCGAACTTGTGGACGCCTGCCCGTACCCCGCGGATGACAAGTCGACGCACAGCTACATCACCTTAGCCTCGGACACCGCGATGCTTGACGAGCTCTTTGCAGCAGCCGAAGAACTGGGGGGCGTGACGCAAGTGCGCCTGGGCCCTGAAGCCTCCGCCTGGTTGGCACCTGCAGGCGGCACCCTGGACAGCCCGTTCAGCAAGCTCTCCGCCAAGCCACGCTACAAGGCAAGCACCACCACCCGGAACCTCCGTACGCTGGTCAAAGTCAGGGACGCCGCGGCCGCTCTCTAGCCGGGCGCACCTTAGTCCGGGCGAATCCTAGTCCGGGCGCGCGGCTTTCAGTGCAGCGTTGAAGGCTTTCAACCGCGTGATTTCCACTCCCACGGGCTCCACGATCCTTTGCTCCGCCACCTCGGCCACGGCCGCTTTCAGACGCTTCGCCGCGCCGGCTGCCCTGATGCGTGCCGCCCAGCCGCCCAAAATGCGGCCGGTAATGGCCAACAGCACTCCCAACGCCACTCCCCCGGCCACCATCAAGGTGGGCCACGGCCACCCCTCCGTGCGCGGAACCTCAGGCACGGGCATCTGGAAGTAGCCCAAGGCTGCCAGGACTCCGAGCCAGCCCAGCCCGCCGACCGCCAAGAGGAGGGCCAACCATTGCAGGGTGTTGAACAACAGCCACCAGAGGGGACGTTTAGCCGTTTTCAGGTCCGCTCCGGCAATGGCCTGGTCCAAGGCATCGGGCAATTGGTCCCGGCCATCCCTCGCTGCCCCGCGAATGGCTGCCCGCCAAGGACCCGGAGCGCCGGCCGAGGCCTCATCGGCGAACTCCCGGACGGCGGCATCCGTGCGGGCACGCTCAGGGGCGCCGGCCGGAGGCAAGGACGTGCGGCTCAATTCGGGCCTGGTGTCGCTCCGCCCCAGATTCAGCCTCCGCAGGGGATCGGGACGGAACCGCAACAACCATCGTGTGACCGGCCACCCCGTCCTGCGCGCCGACTCCCTTTGGAACGAACGCTGGACCGCGTCCACCACCACAGGGACGTTCGCCGCCGTCGCCAGTTCCGATGCAAGGCGGGCCCTTGCGTTTGCCTTGATCCCGCGTGCTTCACCGTCGCCCGACGCTTTCGACAACCCGGCAGCAGCCTTGGCGACGTCGGCTGCCAAGCGCTGCGTGGTCGCTGCCCGCTGGACCACGACGTTCCTGATGGCCCCGCGGACGGCGGGGACGCCGTCGCCCGTCAGCGCCGACGCGCCCAGCACGCGGACGGTCCCCAGGCCGTCGCGTGCGAGGATCCCTTCCAAGGAGTCCAGAACCGCGGCGGCGTCCGGTGCGCCCAGTTTGTCGATCTGGTTCAGGACAACCAAGGTGACGGCGCCGTGGGTAGCCATGGGCCGGAGGAAGTCGTTGTGCACCGCGGCATCGGCGTATTTCTGCGGGTCCATCACCCACACCAGGACATCCACCATGCCAACCATCCGTTGGACAATCTCCCGGTTCTCCACCCGGGTGGAATCGAAGTCCGGCAGGTCCAGGAGCACCAGCCCACTGTCCTCGTCGGCAAAGCCGGCAACCGGCGGAAGTACATGACGGTCCTTCACGTCCAACCAATCGAGCAGGGGTCCGCTGCCGTCCTCACCCCAGATACCCGCCAAAGGCTCGGAGGTGGTGGGCCGCCGCGCAGCCGCGGTGGCCAGTTCGCTGCCGGAAACTGCGTTGAACAGGGATGACTTGCCGCTCCCGGTGGCTCCGAAAAAGCCCACCACGGTATGTCCTGCCGACAACGAGCGCCGGGAAGTTGCCCGCTCCAGAACGTCGTAGACGGACTGGAGTTCCTGATCGGGAAGAACGCCTTCGGCCAGCTCGCGTGCGGTATTGAGGGCTTCGAGCCTGCGCTGCAATGCGGACGACTCACGGACCAGACTGTGGCGGCTCATGCAGTCCCTGCCAGCCGGCGGAGGGCCTTGGCGTGCAGAGCGAGATCAGGACCCGAGACCGGCTGAACGGTCTCGAGCCTGGTGAGGAAGCGGAGCCGTTCTTCATCCAGCAGGCGCTGGCACTGCGTGTGCAGGTCCTGCCTGGCCTGCTGGGCAAGGCGACGGACAGCATCCTCGCCGAATACCGCTTCGAGCAGCTTCTGCCCAACCACCGCTGTGCCGCCCGCGATCCCGATTTCCAGACCACTCAGGCCAGCCGTCATGGAGAAGACCACCACCATGAGCGCAGCACCAAGCCCGTTGACCCCGAAGGACAGCCACCTGGCCTGGGTCCGCTTCCCCTGTCCTTGGGTCCGGATCATCTCCATCAGGCCTTCCTGCCAAGTACGGATTGCCGCGGCCGCCTTGGCATCGAAGCCTTCGCTGGTTCCGGAGAGGTCGTCGTGGCCCAGTAGTTGGCGGCCAGCCGGGTCCGCCCGCCAGCGCCTGTCAACGTTTTCAGCAGCAGTGGCCGCTTCATCGAGGATCACTGCCTGCAGCCCTGTTTCGATCGCCGTCTCCACCTTTACAGCCGGTGCCGGTTCGCCTCGGAAAAAGGCGCCCATGCGGTCCCTCATCCGGCCGATGTTCTGCTCCAGGGCCCGAAAGAACTCTCCCGTTCCCACGAAATCCTGCCAACGGGCCAATACTTCTCCGCGGAGGAGTGCCCCATCCTTGGTGGCTTCCAGGATGCGGGTCAGTGCGTGCCCGTATTCCTCGGAGCACGAGCCCTCCAGGTCACGGGCTGCAGCGTCCTGTGCCGCCGTGGCGACCGCTACAGCCTCCAGGCGAAGACTCACGGCCTTGACGGCACCGTTGAGTGTCCGCCGGGCAACCTCGGCACGGCCGGCGGCATTGGCGGCCAAGGCACCGAGCCACAGGCGCAAAGGGTCCACCGCTCCCTCCGGCAACATTCCCAGCCCGTCCAACGCGCTTTCGGACACGACAAAGAGTTTCGCCTCCCCAAGTCCCTGCCGGTCCAGCATCGCCTGCAGGTCGGTCCGGACTTCGTCCTCAGCTGCCGGCGGCACACGGTCCAGGACCACGGCGACGGTGATGTCCCGCGAAGCCGCATCAAGGAGCAGACGCCATGGAACGGCGTCGGCGTAGCGGTTGGCGGTGGTGACGAAGATCCAAAGGTCGGCCGCGGCGAGCAGCTGCCCCGCGAGTCTGCGGTTGTCGTCGGAAATGGAGTCGACATCCGGGGCATCCAACAGGGCAATGCCCTGCGCCACAGCAGGGTGCCCCAGCAATACCAGCGAGGTGATCGCCTGGGCGTCGGGGGCCGCGCCGGCCTGGTTCGCCGGGACGGGGACTGACGAGACCGTTCCCCGGATCCGCTGCAAGTTCGGAAGGATCCTCTGTCCTTCGAACCATTCCGCATCGTTGGGGTGGTGCAGAAGGATCGGTTGGCGCGTTGTAGGCCTGATCGCTCCCGAGCGGGTCACCGGAAACCCCACCAGGGCATTGACCAACGTCGACTTTCCGGCCCCGGTTGAACCGCCGACGACGGCCAGCAGCGGCGCGTCCAGGCTGCGGTAGCGGGGAATGATGTAATCATCGAGCTGCGCCAGGGACTCCCGTATCCATTGGCGGGCCTCCTGCACTTCGGGCACCGCCAAAGGAAGGGTGGTGGCCGCAAGTCCGGCGCGTGCAGCTTCCAGGGTTTCGACGGCGGCTGCCGCACTCGGGGGCACAGGGCTGCTCCGGGCTGCCGGCGGGTCTGCGTGTTCGGTCACAGCATCATCATGCCAGCCCCGTCCCGTTCACGAGCGCCGGGCAGGCTCAATGGGCAAAAGAAATCCCCCGGAACACATGTTCCGGGGGATTCATTGTGACCCCAGCGGGATTCGAACCCGCGTTACCGCCGTGAGAGGGCGGCGTACTAGGCCGCTATACGATGGGGCCTTGCACTTTTTTGTCACCGTTTCCGGCGATCAAGCTGAATGAGTATTTCATACTTTCAGCTTCGCTCCAAATCGCTTTCGCGGATCGGAGGTTCCGAATTTTCCGAGTATTTACGCGGAATTTCAGAGCTGGGATACCAGGACTCGAACCTAGAATGACGGTACCAGAAACCGTAGTGTTGCCAATTACACCATATCCCAAAGTGACTTTCGGACCGGAGTTCCTTGCCTTGGTTTCCCTCAGCTTTTCCCTCCGTGCCCCTCAGCACGAGTAATGACTCTACCGGAGTCTCGCCACCTGCACAAATCGGCGGGCCGTTACCTGCATCACACGGAAAACTCAGGCGGCCGTCGGGGTCTTGGCCAGCAATTGCGCGAGGGAATCCACCTGGCGCCCGGTGAACTCTTCCACCACTTCGCCGGTCCTGTTGAGCCAGACTCCCACCAGCCCTGCTGCGTCGGCACCATCGGCATCAAGCAGCCGGTTGTCGCCTACGTAGAGTGTCTCCCCCGGTTCCGTGCCGAGAAGGCGCACGCCCTCAAGGTAGATTGCCGGGTCAGGTTTGGCGACACCCACAGTGTCCGTCCCCACCAGGATCCCGATCCGCGACAGGCCGGCGCCGTCCAACTTGGCACGCTGGTAATCGTGCACGTTGTTGCTGACAGCCCCATAAGGGATCCCGGCAGCATCGAGCGCGTCCAGCACGCCTTCAACATCAGAGAAGGCGCGAACGTACGCTGTCTGGCGTTGGTGATACTCGGCCACCCACGCTTGCGCGTCCTCGCCGTCGTCGAGTTCCACGCCAAAGTGACCCAGGGCGGCCCTGCCCCGCAGCAGCCGCTGCTCATTGAAGGTCAGCTCACCGGCAAGGTACCGGTCGTAGAAATGCGTTGTTTCGTGCGTGAAGATCCGGCCGAACTTCACCCACCCGGCCTGGTCAAGGCCGGGCAGGAGATGTTCGCTGACGTCACGCAAAGCTGTCGTCATGGCGTATTCCAAGTCCACCAGAGTGTCGTCAATGTCGAACAGGACACCGCGGATAGCGCCGAAAGCAGTTGCAATCGCCATGACAGGTGTCTCTCCTAGCCGCGGAAAGCGCGAACGCGGGCCAACGAGGAATCCTTGCCCAGGATCACCATCGACTCGAACAGCGGCGGGGAAATACGACGACCGGAGATGGCCGTGCGGACAGGTCCGAACGCAGCCCTGGGCTTGATGCCCAGGTCCTCCACCAAAGCCTGCTTGAGCGCGGTCTGGATGTTCTCCGCCGTCCACTCTTCGATGGGTTCCAAAGCGGCGAGGGCCGCGTCCAGAACTTCCTCCAGGTTGGCCGGGAGGCCCTTGCGGGCGTCGTCCGCAATGTCGATGGCGTCGTCGGCCTTGAACAGGAAGGCAAGCATCTCCGGAGCCTCTCCCAGCAGGGTGATGCGTTCCTGGACCAGCGGGGCTGCCTCGGCGAGGATCTCTTCCTGGCGCGGGGTAAGGATCTCCCCCACGAAACCGGCTGCACGAAGGTACGGAACCAAGCGCTCTTCGAAGTCCGCGGGGGCAAGCATCCGGACGTGCGTGCCGTTGATGGCTTCGGCTTTCTTGATGTCGAAGCGCGCAGGGTTGCCAAGGACATCGTGGATGTCGAAGTTGGCCACCAGCTGCTCCACCGTGAAGATGTCTTCGTCAGCGCTCAGGGACCAGCCAAGAAGGGACAGGTAGTTCAGCAGGCCCTCAGGAATGAAGCCGCGTTCGCGGTGGAGGAACAGGCTCGACTCGGGGTCGCGCTTGGACAGCTTCTTGTTCCCCTGGCCCATGACGTAGGGCAGGTGGCCGAACTCCGGCATGTACTCGGCGACACCGATGGCGTACAGCGCCCGGTACAAGGCGATCTGCCGCGGGGTGGAGCTCAGCAGGTCCTCGCCACGCAGGACGTGGGTGATTCCCATGAGCGCGTCGTCCACCGGGTTCACCAATGTGTACAGCGGGGCACCATTGGCGCGGACCACTGCGAAGTCCGGGACGGAACCGGCTTTGAACGTGATCTCGCCGCGAACCAGGTCGTTGAACGTCAGGTCCTCGTCCGGCATGCGCAGGCGCAGGACGGCTTCCCTGCCCTCGGCCTTGAACTGCGCGAGCTGCTCTTCCGTGAGGTGGCGGTCGAATCCGTCATAGCCCAGCTTGGGATCGCGTCCTGCGGCCCGGTGGCGGGCTTCGATCTCATCCGGGGTGGAGTACGACTCGTAGACGTGTCCGCCGGCCTTGAGCTTGGCGATGACGTCCTGGTAAATGTCGCCGCGCTGCGACTGGCGGTAGGGTTCGTGCGGGCCGCCGACCTCCACACCTTCATCCCAGTTGATGCCGAGCCACTTGAGCGCATCCAGCAGCTGGTGGTAGCTCTCTTCGCTGTCGCGGGCAGAGTCGGTGTCCTCGATCCGGAAGATCAGCTTGCCGCCGGTGTGGCGCGCGTAAGCCCAGTTGAACAAGGCCGTGCGGATCAGGCCAACGTGCGGGGTGCCTGTGGGTGACGGGCAGAAACGGACTCGGACCGGAGTCTCGGCGTTGACGGCAGGAATGGCGCTGGAGGCAGCGGTGGACGCAGAAGCAGTAGTCATAGTAGTTCCAACTTTACCGCTTGCCACTGCTTCGGTTTCCCGGGCGAAGACGCACGACGGCGGTGCTTGCCTTTCGTACGAAAGGCAAGCACCGCCGTCGTGGTTTTGCTCAGTCCGCTCGCCTAGCGGCGAACGACGGGGTTGGAGAGGCGTCCGATGCCTTCGATCTCGACGTCAAAACGGTCGCCTTCGCTGACAAGACCGACACCCGCCGGGGTACCGGTCATGATGACGTCGCCCGGAAGAAGCGTGAACGCGTGGGAAACGATCGATACGAGCTCACGAACGCCACGAATCATTTGGTTGGTGCTGCCGTCCTGCCGGAGCTCACCGTTGAGGCGCCCCTGGATGGAGAGGTCCTCATGATCCAATTCGGTTTCGATCCACGGTCCCAGCGGCGCGGAGGTATCGAAGCCCTTGGCGCGGGCCCACTGGAGGTCCGTTTTCTGGACATCGCGGGCAGTGAGGTCGTTGCCGCAGGTGTAGCCGAAGATGACGTCATCCGCGCGGTCCTCGGGAACGTCCTTGCAGATGCGGCCAATGACGACGCACAGCTCAGCCTCGAACGAGACCTCCTCGGAGAATTCGGGAAGGATTATGGGATCGTTCGGGCCGATCACCGAGGTGTTCGGCTTGAGGAAAAGCAGCGGCTGCTGCGGCACTTCATTGCCGAGTTCCGCAGCGTGTTCTGCGAAGTTCCTGCCCACGCCAATGACCTTACTGCGGGGAATGATGGGGGCAAGGAGCCGCACGTCCTCCAGCTTGTGCTTCACATGGGTACGTTCAACGCCGTTGAAGAAAGGGTCGCCGTTGATGACAGTGATTTCCTCACTGCCGGGCTCGCCTTCGACAACGCCGTAAAGGGGATCAGAATCAACTACAAACCGGGCGATACGCATGGGCCCAAGCCTACCGTCACGGCTTAGCTTCGAAGGTATTCCAGCTGCGCGGCCACGGAGGTCTCAGCCGCCCACCTGACGGAGGGGTCGACGTCGGCGTACACCACGTCCGTAACCTGGGCGATCGTTGCGTCCTTGCCCACCTGTTCCAGGGCTGCCCTGATCTGCGCAAGACGCTGCAGCCGATGTTCACGGTATTCGCGGCACTTCCCGTCCAGTGCTGGAAGAACAGGTCCGTGGGCGGGGAGCAGTGTTGCCCCGCCAAGGGCCTCGAGCTTATCCAAGCTGGCAAGGTAGTCCCCCAGCCGGCCATCCGGGTAGTCCAACACAGTGGTGCCCCGGCCCAGAATGGTGTCGCCCGTAAGGACCGATCCTCGGGGACCGTCGTCGGGGAGATGGAAACACACCGAATCCGAGGTATGGCCGGGCGTTGCCAGCACACGGATTTCCACTTCCCCCGCGTTGATGACCTCACCGTCCCGGAGAGGCTCGCCGCCATGGCAGTATTCCGGGGACATCGCCCGCACCGGAGCACCCGTCAGCTCATGAAAACGCGCGGATGCCTCAGTGTGGTCGGCGTGGCGATGGGTTATCAGGATCAACTCCACCCGGCCGGCTGCTGCCAGTTCGGCCAAGTGCTGTTCATCCTGGGGGCCCGGGTCCACAACGGCTGATGTGCCCGAACCAGGAGCGCCGATGACGTATGAGTTGGTGCCGTCCAGGCTCATCGGGCCGGGGTTGGGCGCAAGCCGGAAGCGCGTCAATGCGCTGCTGCGCTGCAAGGAGCCGCCCATGGGCGCGTGGTCTGGAGTCGCCTTTGGTTCAGAAGTCACAGTCCCATCTTGGCATCCTCCTGACCCTCCCTCACACCCCACCCCCTTCAACCCCAACCCTCCATCACACCCCACCCCCTTCAACCCAACCCTCCCTCACACCCCACCCCCTTCAACCAAACCCTCCCTCACACCCCACCCCCTTCAACCAAACCCTCCCTCACACCCCACCCCCTTCAACCCCAACCCTCCATCACACCCCACCCCCTTCAACCCACCCCTCCCTCAGCCGCACAAGAGCGAAAGCCCAGACGTCGGCACCCAGCCTGGGTGCCGAC
>NZ_JARDAN010000022.1:0-68528 GCF_040560085.1 Paenarthrobacter sp. CC6 | reverse complement strand
ACGCGCAGCCTTGGGGAACAACTTGACCATAAAACGCTCCATCAATCAGAGCGTTGCAACGACCCTATGACTTTGCCCGAGGAACATTGGCATTAACTGTCACTTCGCTGGGACTTTCGGGGCTTCCGGGACCGGGGGAATCAGCTGGGACGGGACCGGGACGGGGATGTCCGATGGCCCGAGCTTCGAGGGATCAAGCTTTGAGGGGTCGATCTCCGGAGGCATGACCGGCAACGAGGGAGCCGTGGGGAGCACACGCTTGCCAGGGTCGGGCTGCGACGGGCTCTTGGGATCCTGGGATGGGTTTCCGGGCGTCGCCGGGTGCGGTTCAGCGTGAGGTGTCCCGTCGGGGTTCCCGGGATCCGCCGGGCTGGGGTTGGCCTGTCCCGGAACCACTGCCGGTTGGCTGTCCTGATGTGCAGGGCCGGGTTCCGGGGTCGATCCCGCAGGGGCGGCGGGTTGCGGCGCATTGCCCGCGCCGGGAGCCAGTTGTGAAACCACCGAACCGATGGCCGCGCCAAGATGCTGGAAAGCTCCGGGAATCCCGCCCTCGGAGGCGGCAGCCGCTGTGGCGCCACCGGCCAGCGACACCGCCACGGCGAGGCCCGCAATGGCTGCGCGCCTCTTCTTCCACCGCCGTGCAGCCAACTCATCGGTTGCCGGGGTTTGCTCGGTTGCCGGGACTTGCGGCGTTACGGCAGCGGGTCTGGTAACCATCGCCCCACCCGCCATCAGCGCACGGACGGCCTCGGAGGGAATTGGAGCAGTGTCGGCCAGGGAGCGCAGCTCGAGAAGTTCGCTGCGGAGGTCCGTGCTGCCCTCAAGCCCGGCGTCGGCCAGCAGGGAATCGATGGCCTGCTGGTCATTGCCGCGACCGGGTGCGGTGTATTCGCTCATGATGTGCCGTTCCTTAGTAGCGCACGTTTCTTCAATGCGCCCAATGCCCTGCGCTGCAGCTGTTTCACGGACCCTTGGGATTTGCCCATGATGTCCGCAGTTTCTTCCACCGACAGGTCAGCAACGACCCGCAGTGCCAGGACCTCCCGATAATCCTCGGTCAGGTCCTCCAAAAGTTCCGTAACCCCCAGGCCGGACGCCCTTCCGAATGCCTGCTCTTCGGCCGACGGTGAGCGCCGGGTGTCGAAGTCGGCCTCGTACGGCGTGGAATCGGGGGTTCGTTCGCGCTTCCGGTAGTGATCCACCAGCCGGGCGTGCGCAATGGTGAACAGCAATGTCTTGGCTCCCTGCAACCCGCCGTGGAGAGTCTCCAGTTTGGGGTAGAGGGCAAGGAAGACGTCCTGCGTTACGGCCTCGGGATCGTCCACGCCGCGTGCTTTGAGATAGCCAAAGACCGGTCCGGAGAAGGCGTTGTAGGCAGCAGTGAAGAGCAGCGCGGGATCATCGTGATCCGCCTGCACATATTCATCAGCCAAGGGTTCAAGCACCCGTGGACGCCTCCCATCCCGCGTTATGAGGCAGGGCTCCTTGTCATCAAGCCAAGGAGCCCTGCCTTTAAACCGTAGCCGTTCTCCGCTTAGCGGACAGAATCGACGGGTGCTCCGTGAACAGCCGGCAGCTCAGTGGGGACCTGGGTAGGCAGCGACGGTACGGCCGGGACTGCAGGCACGGCAGGCACTGCGGGAGTGGCTGGAACAGCCGGGACGGCAGGCGTGGCCGGAAGTCCGGACGTAACGGAGGCATCGGCGTCGGCGTCTGCCTTGGCGTTGCCGTCAGCCTTGAGTCCGGCAGCCTTGCCGGCTTCCACCACGGCCTCGCAGTGCGCCTCTACGTTGGCCTCGCCACCGGCAGCGATGGTCAGTGACTTGAAGCCGGCAACCTGGGCGTCGGCCTTCAAGCCGCCGTTGAGGAAGGAAGTGCACAGTCCGAATGCTTCAGGCGACGTGGCATCTTCCAGGGCTGCCTTGGCGTCGTTGATTGCGTCACTGGCAGCGCCGCTGACTTCGCCCTTGGCATCCTTCGCAGTTGCCTTGCCGGCTTCTGCGGCGTCATTCGCTGTTGCCTTGGCGGTCTCGACGGCGTCTGCCGCCTTGGCCTGGGCAGTTTCCGCTGCGTCGGCTGCTTCACCGGCAGTTCCGGCAGCGAGGGGGGCAGGTGCACCTACGACGTCGTGGGCGGTCTGCTGGATTTCGGTGGGAAGAGCGCCATTGAAGGCAGCGACGCCGGTTCCGCCGACAGCAACAGCTCCGGCAGCCAGGACGCCTGCGGCGACTTTGCTGGTGGCAAGGACAGTGAACAAGGACATGAAACCCTCCGACAAACGATTTTGGGATTGCCCCGGCAGCTGTTGGGTGGCTGCCGGATGATCAGCGTGCGGACGTGGCCCGCACTCCCTTTACATCGCTGGGGGCGTTGGTGAGGTTACGCTTCGTGCAGATTTATTTTTTTCGGGCCAGATCCCGGGCCTGCTCAATGAGTTTCAGGACCGCCACTGAGTCCGCCGGATCCACAGGTGCCGGACGCGCGGAGGCGGTTCCGCCGTCGTCGAGCTTTTCCGCGAGGAGGCGATAGAACTCCGGGTAGGCGCCGCGCTCGGTGGGGATGGTGGAGCGCTGGCCGTCCACCTCCAGGATGCCGTAGTCCTCTTCAGGCTCGACGCCGTACTGCGGGTCCGTGGGCAAACCGCCACCCAGGACAAACGGCTCCTGGGGGTCGGTGCCGAACTTCGCGAAAGCACCCTGCGTGCCGAGGATCCGGAACCGCGGGCCGTGGAGGTGGCTGTTGAGGTTGATGGTGACGTGGGTGATTACACCGGAGTCGTGCCGGAGGACAAGGAAGACGTCGTCGTCGGCGTTCTCCTGGGGGCGGCGGGCAGCGATTTCGGAGTAGGTGACCGTAGCCGGGCCAAAGAACCGGAGCGCGAGGTCCAGGACGTGGGTCCCGAGGTCGAACAGGACTCCGCCGCCGTCCTCCACCGTGGCCCCGGCTTTCCAGGCTTTTGCAATTTCCGGCGCCCACCGCTCCATGCCTACCTCGAACCGGGTGACGGTACCCAGCGTCCCGGCGCCGAGCAGTTTCCGCACGGTGAGCGCATCGCCGTCCCAGCGCCGGTTCTGATACACCGTGAGGACCCTGCCCAGCCTGGCTGCCAGCTGGATCAGTTCCTCGCCTTGCGCACTGTGGGTGACGAACGGCTTATCGACGACGACGTCGAGCCCGGCTTCCAGCGCGGCTTTAGCAAGCGGGTAGTGGGTTGCCGGCGGTGTGCCGAGGACGATGAGGTCCAGTTCATCGGCGAGGGCCAGGGCGTCGGCAGGGGTGTTGACGATCTTCGCCCGGGGATAGCGTTCCTTGGCCTTGGCCTGCCGTTCCGCGTCCGAGGTGGCGATGACGGCGAGCTCATAGGCCGGGTTGGCGGAGATGTAGGGCGAGTGGAAGACACTGCCCGAAAGTCCAAAGCCTGCGACTGCGGTACGGATCGGCTGGGAAGTCATGACCCTAGGCTACCGATCCTCGCTCACGTAATAGCCCCTTTCCGGCAACCCTCGATCACCAGGTGAGCAAGCGATTGGCTCAAGCACGCGGAACGTGAGCAAGCGATGGGGACGGCGAAGGCCGGGAACCTCCGCGAACCGATGATCAGGTTCAGGGAGATTCCCGGCCTTCAGGAAGTTACTGCTGCAGGGCTACTTCTTGGCGCCCTTTTCCCAGCCGAGGGTGGTCCAGTCCGGAACGTTGGAGAGGCTCTTGAACAGGGACGGGCCGTAGTTGGCCAGGCCCTTGTGCACGAACTGGATCTCCGGGCCGTTCAGCACGGTTCCCATGGAGAAGTACTTCTCCATGTGCTTCTTTTCGACGTCCATGGCCGCTTTGTTGCGCTCCGTGTCGTCGGCGATGGTGGCAAGGCGCTTGATTTCGGCGTCGAGCTCAGCATCGCCCAGGCCGTTCTCGTTGGTGGTGGAGTCGTAGTACTGCTTCACGGCGTCCGTTGCGTCCGCACCCACGGTGTAACCGGAGATGGTCACATCGAACTCGCGGGATCCAACCACCTTGCCGAAGTCGGCGTCACCGCGCTGGTCAATGCCAACATCCATGCCGGCTGCCTGGAGCTGCTTCTGCAGGGTCTGTGAGGTTGCAGCCGTGGTGGGGTCGTCACCGAAGTTGGTGATCTTGAAGGAGACAGGGACGCCGTCCTTGGCCATGATGCCCTTGTCGTTGGCCGTGTAGCCGGCGTCAGTCAGGACCTTTTTGGCAGCCTCGGCGCCCGTATCCTTCACGGGGTAGTTGTCCTGGTAGTACTCGGAGAACGGCATGAGCATCATCGAGCCCGAGCTCTCTTCGGACCAGTTCAGGCCGTTGAAGCGGACGTCGCGGATGGCCTTGCGGTCCACGGCGGTGAAGATTGCCTTACGAACGGCAACGTCCGTCAAGGCCGGGCGCTTGGCGTTCAGGTTCAAGCCACCAGCGAAGAGGCGCTGGCCGCGGCGAACGTCAGCGTCCTTGGTGCCCTCTAGCTGCTTGTAACGGCCAAGAGTACGGCCGCTCGTCGCGTCGATCTCACCATTCTTGAACGCTGCGATGGTTGCGCTCGGCTCCATCTGGCGCCAGATGACCTTCTCGAGAACCGGCTTCTGGCCCCACCATTTGTCGTTCGGGACCATCGTGACGGTCTTGGCAGTGGTGTCGTAGTTCTCCACCTTGAACGGACCGGCCATCCATTCAGGGTGCATTTCTCCCGCGAAGCCCTTGTTGAAAATCTCGGGTGTATTGATGGCGGGGTGGATCAGGCCGAAGAAGAGACCTTCAAGGGGGAAAACGGGCTGGGTTGTGGTGACGATGACTTCTTTGTCGTTGGCACCGGCCTTGACCGAATCCACGAAGGCGTAGGCACCAGCGGTGACGATGTCGATGGACTTGTCTTCGCCGCGGAGCATCTTCCACGTGTTCTCGAAGGTCTTCACATCAATGGGAGTGCCATCGTTCCAGGTCGCCTTGTCGTTGACCTTGATGGTGATGGTCTGCTTGCCGTCCTTGACTTCGCTGGTCACCGATTCGCAGAAGTCCTTGTTCGGCTCAGCCTTGCCGTTGAAGTCCAGCTTCCAGCAACCGCCGATGCCGCCGCTGCTGATCGCAGCGGTGTTGACCGGAGTCATCACGGCCGAAGTATCAGCGCTGTTGCCCACGTTGGAGAAGCCGTTGAAGTCCGGGCCAATGCTTCCGACGGCCAAAGTGACCGTGCCGCCCTGTTCCAGATCCTTTGCTTCTTTGGCGTTGACGCTAATCAGTTTGCTGATGTCGCCGCCACTCTCTTCTGCCTTCTGGGAGGCAGGACCCGACGGCGTTCCCCCGCCGCAAGCGGTCAGCATGAGCGTTGCTGCGAGTGCTACGCCGCCGATCGTCGTGTACTTCTTCATGGTTTGCCCTTCATGTTTACGACTGAAATAACTTTGCGAGTTGAGACCAGGGATTTATTCAATGCGTCATATGTCGTCAGGCATGCACCACCAGCATCTCGGCATCCAGCTCTCCGTCCGGGAAGAAGCAGGCAAAGTCCTGCGCGCCCTCCGCCTCGGAAGTCAGTGGCGGCTCCAGAGTAAGGCACTTCTCCTGCTTTGCGGCAGGTAGCGCGGCAAACACCGGGCAACGTGTAGCGAAGTTACAACCCTTGGGCGCATCAAGGGGGCTGGGCAGGTCACCCTGCAGGATGATGCGTTCGCGGGTACGTTCCAGGTTCGGGTCCGGAACCGGGATCGCGGACAGCAGGGCCCGGGTGTAGGGGTGCCGAGGGTTGTCGAAGACGTCGTCCACGTTCCCGGTTTCCACGATCTTGCCCAGGTACATCACGGCCACCCGGTCCGAGATATGGCGGACGACCGAGAGGTCGTGGGCGACCATGAGGTAGCTGAGGCCAAGTTCGGCGCGGAGCTTGTCCAGCAAGTTGATGACCCCGGCCTGGACGGACACATCCAGCGCGGACACGGGCTCGTCCAGGACAACCAGCTTGGGGTTGACTGCGAGCGCCCGGGCTATGCCGATGCGTTGCCGCTGGCCGCCGGAGAACTGGTTGGGGAAGCGGTTGACGTGGTCAGGCTGCAGGCCCACCAGCTTCATGAGTTCCATGATGCGTTTCCTGATGGCGGCCTTGGGCATTCCCAGGTTCTCCAGGGGCTCGGCCAGGACCTCGTACACGGTGAAGCGTGGGTCCAGGGCACCCGTGGGGTCCTGGAAGACCATCTGCATTTCCTTGCGCATGGCCATTTTGGTCTTGTGGTCGGTGGCTACCTTGTTGCTGACACCGCCGATGACCACTTCGCCCACCTGGTCCGGATGGAATTCCATGATCTCCAACAGCGTGGTGGTCTTGCCGCAGCCTGACTCGCCCACAATGGAGACGCACTCGCCCTCGCGGATGTCGAAGCTGAGCCCGTCCACGGCCTTGACCGTGCCGATCCGCCGTTTGATGAGAGCACCCTTCAGCAGGGGGAAGTGCTTCTTGACGTCCTTGAGTTCCAGGACCTTGTCGCGTTCGGTGCGGGCAACGCCGTCGAACTTGGAAACCGGTTTGGGCGGCGCATGGAAAATCCGGTGCGCGTCCGCATTGCCGGAAAGCTCGCCGGATTTGATGCAGGCTGCCTTGTGGTCCAACGTCCCGGTCTCGGATCCGGGTACTGAAATGAGCTCCGGCTCGCCGTGCAGGCAGGCGTCGCTGACCATGGGGCAACGGGCCGCGAAGGAGCACCCCGTCACCGGCAACGCGAGGTTGGGTGGGGTCCCCTCGATGGGAACCAGCGACTGCTTGGTGGCTGTATCCACGCGCGGGACAGCACCCAGCAGGCCCAGCGTGTAGGGCATCCGGGGGTTGTAGTAGATGTCCTCCACAGTGCCGGTTTCCACGGGCTTGCCCGCGTACATGACCATGATGTCGTCGGCCATGCCGGCGACCACGCCGAGGTCGTGCGTGATCATGACGACGGCGGCGCCGGTCTCCTCCTGCGCGGTGTGCAGGACTTCGAGCACCTGCGCCTGGATGGTGACGTCGAGCGCCGTCGTGGGTTCATCAGCGATGAGTACCCGCGGATCGTTGGCGATCGCGATGGCGATCATGACGCGCTGGCGCATACCACCGGAGAACTCGTGCGGGAAGGCCTTCAGCCTGTCCTTGGGGCTCGGGATCCCCACCATGCGCAAGAGGTCGACGGCGCGGGCTTCTTTGGCCTGCTTGCTCATGGTCGGGTTGTGGACCGTCAGCGCCTCGATGATTTGGTTGCCCACTGTGTAGACGGGCGTCAGCGAGGACAGCGGATCCTGGAACACCATGGCGATGTCGCTGCCGCGGTGCTTGCACATTGCTTTGTCGCTCAGGCCAAGGAGTTCCTTGCCCTTGTAGCGGACGGAGCCTGTGATGTCAGCGGTTTCTGGGAGGAGACCCATGATGGCCATGGACGTCACGGACTTGCCGGAGCCGGATTCGCCCACGATGCCCAGGGTCTTGCCTGGCATGAGGTCGAAGTCGACGCCTCGGACAGCGTGGACCACGCCGTTCTCGGAGTTGAAGCGGACGTTCAGGTCGCGGACGCTGAGGACGGCGTCGCCGGGGGCGTAGAGTCCGGCGTCGCGGAGGCGCTCGGCGGGAGTGGTGTTGGTGCTCATCAGTTGGCCACCTTCGCAGTCTGGGGCTTGGTCCGCTTCGCCCGGCCGATGGAGCTGGAGCTGGGGTCGAAGGCGTCACGGAGTCCGTCGTTCATCATGGCCAGCGAACCGGTCAGCAGGAACATGACGGTGAGCGGGACCCAGAACATCCACGGGAAGGAGGACACCTGGCCCGTAGCCTGGCCGATCAGGACACCGAGGCTGACGTCAGGGAGTTTGATGCCGATGCCGATGAAGGAGAACGCCACTTCGGCCAGCACGGCACCGGTGATGCCTCGGGTGAAGTCGAGGACCAGCAAGGAGCCGATGTTCGGAACCAGGTGGCGCCACACGATGCGGCGGGACGGGACCCCCATGTACTTGGCGGCTTTGACGTAGTCGCGCTGCATGAGCGACATCGACAACGAGCGCACCAGACGGGCGGTACCCATCCAGCTGAAGAACAGCAGGACGACGATCAGCAGCAGCCAGCTGGGAAGGTTCTTGAGCCCGCCGCTGCCGCTGGTGGCCACCGCCACTACCAGGATGGCGGGCATCATGATGAGCGCCTCCAGGATGAACAGCATGGTGGCGTCCACCTTGCCGCCAAAGAAGGCCATGGTGCAGCCGTAGACCGCCGAGATCACGACGGACACGCCGCCCACGATCAGGCCGATGAAGATCGAGATCCTGGTGCCCTCGACAATGAGCGCCATGAGGTCGATGCCGGCCTGCGTGGTGCCCAGGAGATGATCCGGCGACGGACCCATGCCGATGTTCAAAGGATCGATGGTGTCCTTGTCCCATGGAGTCAGGAATCCGCCGAACAGGGAGAACAGGAACAGCGCCAGGAAGATGAACAAACCGGCGACGGCGGTCCGGTTCCGCATGAAGCGACGGAAGATGATCCGGGACTTGCCGATGACCACGTCCTGGTCGGCTACACGGGACTCGTCGATTTCGGCGATCGGGTCAATGATGTTTGTCATTACTGGACCCTCACTCGTGGATCGACCAGCGTGGTGGCGAAGTCGGCCAGGATGGCGCCGATTGCGAAGATGACTGAGCCATAGGCCAGCGTCGCAGTGGCGACGTTGACGTCCTGCAGGCCGATGGACTGGATGCTCCACAGGCCGATGCCCGGCCAGGCGAAGATGGCCTCGGCGAAGAAGCCGCCCGTGAAGATGGCAGGAATGGTGAATGCGATGCTCTGGGCCACCGGGATGAACGAGACACGCAACGCATGCTTTCGGATGGCCTGGTTGCGGGTGAGGCCCTTGGCCCGGGCCGTGCGGACGAAGTCTGCGTTTACGTTGTCCAGGAGGTATTGCCGCTGGGCGATTTGGTAACCGGCCCAGCCGAAGACGGTCATCGCGAAGGTGGGCACGGCGTAGTGGGCCACAAGGTCAACGAAAGCGGGCCAACCCGGGTCTATTCCCGGCGTCGAAATTCCCGTCACGAAGAAGATGCGCTCGCCGACAGCCTCATTGATGCTGATGGCACCCAGCTGCACCAGGAAGTAGGCAATGGGCGCCGGAAGGATGTGGACCAAGTAGCTGTAGGACGTGATGGCGCGGTCCTGGAACTTGTATTGCCGTGCTGCGGAGTAAACGCCCAGCGCCACTCCGATGATCAACGTCAGGATGATCGAAGCGATGAACAACCGGGTGGAGACCATGACGCGGTCCGCGAACTCTGCGTTGACGTACGCGCCGTTCGGGCTGCGCCCCCAGTCCCAGCGGGTGACGATGCCACCGAGCCACTGGATGTAGCGTTCCCAAGGGTTCAAGTCCGGGTCCAAGCCCAGTCCACGGAAAGACGCAGCTACCTGTTCAGGGGTTGGCCGGGGGATCTTCTCTTGTTCCAAGACGGCCGGCTTAAGCGATGAGACGGCCAGGAAATACCCGGCGCTGGTGGTCAGGAAGATCATGATCAGGTAGATGCCTGAGCGCTTCAGCAGATATTTCAGCATGTCGGGTGGCTGCCCCGAATCGTGGCAAAACTCAAAGCTCGTCCTTCCGCGGTTCCCGGCTGTGGCCGGCGTCAGCTACGAATTGATGCAGCGGGTTCTTGGTGTCCCCCACACCCCTTCAGTGATCACCAGCCCTGTATGGCATGCGTCACATTCAAGAGGAAACTACCACAATAACTGCTTCACGTTTTGCTTCCGGGCGGCCAGTTTCACGCCTGCAGCCAGATTGTTATGTGCAGACTGCGTCACGAAAACGGCGACGACGCCACTTGGGAAGCCATAAGCCGGGACCCCAGCGGGAACTTGGAGCTAGGTGGTCTTCAGGAGCCGGGTGATGAGTTCACGCCAGGAGTCCGTGAGGCGCCGCGGCGAAATGCCCCGAACGCGCACGTCGTCGACGATCCGCTCAGGGTCCAGGGCGTAGGTCAGGGACATGGCCATAACCCAGGGATCCGCGATGCCCGCCTCCCGCAGCAGGACCTCCATGTGCCGGTGCGAAAGCTTCGTCGCGGGGACATCGAATCTGTTGCGGGTTGCCGCGCCGGCAGCCTTCAGAAGCTCACCGTTTTCCAGGACGAAATAGATCCGCCCTTCACCGAAAGCCACCAAGCGGTCTTCAGGCGACGCGCCCGGACCCAACGGCGGAGGCCCGAACATGAAGCCGCGCTGGAATTCGGACTCGGCGTCACTGAGCAGGGTCATCATGAGCCCGGCCCGGCTGCCAAACCGCCGGAAGACGGTGCCCTTGCCCACCTTCGCTTTGCACGCGAGGGCGTCCATGGTCAGCGCGTCGGCGCCGAACTCGTCCACCAGCTCACGGGCAGCGCACAGCAAGCGCTCGCGGTTCCGCGCGGCGTCGCTGCGTTCGTGCGGCAGTCCTGGCGTCCCCAAGGGCGCGTCAGGCTGGAGGGGGATGAAGCTCACAAGAAACATTCTAGACCCGGGAATAGAAACCGGACCGTAGTCCGTTTAGTATCGGTGAAGGCTCCAAAGCCCCAGAAACCGCAGGCCGGGTTCCCACAGACCCGGCCAGACACAAGGAGACAGCATGTCCAAGAGCACCGTTCTGACCCTCGTCGGCAGCCTCCGCGCCGATTCCCACAACAAGAAGCTCGCCGAAGCCATCCAGCTGAACGCGCCCGAGAACGTTGACGTCCAGATCCACGACTCCCTGGGCAACATCCCGTTCTACAACGAGGACATCGACGTCGAAGGCCAGGTTCCCGCCGAAGCCGCAGCCCTCCGCGCCGCAGCAAACGACGCCGACACCATCCTGCTGGTCACCCCCGAGCACAACGGCACTGTCCCCGCTTCGCTGAAGAATGCCATCGACTGGCTGTCCCGCCCCTTCGGCGCCGGCGCCCTCTCCGGCAAGCCGACCGCCGTCGTCGGAACCGCCTTCGGCCAGTACGGCGGAGTCTGGGCACAGGACGAAGCCCGCAAGGCTGTCGGCATTGCCGGCGCGAAGGTCCTCGAAGACGTGAAGCTGGCCGTCCCGGGGTCCATGATCCGCTTCGCTGAACTGCACCCCAAGGACGACGCCGAGGTCGTAGAGCAGATCAAGGGCATCTTCGAGCCGCTGACCGCCGCCCAGGAAGACGAGGAAGCAGCAGCCTAGTTTTCCGGTTGCCCTGCCCCCGCTCCGCTTCTTGCGGGGTGGGGGCATTTGTCTTTCCGGCCGTCAGTCTTTCCGGCCGTCGACGCCGGGGTGCGTGATCAACTCTTGTCCGAACCGTCACCATAGCGGCATTACGCGCTCCGGGATCCCGTCCTAACGTTGGAAGTACAGGTGGACGGACAGGAGCGCGGGGCTGTCATGCATGCCGGACGGGGAACCAGGAGTACGACGGCGATCACGGCTGCGTGCCTCGGTTTGGCGCTCTGGTTGGCCGGCTGCACCCCGGCCCCGGAAGCTGTCACGTCACCAACGCGCACCTCCCTCCCCACGGTCACCCTGCCATCACCTGCCGCACCCAGCCTGTCCGCGACTCCTGCCCCGTCCCCTGACCCGCCTGCTGCCGTTGCCTCGGCTGCAGGGATTCCCTCGGTTGCCGTCCCAGCGGCACCGCCTCCTGCAGCACCATCCCCTGACGCCACCTCGGCTGCTGCTCGTGCCCCTTCTTCGGCTCCGTCCAGCGGCCCACCGGGTACGAACCCGCCGCTTCCCGCCGTCGAGCCTTCGCCTGAACCCGGCACCAGCGCCCCCGAACCATCAGCGACGGCCACGGTAGTCCCGGTGGGTTCCGGCGGTTCCGGCCCGGCGGTGTACTACGTCGCTATCGACGACGGCGGGGCGCGCGGCGTGCGGTTCGGCTGCAACGACAGCCTGGTTCCGGTACGTGGAGTGGAAGTTCCGGGCGATCCTTTGTCCGTGGCCCTGGGGCGCTTGCTGGAAGCCGGCATGCCCGTGGACAGCGACGCTGCTCTCTACGACTCGCTCGCGGACTCTTCGCTGAAATTTCTTTCCGGCTACATGAGTGGATCCACGGTTGTGGTGAACCTCAGCGGATCACTCCGCCCCGCCGGAGTCTGCGACATTCCCCGGATCCAGGCCCAGCTGACCCACACCGTTGTATCGGCCACGGGGGCGTCGCGGGCCGAGATCTACGTCAACGGACGCACCCTCACGGAGGCACTGAGCGTGCGCTGAGGGTTGCGCTGCGTACGTGGCGGATGGGCGGGAGCGGCTAGGCCGTTGCGATCGCCAGCACCCGCCTGAGAGCCCAGGCCACGCGCAACAAAGCCAGTACTGAGGCGAACGTCAGCAGTAAGGTCACAGCCTCGGGAATCCACAGACCCGTCCGCGTGTCACCTTCGAGGACAAGCGTGACCAACGCTGCAACCACCAGAAGTCCCAGCCCGGGAATGGCGAACAGGAACACTTCGCCGATCTGGCGGCGGTGGGTAGCTGACAGCCTCTCCAGCGGGAGCTCGCGCTGGCCCGGCGCAGACTTTTTCCCCAGAACATTGATCAGCAAGGAGACACTCGTGAGGGTGAGCCCGGCCGTGGCTCCGGCCAAGGTGGCCAGAGTTTGAAACAAGGCCCGCCGCGCACCGGGGTCCACACGTTCCAGCAAGAGAGGTTGTCCGGCCATGGCAGCGATGCCCACCCAGAGGGTGAGGGCCAAGGCAGCCCAGAGGTAGTCGGCTGTTGGATGCAGCAGGAACCAACGCCACAACGGCCTGCGGCGGCCAGGGCGGTCAACGTCAACCTCGTACAAGCTCATGACCCGACCCGTCCTGGGGCTCCCCGGCTTCTTCGGCTCTCACTACTGCCGCGGCGAGAGCTGCACGCACGGAGGCCATCCCGCCTGCGACCAGGTCCGGAACCAGACTGGAGTCAGCAGTTCCCTTGACGTCCGGCAACGTCCTGGCGAAGAACGGCTCGTTGTCCCTGGCCTGCTTGTTGAGGATCGCAATGGCCTCCGCGGTGGACTTCTGCGGGTCGTTGAAGAAATCCGGGTCCACTTCGATGTGCGAGATGAACCGCTCCTTCAGCAGGTCCACCACCTCGCGGTCACCGGTCAGGGAGTCCTTTCCCTCCGCCACCACGTAGTCGAAATGCTCCACGGAACCTGCCTGGCGGAAAAGATCGATCAACCGTTGAATGCGCTCCCGGATCCGCCGCTTGTCATTGGCACTTCCTGACCTGCCGACGCTCAGGGAGATCCGGAAGGTTCCTTGGTTCATCAGGCGCGAGGCACTGTCCAGAACGTCAGCCCATTCGCCTTCCATCAGCTTTCCCGACAGACGCTCGGCGGGCAGGGCAAACTCGAAACGGCTCACCTCCAGCCGGTCAAGGATTTCCTCGATGTCTTCCCTCACCACGGGAACCAGAACGGGTTCCAATCCCAGCACCCCTTCCAGGTACTCCCCCATCCTGGACGCCCTGGGTCCGTTTCCAGTAGTGAGCACAGCCATCACGTTGCGCTTGAGGAAGGCGAAGTAGGTGGTTTCCAGCAAATGATCCCCGGGCCCCAGGGGCAACGGCTTCCGCCTGCCCAGCGCATCACCAACACTGGGCAGATTGGTATCCCGGACGCGGTCGAGAAGCAGCACCGGATAGGGCGATGTTGCTACCGCCTGGGCAAGCATCACTGTCCCGTCCGCACTGGTGAAATGTCTGTCCGTTCCGGCTTCCCGGGCCTTCATCAGGACTTCGGCCACGCGGCGCGCTGGGAACGGACGGACGAGATCGGCGCCGTTCAGTTGCTCGATCCGCCAGAACTGCACACTGCGCCGTGCCATGCGCCCCTCCCTTCGCCGCGATGCCTTCTTTCTGTTCCCAAGCTATCGGCGGGGTCCGACATTAAAGCCGGGCACCGTCGTCGTGCGTTTAACGCGGGTTCACAGGCTGTATTTGGGACCCTGTTCGAATAACGCATCCATTTCGTCATGGCTGCGGGTGCCGGCAAGACCTGCCCAATTTCCGTCCCCCAGAATCTCCTTGGCCACGCGCGCCACCTTGGCGTAAGCCGCCTTGGCCGTGTTGCCGCCGATGCTGACGCGACGGACACCGGCGTCATGCAGTTCAAGGGGCGACGGCGCCCCAACTCCAGCCAGCGCATTGAGCGGCGCCGGGATTTGGTTGGAAAGTTGGTGCAGGACGTGCAAATCGACGACGCCGGGCACGAAGATCCCGCTGGCCCCTGCGGTGAGGTACGACTCGGCACGGCGAAGGGTTTCCTCGTAGGCGGTGTCCGCGAAGCGGCCTGAAAGATAGGTGTCGGTGCGGGCATTGATGAACAACGGGATCCCGCGCTCGTCAGCGACCAGGCGGATCAATGCGATCCGGCGCGATTGCTCGTCGATGTCGGTGAGCGGCTCGGCAGCCGAGTCTTCGATGTTGATCCCCACGGCCCCAGCGTCCAGGACGGCGTGGACCGTGGCCCGGAGCTCATCATCGGTACGTCCGTAGCCCGTTTCGACGTCCGCCGTGACCGGCAGCGTGGTCGCGCCCACCACCCGGCCCAGTGCGGCCATCGCCAACCCCCACGGCACATGGTCCCCATCCCGGAAGCCCAGGCTCCAGGAGACGGCGGAGCTTGAGGTGGCGATCGCCGTCGCACCGGCTTCCTGGACGACGCGGGCGGAGGCCGCGTCCCACACGTTCACGAGCACCAGCGGCGTGGGCCCGGCGTCGTGGAGTTTGTGGAACTGTTCGGCCTTGGTCACGGATCCCCGGTGCGCTGTCATAGCTACATTCCAACCGCTCACATCCGTGGCGTAAAGCTCGGCCTCAAAATGCATGTCGGATTCGAAAACAAGTGTTGCCTAATTAGCAACATCGGGGAGTATCCTGAGACTGTGACCCACGAAACATTGGATGCCGGCGCAACGCTGCCCGCTGAAGCCATCGACGCCATTGAGCGGGCCGCCACGGCTGCTCACCCGCACGAGGAACTGTTCTCCGCGCGGGCCGCCAACATCAAGCAATCCGCTGTCCGCGATGTCTTCGACATCTCCATGCAGCCGGGCCTTGTCTCCCTCGCCGGAGGCAACCCGTACCTGCAGTCGCTGCCCTTGGAGAAGCTCGGCCAGACTGCCGCGCGGATCATCGCCGAGGAAGGAATGACCGCCCTGCAATACGGCGGCGGCCAAGGCACGGAAGAACTGCGCGCGCAGATCTGCGACATCATGGCCGCTGAAGGAATCACCGACGCCCGGCCCGAAAACGTCGTCATTACGGCCGGATCGCAGTCCGCGCAGGATGTCGCCACCAAGGTCTTCTGCAACCCCGGAGATGTGGTCCTGGTGGAAAACCCCACCTATGTGGGCGCCCTGAACACGTTCGAGGCGTACCAGGTGCAGGTTGAACCTGTGGAAATGGACGACGACGGGTTGGTACCTGAGCTGCTCGCGGCCAGGATCGCGGCGCTCCAGTCAGAGGGCAAGAACATCAAGTTCCTCTACACGATTCCCAACTTCAACAACCCCTCCGGAATCACACTGGCGCAGGAACGCAGGCAGCGCATCGTCGATATATGCCGTGAAGCGAATATTATCGTCCTCGAGGACAACCCCTACGGACTCCTGCGTTTTGACGGTCGTCCCATCGCCCCCATGCGTGCGGCGAACCCGGATGACGTGATCTACCTCGGGTCCTTCTCCAAGATTTTCGCCCCCGGACTGCGGATCGGCTGGGCGCTGGTTCCCGCCCATCTGCAGCGGCGCTTCTACCTGGCGTCCGAGGCCGTGACACTCTGCCCGCCACCTCTGAACCAGATGATCGTCTCGGCCTATCTGCGCGATTACGACT
The DNA here is from genome assembly GCF_040560085.1 of Paenarthrobacter sp. CC6. Classification (NCBI taxonomy): domain Bacteria; kingdom Bacillati; phylum Actinomycetota; class Actinomycetes; order Micrococcales; family Micrococcaceae; genus Paenarthrobacter; species Paenarthrobacter sp. CC6. The sequence goes on along the minus strand of NZ_JARDAN010000022.1, from coordinate 52,710 downwards.
GGCAGGGACAGATCGACACCTACCGGACGCTCTACTCCGAGCGTTGCGAGGCCCTGCTGTCCGCCCTGGACGAGTACATGCCCGCGGGCCTTTCGTGGACCCGGCCGGCCGGCGGCTTCTTCGTGTGGGTTACCCTGCCCGAGGGCGTGGACACGTATCCGCTCCTCGGAAAGGCGATCGACGCCGGCGTCGTCTTCATCCCCGGCGCAGCCTTCTCGCCCGCCGACGGCCCCTCCAACAAACTGCGCCTCGCCTTCAGCGCGGTGCCGCCGGATACCATTGCCGAAGGCGTGCGACGCCTGGCACCTGTCCTGACAGAAGCCATCAAAGCCACCACTGAAGGAGCAGCACAATGACCGGAGTTGTGATTGTAGGAGTCGACGGCAGCGAGACGGCGATGAGGGCGGCGCAGGCAGCACAGCAGCTGGCGCTCGGACTGGGAGCCAGCCTGCGCGTTGTCAGCGCCTTCGACAGCAACCGGACCGAGGTGGTTGAAATCGGCACCGACAAGTGGATCGTGTCCGACGCCGCCGAAGCCGAAACCGTAGCCCGCACCGTAGCCGAGCGCCTCGCTCACGAAGGCCTCGAAGTGACCTACTCCGCAGCCCGCGGCAAGCCGGGCGAGGCCTTGGTCAAGGAGGCCGAGATGCAGGACGCCCGCCTGATCGTCGTGGGCAACCGACGCATGCAGGGCCTGGGCCGCGTCCTCGGCAGCGTGGCCAACACGGTAGCCCACACGGCCCCCTGCGATGTGTACATCGCCAAGACCGACCAGCCCTAAAGCGAGCTGAATCACTGCGCCGGGTGGGGAGACTCACCCGGCGTTTGGCGTATTTCAGGCCGGTCAGCAAACCGAACCGTTATAAAATCGAGATGCCCCCAATGGCGTGAGCCGCCATCCACTTCTCGATTTCAGGGGAACTTTCTTGCTTACCTTGCAGCCGCGCCAGCGCGTGGGCCACGACATCCTGCTTGCCCGCCACGGCAACACCATCAGCACCATGCGCTACGACCGCGCCAACAACCAGGTCATCGCAATGCTCGATGACGGCTCCTGGGACAGCGCTCCGAACATGATCACTCCGGGCCTCGAGATGCCCGAGACCATCGGCAGCGTGTTCCGCAAGGATTGGCGCTTCCTCTCCCTGGCCTGCGTTGCGATGGTCACCGTAGCGGCGGTTGCCATGGGTATCAGCGTTGAGCTGGCCAACCACATGTCGACGACCGAGCTCCAGGCACTGCTGGTGAACTACCCGGCGTTCTAGCCGAATTCAAGGGCTTCCCGGGCACCAGGCCGCCTGCGGCGGACCAGGAAGACCGTTAGCCCCACGGCCAGCCAGGCCGCGCCGAGCAAGTAGGGAGTTGGCGAGGTGCTTCCGGATTGCCACAGTCGACGGCGCAGAGCTCGTGGCGGACCGGCCTCCACGGCTGCGGCTGCGCTGCTAGAGCATGAGCTCCCGCAGCAGCCACCACAGGCCTGCAATCACAATGCCGCCGAACAATGATCCCGCTATGACCTGCCCCAGGGTATGGGCGCGAAGGACGAGCCGCGACCAGCCCACGGCAGGTACGAGCACCAGCAGCGGAAGCCACGCGGGACCGAACATGAGGATAGCGATGACCACGGCCGCCGCTAGTGCGGAAGCGTGCCCGCTCATCTTCCAAAAAGCACTGACAACAGCCAGAACCGCGATGCCCCCGATCAGGGCGATGATCATCACGGACACACTGACCGGCCCGCCCAGCAACTGCAGCACGAACAGTCCAAGCACCACGGATATCAGTGCCATCAGAAGCAACGCCGGCCTCTGCCGCCGGTCGCTGACATGGTGGTCGGTGATCCGGCCCAGCTTGACCATCACCAGGACATAAGCCAGTGGCAGCACGCAAACAAAAAACGCTCCCAGCAGCCCGAACCACATGGTTCCCGGGAATCCAGGCTCGATCGCAGGACTGATCAGCAGCAGGATCAGGACAACGGCCGGTGGCTGGAAAACCTCCGTCAGAACGCGGGCCAAGGTCCGCCACGGACCTGTCACCAGCTGGGGCGGCGGGTGGCCCGCTTCTGTCTTCTGTTCAGTCAAGCAGCAGCGCCGGTTCCTCAAGAATGGCAGCAACATCTGCCATGAAGCGCGCCGACAAGTCGCCGTCGACCACCCGGTGGTCGAAGGAACCGCCAAGGGTGGTAATCCACCGCGGAATCACTTCGCCATCCAGAACCCACGGCTTCTGCTTGATGGTGCCGAAAGCAATGATCGCCACTTCGCCCGGGTTGATGATCGGTGTGCCGGTATCGATTCCCAGTGCACCGATGTTCGTGATGGTCAAAGTACCGCCCTGCATTTCGGCAGGCTGCGTCTTTCCCGCGCGGGCCTTGGTGGCCAGCTCATTGAGCGCCAGGGCAAGTTCCTTGAGGGAAAGGTCCTGGGCGTCCTTGATGTTCGGGACCATGAGGCCGCGCGGGGTAGCTGCGGCGATTCCCAGATTCATGAAGTGCTTGATCTGGATCTCGGCCCCGCCCTTGCCGTCAGCGTCCTCAACCCAGGTGGCGTTGACGCTGGGGTTTCGGGCTGCTGCCCAAATGACGGCCTTGGCCAGAATGAGCAGCGGAGACACCCTAATGCCTTCAAAATCACGCGAAACCTTGAGCCGCTTGACGAACTCCATGGTCCGGCTGGCGTCGACATCCACAAAGATGCTGACGTGGGGCGCCGAGAAGGCGGATTCCACCATGGCCTTGGCTGTGGCTTTGCGTACGCCCTTGACCGGCACGCGTTCGACCCGCTGCTCCTGCGGCTTCCTCGAGGCGCCCCAGAACGTGTCTGCCTGATCGAGCTCGGCGTCGCGCTGGGCCTGGTAACTGACCAGGTCCTCACGGGTCACTTCACCGCGTTGCCCCGTGGCCACGACATCGGCGAGGTCGATACCAAGATCACGGGCAAACTTGCGTACCGGCGGCTTGGCCAGAACTTTGTTGACCAAACCGCTGATGGTGCCGCCGAAAGCCGCGCCTCGGGTGGCCGCGGGCTGCTGCGCAGAAGGTTGCGCCGCCGGGGCTGCCGGCGCCTGCTGCACGGGTTCGACGACGGCGCGGGCCGGCGTCGGGCGCTGCGAAACCGGCGCTTCGGCTGCTTTCGCTGCCAGGACCGCTTGGTTGTCCTGCACGGTTCCTTCAGCGTTTTCGGCGACTCCGGCAGCCTCAACCACAGCGCCGGCGGGGCGTTTGCGGGCACGGCGCTTGACGGCGTCGGCCTTGGGACCCGAACCGACCAGGGGGCCGCCGGCGGGCTGTTCGCCGGCCTCGGCGGTGAGCTTACCGTACAGGGGGGTGAAGGTTTCCTCGGCGACCGCCGCAGGGGCCGGGGCGTCGGGGGCGGCTTGGGCGTCGCCGTCCTGACCTTCCGAGACAGCGATGATCGCCGTTCCCACCTCCACGGTTATGCCTTCTTCCACCAACAGCTCCGTGACCGTGCCGGCAAAGGGCGACGGCAGTTCAACGAGGGACTTGGCGGTCTCGATCTCACAGAGAACGTCGTTGATCGCAACGGTGTCGCCCGGTTTGACCTTCCAGGCAACGACCTCGGCCTCGGTCAGGCCTTCTCCGACGTCCGGCAGGTTGAATTTCTTTACAGTCACAGTGGTCCTCGATTTTCCGGTTACCAGGCCGCGAAGCCGGGCAGGATCAGACGGGTTAGTAGGCCAGGGAGCGGTCTAGGGCTTCGAGGATCTTGTCGATGTCCGGCAGGTAATCCTCTTCCACCTTTGCAACCGGGTAGGGCATGTGGAAACCGCCCACACGGATGACCGGGGCTTCGAGGTGCAGGAACGCCCGCTCGCTGATGCGGGCCGCGATCTCACCACCGATGCCGCCAAAGGTCGGGGCCTCGTGTGCAACGATCAGCCTGCCGGTCTTTTTGACGGAAGCTTCCACAGTGTCAAAGTCCAAGGGTGAGATGGAACGCAGATCGATGACCTCGATACTCCGTCCGTCCTCGACGGCAGCGTTTGCAGCTGCCAACGCCACCGGTACCAGCGGTCCGTACGCGACGATGGTGGCGTCGGAGCCCTCCCGGACAACGTGCGCCTTGAACGGGTCCGCGGAAAGACCCGGGTTCTGGACATCGACCTCACCCTTGAGCCAGTAACGGCGCTTGGGCTCGAAGAAGATCACGGGATCCTGGCACTCGACGGCTTTCTGGATCATCCAGTAGGCGTCGTGGGCGTTGGAAGGAGTGATGATGCGCAGGCCCGCGGTATGTGCGAACAAAGCCTCCGGCGACTCGGAGTGGTGCTCAATGGAACCGATACCGCCGCCGTAGGGAATGCGGATGACAACGGGAACCGTGAGCTTGCCCAGGCTCCGGGCATGGATCTTTGCCAGCTGCGTAGTGATCTGGTTGAAGGCCGGGTACACGAAGCCGTCGAACTGGATCTCGCAAACGGGCGAATATCCGCGAAGGGCCAAGCCGATCGCAGTGCCCACGATCCCGGACTCGGCCAGCGGCGTATCCAGGACGCGGTCGTCACCGAATTCCTTGATGAGGCCGTCAGTGACCCGGTAGACACCACCGAGGTGTCCGATGTCTTCACCCATCAAGAGTGATTTGGGGTTTCCCGTCAGAGTTGCACGGAGACCTTCGTTGATGGCCTTGGCAATGGTCATTGTTGCCATCAGTTGGCTGCCTCCTGGTCGCTTTCAAAGCCGGCAGAGTACTCCTCGAACCAGGCCAATTCCTCTGCAATCAGCGGATGTTGCTCGGCGTAGACGCTGGCGAACGCGTCGCGGATGTCGGGGACTTCCAGCCCGTGGGTGGTGCTGCGTACGTACTTGGCAAGTTCGTCGCCGTCGGCCTTGACCTGCTCGAAGAACGCCTCGTCGGCGAGTCCTTCGGCCCGAAGGTACTTTTCCAGGCGGTCCAGCGGATCCTTCTCGCGCCAGGCAGCCTCTTCGGCCGACTCCCTGTACTTGGTGGGATCATCAGCCGTGGTGTGGGCACCAACCCGGTAGGTGTAAGCCTCGATCAGGACAGGCCCGCGGCCCTCGCGGGCATGTTCCAGGGCCCACTCCGTGACGGCGTGGACCGCGATGACGTCGTTGCCGTCAACCCGGATACCCGGGAACCCGTAACCCTTGGCACGGTTGGCCAGCGGAACCTTGGTCTGGACTTCGGTCGGCACTGAGATGGCCCAGTGGTTGTTCTGGCAGAAGAACACCACGGGCGCATTGTAAGACGCCGCGAAAACCATGGACTCGTGAACGTCGCCCTCTGAGCTGGCGCCATCTCCGAAGTAGGCGATGACTGCGGCTTTGGGGTCAGACGATTCCGTGGCAGCAGCAGCCTTCTGGTCCCGCTGGATGCCCATGGCGTAGCCGACAGCGTGGAGTGTCTGGGCAGCGAGTACCAGCGTGTACAGGTGGAAGTTGTTCTCGCGGGGATCCCATCCGCCGTTCGAGACTCCACGGAACTGCTTCAGCAGCTCTGCGAGGTCCACGTTCCGGACCAACGCAACTCCGTGCTCCCGGTATGTGGGGAAGATGTAGTCCTGCGGCTGGCTTGCGTGCCCGGAACCGATCTGGGCGGCTTCCTGGCCCGTCAAGGGAACCCACAATGCGAGTTCGCCCTGGCGCTGGAGCGCGGTGGCTTCCTGGTCAAAGCGACGTATCCTGGCCATGTCGGTGTAGAACACCCGGAGTTTCTCGGGGTCGATCCGCTTGGCGTAGTCCGAGAAGATTGGGTCCGAACCCAGCGCCCCGTCGGGTCCGAGCAACTGCACCATTTCCGTAGGTTCGCCTGGTGCGGCTGCTAACGCGGTTGTCGCCGCGAGAGATTCTTCCGTCCCGGGGGGCAGTTGTGTCGAGCCCATTCCGTCTCCTTGCTTTGCCATGGCAGGTTGCCGGGCAATTCTGTCGCTGGGATATATGCCCGTTCCGGAATGCATTCCGGAACGGGCATATTTTTGGCTTTCGTCCCTTACTTTATCGGCAGTAAGTTCGGTTGGCGCATTTGTTAACCGCTAGGAACCTTGCGGCGCCTTTGTATAACCTGCACAGAGATTCAGGAAACGCGTGTTGGCCTCCACCTCTCCGATGCTGACACGGACGCCCTCATTGGCGAAGGCGCGAACGGACAGTGCCTGCTCTGCCGCCAGGGCCGCAAATTCGGCGCTGTTCTCGCCCAGATTCAACCATATGAAGTTTCCTTGGGCCTCCGGAATGAACCAGCCCAACTCCCGAAGCCCGGCCGTCACGCGGTCCCGTTCATCGACGAGGCTTTGTACCCTTTCCACAACCTGGCTGAAATTCTCAATCGAGGTTACGGCTGCCCTTTCCGCAATTTGTGAAACCGCAAACGGCGTTGCGGTGACCCGGAGGTGTTGGGTAAGCGCCGGGCCGGACACGCTGTATCCAACACGCAAGCCAGCGAGCCCATGCGCCTTTGAAAAGGTTCGCAAAACCACCACATTGGGGTACTTGCGGTAGAGCTTGATGCCGTCAACGGCCTGGGGGTCGCGGACGAATTCCTGGTAGGCCTCGTCGATAACCACCACCACATTCGGGGGTACTGACTGAATAAAGCGCTCAGTTTCCTCGGCGGTCAGAATCGGCCCGGTGGGGTTGTTGGGCGTGCACAACAGAATCACCTTGGTACGTACGGTAACTGCCGCAGCCATGGTGTCGAGATCGTGCCGGCCGTCCGCCAGAAGAGGAATCTGAACACTGGCAGCGCCCGCCAGGCCTACGCAGATGGGGTACGCCTCGAAGGAACGCCACGCGTAGATCACCTCGTCTGCCTTGCCGTCGTCGTTTTGCCCGGCGAACGTCGCAAGGATTTGGTTCAGCGCTCCGAGGCTGCCGGCACCGGTGACGACATCGTCAGCCGGGACGTCCAGAAAGCCTGCAAGGGCGGTCCGAAGCTTCGTTGCCAGCGGATCGGGGTAGCGGTTGATGTCAGTCTGGTCCGCAATCGCCTGCAACACTGCAGGAACCGGAGGCAGCGGATTCTCGTTGGACGACAATTTATAGCTGGTGAGGCCTTCAATTGCTGCTGGTGGTTTACCGGCAGCGTATTTGGGAAGCCTGTCCACGACCGGTCGAGGGAGTACGCCCTCCGGTGCGTTGTCAGTAGTAGTCATGGCTTCAAGCCTACTTGCACCCCTCGCACGGCCGGAGTGACGGAGAAACCGCCCAGCCACGGCACAGGTGAGTGTGAAAGCATGGGGCCATGGGTTCATTCATCATCCGCGTCCTCATCAACGGGCTCGCCCTGTGGGTTGCAACCTGGCTGTTGCAAGGCATGGACATCACAACCAGCGCCACGGAGTCAGCGGCCGCCAATGCGGGACTGACGCAGGGCGCTGACACGGTGGGCATAATTTTGGCGTATTTGTTCATTGGGCTCATTTTTGGAGTGGTCAACGCCTTCGTGCGTCCCTTGGTGAGGCTTCTTTCGCTTCCCGTGACCATCCTGACCCTGGGCCTGTTCACCATCGTCATCAACGCGGCGATGCTGTACCTCACTGCGTGGCTTAGCACCTTCACCCCCGTACACCTGACTTTGGATTCCTTCTTCTGGACAGCCATCCTGGCGTCGATCATCATCAGCATCATCTCCATGGTGGCCGGGCTCATCCCTGGTACCCGTAAGCGGTAGGAATCATCGCGCTCCGGCCGTGGACCGTGATTCGGGAAGGGCAGGTACCGTCAGACTGCCCCTACGATCTGTCCGCGGATCCCGGGTCAGCTTGAACCGGGTAATCTTCGCCGCGCCGCCAACGCCCACGACTCCTGCGAACGCAGCAGTGGATGCAAGCAACGAAGGATCTCCGCTCGCGCTGACCAGCTCGGCTCCTTTCGCATAATTCTCCTGATCGTGCCCGGGGCCCAGGCCCGGATCTTCCCCTTCGGGAGTCTGGACGTGGTCCGTCAGCGTCACTGTCACGCGTTCCTTCGTGTCGGGGTTCATGTGCCCGTCCGTTCCGGGAACCCAATCCTGCACGTGTTCCAGATGCAGGGAGTTGATGCCGGGCTCGGGAACTATGCCTCCAACAGGAGCGCCGGCAGTAAGCACGAATTTGAGGTCGAACTCACTGAGGAACGCCTTGTCCCGGCCAAGGTTCATGGCGTGCACACCGCCCTGGCTATGCCCGACTGCCACCACCTGATCCCCTACTCCAGCCCCTGCTTCATGCAGGGCCTGCGCGACTGCGGGGATGACCTCCTCGGAGCCATAGCCGACTGCTTCGCCGATTCCCTGGATGTCCAGAGGGTTGGTTGAGGGCGTATGGGGCTGTGTGCCGGGTATCAGGACCATCCATGAGGACGAACCGTCGTTATCAAACTCGATCACCTCAATCTCGCCGTCGTTCCTGGCATAGACCTTCTCGAGACGCCGGAGACTTTCGGCCATGGAAGGCTGCACATCTTCCACGCTTTCGCTGACCTTCGCCACGCTGACCGGACGGGGTTGGAACGCTGCCAGCAACGGTGAACCGAGCACCAGCCCCACCACCGGCTCTGCTTCGAGACCCGGGGTGATCACCAGGTTGAGGATGTCCTCGGTAAGGTCACGTCCCGGTCTGAGGAAGTGGCCCGGGTCCGGGAACATCATTGCCCCTGGCCCAAGAAGATGGAGCCGGGTGTTCAGTGCCTCCGTCGTTGCGTAGTCCCGGTGACTGGCCCGCACGCTTGCGCTGACGTCGCACAGGTCCTGACGCAGGCGTCCTATGTCTTTCCTGCTTTCGGCCACGGCATCGATGGCCAGACAGCCCGAGTCATAGGAGTCGGAGAGATACGGCGTGAGTGCATCCTGAACGCGACGGGCCTCTTCCTCGATGCCCAACAGCTGCCCAACAATGTCATCGAGCCGGTCGGCCCCCCTCACAAGTTCTTCCAGTTGGAAAGAGATCCCGCCAACTCCTCCGCGGATGCCAAGGATTCCGTCGGGTTTCGGCGGAGAAGGCGTGGGCGCCGCGCCGGCACCCACCGGAGCCGCATCGGCCATCAGTATCCCCTCCCGCTCTGGAGGGAGACGTTCTGTGAGTGCCTCAGCACTACCGCGGCGGCGCCGTCCAAGTTCTCCCGCGCCCGCATAAGGGCAGAAGCATGGATGGCGATCGTGGTCCGGTACTCACGGCCCGCCGGGGACTGCCATTCCTCCAGCTGAATCTTCCGCAGGGAGGCAAGGACGGTATCTGCCTGGTCGACGCAGGTCTTCATTCGCCATGCAAGCCGTTGGACTTCGTGGCTCCGGGAAGCACATCCCGAAGGATCGAAAGCGGGTGGATTGGCTGCAGGCATCACGCCGAGGCTCATGTGGGTTGTACTCCAGTGGTCGTTCTGCTGATCGGTAGCCAAAACGCTACGGACGGGCAGAGGCCGACGGAAGTATCGACGTCGCGTATGTGGATAATCTGACGGGTCGTCCACATAGCCCCGTCATCGACGCCGGCCTCCGCGCCGGGCATGAAAGAATAGGCACCATGGCTGAATCCCCTCGTGTGTCCCTCGCTTCCGAACCTCTGGCTCTTGGCGCCCTTGACGGCCGCTACCGTGCCGCCGTCGCACCCCTCGTGGACTACCTGTCCGAGGCCGCGCTGAACCGCGATCGCGTGCACGTCGAAGTCGAGTGGCTCATCCACCTGACCAGCCAGTCTGTTCTTCCGGGCGCCGGTCCGCTCTCCGACTCCCAGATTGCCCAGCTGCGGGCCATCGTCACCGAATTCGACGCGTCGTCCGTCGCCGAGCTCGCAGAGATCGAAGCCGTTACCGTCCACGACGTGAAGGCTGTCGAGTACTATATCGGCCGCCGGCTGCCCGCCATCGGCATCGAAAACCTGACCGCCATGGTTCACTTCGGCTGCACCTCCGAGGACATCAACAACCTCTCCTACGCTGTGGGAATCAAGGGTGCTGTTGAAGATGTCTGGCTTCCCAATGCCACGGCCTTGGTAAAGCAGATCGAGGCCATGGCCGAGGAAAACCGCTCCGTGCCCATGCTCTCCCGCACGCACGGCCAACCGGCCACGCCCACCACTCTCGGCAAGGAACTGGCGGTCATTGCACATCGCCTCAACCGCCAGCTCGCACGCATCGCCAAGACCGAATTCCTGGGCAAGATCAACGGCGCCACCGGCACTTACGCCGCCCATGTCGCATCTGTGCCGGGCGCTGACTGGGAAGCTGTCGCCAAGTCTTTCGTGGAAGGGCTGGGCCTCACGTGGAACCCGCTCACCACTCAGATCGAAAGCCACGACTGGCAGGCCGAGCTGTACGCCGATATCGCACGCTTCAACCGCATCCTGCACAACGTGTGCACGGACATCTGGAGCTACATCTCCATCGGCTACTTCCGCCAGATCCCGGTGGCCGGAGCCACTGGTTCATCCACCATGCCGCACAAGGTAAACCCGATCCGCTTCGAGAACGCCGAAGCCAACCTGGAAATCTCCAACGGTCTCCTGGACACCCTGGGCGCAACACTGGTCACGTCCCGCTGGCAGCGTGACCTCACGGATTCCTCTTCGCAGCGCAACATCGGCGTCGCGTTCGGCCACTCGCTGCTTGCGATTTCCAACGTCGCCAAGGGTCTCAAGGCCCTCGATGTAGCCGAGGAAGTCCTGGCCGGCGACCTCGACACCAACTGGGAAGTCCTGGGCGAAGCCATCCAGATGGTCATGCGCGCCGAAGCCATCGCCGGAGTCGAAGGCATGGAAAACCCCTACGAACGGCTCAAGGACCTCACGCGCGGCCAGCGGGTGGACGGTGCCCGCATGCAGGAGTTCGTTCAGGGCCTGGGCCTCTCCTCTGAGGCTGAAGCACGTCTGCTCGCCCTGACGCCGGGCAAGTACACAGGCATCGCTGACAAGCTCGTGGACCACCTGAAGTAGCCAAAGCAACGCACAGCGTTCGACGGCGGCGGGCGGGGCTGGGAGCCTTGGCCCGCCGTCGTGGTTTAACCTGCCGCTGACCGTTGGGGCGTCGACACGGCGTGTCGGGTCCTTTCCGGGCCTTCGCGACTGATTGGCTGGAACCAACCCGGGCTGCGGCACAGTACGCAGGACACACAGCCCGGATGGAACGCCGGCCAGACGAAACGATGTAAGGAGCGGGGCACCATGAAGCTCCTGTTGATCAGGCACGGACAAACCCCGGGCAATGTTGCGGGCCAGTTGGATACAGCCTTCCCCGGCCCGGGCCTGACGCCACTCGGAGAGCGCCAAGCGGCCGCCCTTCCTGAAGCACTGGCAGACGAAGCCATCGACGCCCTCTACACTTCTACTTTGCTACGCACCCAACGCACTGTTTTGCCGCTGGTCAAGGCCACCGGGCTGCAGCCAACCATCCTGGACGGCGTCCACGAGATCGAAGCCGGCAGCCTGGAAAAGAAGACCGATCACGAGTCGCACATGCGCTACATGAGCACGGTATTCGCCTGGACCGACGGCGACTTGGACGTACGCATGCCCGGGGCGTTCGCGGGGCACGACTTCTTCGCCCGCTTCGACGCCTCGGTGGAGCAAGTGGCGGCCGCCGGGCATCAGACCGCGGTGATTGTCAGCCACGGAGCAGCAATCCGTTGCTGGGCCGGCCGCAGGGCTTCAGACATCGACGCAGTGTTCGCCCGAACGCACCAGTTGCCCAACACCGGAATTGTGGCCCTCGAAGGTGACCCGGCAAGCGGTTGGCGAGTCCTGCACTGGGACCAGATCCCCGTTGGCGGTATGGCACTGACGGACCAAACCTCCGAGGATCCCACAGGCGAGGCACTGTAACGCTGGAGACGGGCAGTATTTCTCCCGACGCTTACGCGCAGGAAACACCACGGTAACCCCGGCTACCTAGGCTTAAGTCGCATAGACACCTCCCCGAAACCCGGCGAATTGAGGCATAAATGCAGACCAACCCACGGCTCAACATCCGGCAGGTCACGTGGGCCAACCCCGTAGGTGCCGACCTTCGAGCCGCGCAGCAGGCAGAACTGGATTCACGTTTCGGAAGCACTGACCACGAACCCGGGCCTCCCCCATCGGAAGCCGATACCGCAGTCTTTGTGGTGGCTTACGAGAAGTGTTCCGGCCAACCGCTCGGCTGTGGCGGCCTGAGGATGCTGGACGAGAACACGGCAGAGGTAAAGAGGCTCTACGTGTTTCCCTATGCCCGTGGCTCGGGAGTGGCGAGCTCAATCCTTGCCGCACTCGAAGCCCAGGCACATTCACACGGATTCACGGTGATCGCAGCCGAGGCAGGTTCAGCCCAGTCGGACGGCCGCAGCTTCTACGAAAGCGCGGGCTTTGCGGCCGTGCCCAACTTTGGTCCCTATGTGGGCGTCAACGAGTCGTATTGCTATTCCAAGCGCCTGGACTCCCACAGTGCTTCACACACAGCAATGGCCTAAGCGGGACCGTCGCCGGCGCAACATCCAGCATGGAGTTGCGCCGGTTCGATAATCTCGGATTATGGAAAAAGCAGACATCACCTTTCGGACCCGTAAATGGGTTCGGCCCGAGGACCTTAACGCCAACGGCACGCTCTTCGGCGGTAGCCTGCTGAAGTGGATCGATGAAGAGGCCGCGATCTACGCCATCCTTCAACTCGGCAACGGCAGGGCCGTCACCAAGTACATCTCGGAGATCAACTTCGTGAGCTCCGCAGTCCAGGGCGACCTCATCGAGATGGGGCTGACGGCCAAGCACTTCGGCCGCACGTCCTTGACCATGCGGGCCGAGGTGCGGAACATGATCACGCGGCAGGCCATCCTGACCATCGAGGAGATCGTGTTCGTCAACCTCGGAGCTGACGGGCGTCCCCAGCCCCACGGTTACACGGAGATTACCTACGACCGCGACCGGATCCCCACCCACCACCTGACCGAGACGCTCGACGAAGACTGAACCACCCGCCGTCGTGCAGCCTTCAAACTGCAGTTAAACGGGTGCTGGCGGCCGCGAATACGCGGCCGCCAGCTTGTATTTCCGGCGACGGGAGTGAGTGCCGCCGGAACCTGTGAGGCGCTTTAGCGCCGGTCGAACGTCAGCCCGCCGGGTACCTGGAACGTCGGCATGAGTTCGAGCATGCCTACGTTGACGTGGCGGGGCGTTTCGATGGCGTAGTCCAGCGCATTGACGATGTCGTCCGTGGTCAGCGACTCGTAGCCCTCGTAGTAGGTCTGCCAGGCTTCTTCCATGGCCTCGGGCGTGCCACCGAGGTTGCGGCCGAAGATCTCGGTCTCCACGCGGCCGGGGCAGATTTCGGTGACGCGGATGCGCTTGCCCACGGTGTCGTTCCGGAGCTGGCGGGAAATCTGGTGCACGGCGGCCTTGGTGGCGTGATAGACCGTGTGCCCGTAGAAGTTGTACAGACCAGCGATCGAGCTGATGTTGATGACATGGCCAAGATCGCGCTCCACCATGCCCGGCAGCACCAGCCGGGTGAGCTGCAGCAGGCCGCGAAGGTTCACGTCCACAAGCTCGTCAATGTCTTCCTCGGAGGAATCCAGGATGTTGCCCGGTCGGGAAACACCGGCGCAGTTCACCAGGACATCCACCTTGAGGTCACCGACGACGGCGGCCAGCGCGGCCGTGTCGGTCAGGTCGACTACGTGCGGGATGGCTCCGGTGCGGTCGGCCAGTTCGGCGAGGCGTTCCTCGTTGCGGGCGACGGCGTGGACTGTCAGGCCGCGCTTCGCGAGGCGCTCCGCGATGGCGGCACCCATCCCGGTTGACGCTCCGGTGACGAGGGCGGTGGTGTAGTCGGAAAAAGACATGGTGTCCTCCAGAAGGTGGGGAATCGGTGGGCCGCTGTGCGCCGGACCGGTAAGGCCCGGCGCACAGCCGCTAGGTGGTGTGGCTAGGCGTCGCGGAGCGGTTCGTGGGCTCGGTCCTTGACCGTGCTGACCGCGATGAGCGTGCCGAGGGCGGTGATGACTGCGTAGAAAGCAGGCATGTAGATGTTGCCGGTGCTGCCGATCAGCCAGGTCATGAGCAGCGGGGCGGTGCCGCCGAACAATGCCGAGGAGATGTTGTAGCCGAGACCGTAAGCCGAGTAGCGGACGCGGGTGGGGAACAGCTCGACGATCAGGATATGGATGACTGCGGTGTGCCCGGCGAAGACGATGGCCATGATGCAGGCGCCGAGGATGGCCAGGCCCATTTCGCCGGTGGCGATGAGGGCGTAGGACGGAATGCCGAGGACAGCCATGGCGATCGCGGAACCAGCGATGACTTTCTTGCGGCCAATGCGGTCGGACAAGGCGCCCATGAACGGGATGGCGATGCAGATGACCACCAGGCTGCAGGCGGTGACGAGGAGTGCCTCACCGATGGTGAAGTTCAGCTGCTTGCCCTTGAGGAACGTCGGCATGTAGGAGAAGAGAACGTAGTAGCCGGAGCCGTTCATCAGCGGGATGAAGAGGGCCAGGAGCATGGCACGGCGGTGTTCTTTGGACTGGAAGGCTTCCTTGAGGGGGTTCTTGGAGAGGCCGCCCTCTTCCTTGAGCTTCTCGAAGTTCGGGGTGTCGCTGATGGCCTTGCGGATGTACCAACCGATGATGCCCATGGGGATGGCGACCAGGAACGGGATGCGCCAGGCGAACGCACCGAAGCCGCCGCCGTCGATCGCTGCCTGGGTGAGCCACGGCGACATGGAGTAGGCCACCAAAGTACCGGTGAGCAGCGCTGCGAAAGAGGCAATCTGCGCGTAGGAAGTGATGACGCCGCGCTTGCCTTCAGGGGCGTGTTCAGCGAGGAACGTCATGGCGCCGGCAGCTTCGCCACCAACGGAGAAGCCCTGCAGAAGCCGCAGGAGAACCAGCAGGATGGGAGCTGCAACACCGATTGCTGCGTAAGGGGGAAGCAGGCCGATACCGGCGGTGGCGACGCTGATCAGGAGGATGACAAAGACCAGTAGTTTCTGCCTGCCGATCCGGTCGCCAAGGTAGCCGCAGACCACTGCGCCGAGGGGACGGACAAAGAAGGAGACCGCGTACCCGGCGAAAACGAAGAGCAGGGCGTTGTCCGGGTTGCCGGGCGCCAGGAAGACCAGGGCCAGAGTCCCTGCCATGAAGGCGAAAATGCCGTTGTCGTACAGTTCCACGAAGATGCCAACGCACCCTGCGGTGACAACCTTGCGGGTTTGGCGGCCCGTGAGCCGCTCATGCTGCACTGGAGCAGCATTGGTGCTTGCGGTCATGACTTTTCCTTACTGGGATGAGCGTAGCAACGCCTACTGGTTGACGACAGGGTTTTAGCTGCATGCCGCAACTGGTAGGTCCTGCCACTGGGGACGGCATCCAATGCCGAGGAGTCCGAAGACGGTGTGGACGGATTCGCGGAGGGTCTCAAGCTGAGCCCGCGAGCGCCTGTGGGCGGCAGTTGCTTCTGCCACTGTGGTTTTCCGAAAACGGACTTTGTCCCCTGGCCTCGCTTGGGCCAGGACATCCAGTCCGGTGCTGGTAACCACTGCAAGGACGGGATATCCGGCGGTGACGCCGCGTCCCCGGTGCAGTACCAGCAGCTCTTCCCTTGAGGGAACCTCGACGGCGCCCACTGGCACGCCGCGGGAAAGGACCTCACCGCTTGAGGTTCTTTCCGGAAGTTCTCCGCCAAGCCGCAGGCCTATGTGGTTGCTGCGGCCGCTGACGGCGTACTCGGAGGTGAAGAGCAGTTCACCGGATTCGCCGAACTCGGCGACGTCCGGCCCGTCGGTCACGTCGACCAACAAGTCTGAACCCATGCCCGGCCTTTCGAGGCCGAGCCGGAAAAGGGGAAGGTCGAAGTACGGCTGACGTACAGGTGTCACGCTCCGACGGGTGACGAGCGCGGTTCCTTCCTTGAGCTGGCGTCCGAAGCCCACGACGGTGTCCGGGGCGGCACTGCCAAGCAATGTCTCGGCCTCAATGGAGCCGTGGACGGCCAGGTAGGCACGGAGTCCGCGGTGGATCCCGCGGATGGACACGGATTCGCCCGCACGCACCGAAACGGGTTCCCACTGGCTGCATGCTCGTCCGCCGACGGTCAGGGTAAGGGGTGCGCCGGTCACAGCGATCAGGACATCTGTGTTCGCGGTCATCCGAAAGTCGAGGGCCGTGATCTCCACCAGGGGATCGTTGTCAGGATTTCCGGCCAGGATATTGGCGGCGCGCGCTGAATACTGGTCGAGGGCGCCGTTCACGGGAAGTCCGAAGCGGGGGCCCCGGGTCCTGCCGAGGTCCGTCACCACGGAGTTTCCCGGCTGCTGGATCAGGATCCGGCCGCTCATGGCAGGCGTTCCAATTCCAGCGGTTCCAATTCCCGGCCAACGAAGTCGTTGAAGTCTTCGCTGCGGATCTGCCGGAACCGCAAAATGTCGCCGGGCTTGTACGGGACCAACGGTTCCTTGCGGATGTTCAGCACGGAAAGCGGTGTCTGGCCAATCACGCACCAGCCACCCGGAGCAGCGGCCGGAGCGATGACTGCCTGGCGTCCGGCAACGGACACCGCACCTGCCGGGACGCTGAGCCGGGGATCCTTCAACCGGGGTACAGGCCTGGGGAACGCGGGACCGTCCATCATGGGCGAACCTGCGGGAGCGCCCAGGCATCGTACGGTGTAGGTCTTTTCAGTGTGGAGCCGAATGACTTCTCCGGTTGAAATGCCTTGATGCTCCGCAACGAGTTCCAGGTCCGGACCGAAGTCGCCACCGTAGACCACGGGGACATCGAATTCACGGGGCGCCTGCGCTCCCTCGGCTGCATGGCCGAGCTCCAGCAGCCCCAGCTTGACGAAGGCGCGCACTTGGCGGGCCGAAACCAGGATGGGATCGAATTCCACCAGGACGGAGTCGTAGGTGGGAACGGCACCGTAGAGACCTTCGGCGCCGCAGCTTTCCAGCCAGTCGGCCAAGCGGTGAACTGTGAGCCAGTTGTCTTCGTTTGCTTGAGAGATGGCCACGACACGCAGTGCGGAGTCACCTGACTCGTAGATCTCGGTGGGGGCCACTGTCAGGACGGTCATGTCAGGCCGCCTTCTTCCTGGCATCCATGACCTCGGCCAGCGGGGCGATGCGAACACCGGCGGAGATGAGCTCGGAACGGATCAGGCGGGCCAGTCCGACAGCGCCGGGGTTGTCCCCGTGGAGGAGGACTGTGTCGACGTCGATATCCATGTCAGCGCCGTTGGCGCAGCGAATCTTGCCGTCAACCACCATGCGGAGCGTCCGGTCCACGATGTCGGCGGGATCATGCAGCACAGCACCGGGTTGGCTCCGGGGAACCAACGTCCCGTCTTCCTGGTAGGCGCGGTCAACGATGCCGACAATTGCCACGTCCAGCCCGGCGGCGCGTGCAGCCACAGCCAGTTCGCCTTCCTGGGCCACCACCACGAGTTCGTTGTCCACGCGGGCCGCTGCCTCGGCCACGGCTTGGGCGTAATCGGCCCGGACGGCAACGAGGTTGCCGAGCCGGCCGTGGGGTGCCAAGTGCGTGACCTTGGTGCCGTGGAATGCGGCGAAGCCATTCAGCGCGCCCACTTGGTACACGACGTCGTTCTGAACTTCACCGGCCGAAAGGCCCATGTCCCGCCGGCCGAAACCCCGCAGGTCCGGGAAACCCGGATGGGCCCCGATTCCAACTCCACGTCGCACGCATTCGCCAACAGTCGCGGCCATAATGTCCGGATCGCCGGCATGGAACCCGCATGCGATATTGGCGCTTGAGACGATCTCAAGGAGTTCGGAATCGTCGCCAATGGTGTAGGCGCCAAATCCCTCTCCGAGATCCGCTACAAGATCAATTATCGGGTTCACGTGGTTCTCTTTTCGTGGTTTTGCCGTGGAATTGAATTCCAAGGAAACGGCGGGTGAGTTCAGGATTCCCCTCCATTGCCGGATGTTCTTTCCAAAAGTCTCGCACCGGTCAACCACGCGGCACAAAGACCTAATAGTTATCCCGTAATAGCTCTCCGTTATGACCTGCACCACCCTGTACTGTGGCTTGGGTCCCACCGGCCCCGGATAGAATTTCCCTAACGCATGCCACCCGGGGACGTGGCCCTCGAGGAAGGCAGACCAATGGATACGCGCAAGCTCTCATACTTCGTGCAGATCGTTGACTCCGGCAGCATTACCAAGGCTGCTGCGGCGCTCCACGTGGCACAGCCCGCCCTGAGCCAACAGGTATCGGCACTGGAAAACGACCTCAAGCAGCGCCTCCTGATCCGCAGCAAACAGGGCGTTGAGCCTACCGCGGCGGGACACACCCTCTACCGGCACGCGCAGTCGATCCTCCGGCTGGTGGAGCAGGCGCGGCAAGACGTCGCCACCTCCGGCGCAGCACCCTCCGGCCGGGTTTCCATCGCGATTGCGCCCTACAGCATGGCCTCCAGCCTGACGCCGCAGATCATCAGCGAAGTCAGCCGGCGCTATCCGGATATCGTGGTGCACTTGACCGAGATTTTCGGCGGGGTGTTGAGCGAAGCCATCAAGAACGGCCGCCTGGACATGGCACTCATCTACGAGCCCGGAAAGATCCGCGGAGTGCAATTCACCACCATGATCGTGGAAGACCTGCACTTGGTGGTCCATCCGGACCTGGACGTGAACCACGGCGAGGATACGGTCACGCTTGCGGAAGCCAGCAAGGTGGGACTCTTCCTTCCGGAGAAGAACCACACCCTCCGCCAGATCATCGAGAAGGGTCTCGCCGAACAGGACCTGCCCCTCAAATTGGTGGGCGAAGTCGAGTCGGTACCGTCACTGACCCGCCTGATCCGGGCCAACCTGGGTGGCACTGTGTTGCCCAAGTCGGCTGCCGACGCACTCTTCCCGGACCAGGACTTCAAGGTGCTGCGGATCGTCGAACCCGGGCTGCAGAGCAAGATCGCCCTCTGCACTCCCGACCACGAGCCGCTTTCCGAGGCGGCCTCAGCCGTGCTCATGGTGGTCAAGGAAATGCTGCACCAGCAACTGATCAGGAAGTACGGAACCGACCCCGTGCAGCTGCCGGCCCATCCATAACAAAGCCTTATCCGGACAGACGGCTTTGGTCTTATTCAGGACCGTTTTAATTTCCTAATATCGAATCAGTAGGGAATTCAAAAACAGCTCACGGACACCGCGGGCACGTTCAAAGGAAAAAACGGTGAAAAAGATCAGCACGACCGGATGGGTTTCGAATCCAACCCGTGGAACGATCAGCGCACGAACCGGATTCCACTGCCCGCGGAATGGTTTTTGGCGTCCCATCGGTGGCATCGGTGAACCATTGTTTGTCTTCGAAGGCAGCCTGATGCCCGCACACTCCGGAAACAGCATCGAGTGGCATCTGGTGGATACCCGCCCCGGCCACTCCGGTCTCGACTGAGCGGCGGCCGCAGGGCAGCCGCCAGACCCGGCCACCCGCCGTCGTACTTCCACCGCCTCTGCACCGGACCGCTTAACTCGACCGCACCAAGGCGCCCTGCCCCCGGCAAGGGCGCCTTTTTCATGCCCGCGGCCCTGATCGTGCCACAAACCAGTCTTGCCGCAAACCGCTCGTGCCGTAAACGGGCACGCCAAAGGGCCGGCCGCAACGCCACGGACGCGCGGCCGGCCCCTTCGCCGAAGATCAGTCCTCTACCAGGAGGCCCTTTTCCTTGAGCTTCTCCGTCAGTCCGCAGAGCTCAATGGTGTTGCCGCCGTCGTGGTAGAGCTTGATGAGTTCGCGCTCGTGGTCATCGCGTGCTTGGGACAGCGCAATGACTTCCTCGGCCTCTTCGCGGCGGACCACCACAACGCCGTCAGCGTCGCCGCGGAGGATGTCGCCCGGGTAGATGATTTCGTCGCCGAAGACGATGGGGTGGTTGATCGGGCCGAGGGTTTCCTTGACGGTGCCCTTGATACTGACGCTGCCGGAGAACACGGGAAGGCCGAGTTCAATCAAGTCCTGGGTATCCCGCACGCCGGAATCAGTGACCATGGCAGCGATCCCCTTGGCTTTCATCGCGTTGCCCAGGACATCGCCGAACGTGCCGGCCTCGGCCATTTCCTGCGCGCCGACCAGGACCACATCGCCGGCCTGGGCATAGTGGATGGCGACCTGGAGCATGAGGTTGTCCTGTGGTGCGCAGGCGACAGTGACGGCCGGGCCGCAGAAGGACATGGAACGGTCGATTGGCTTGATCCTGGAGCTCAGCGCGCCGCGGCGGCCCTGTGCTTCGTGGATGGTGGCAGAGGAAAACTTGGCGAGGCGGCTGACGACATCGGCGTCGGGGCGCTCGAACTTGGTCTTGACGTGGATCATTGTCTGGATCTTTCTAGTTGAGGGCGTTGACGGCATCGCGGATCGAGTCCACACCGGCGTTGATGGTCTCCAGCGAGGTAGCGAAGGAGATCCGGAAGTAGGGACCCAAACCGTAGGCCGAGCCCTGGATGACGGCCACGCGGGCGGCGTCCAACAGGTAGAGCGTAAAGTCCTGGTCGTTCCCGATGACCTTGCCGTCGGGCGCGGTTTTGCCGATTACGCCTGAGCAGTTCACATACGCGTAGAAGGCGCCTTCGGCCGGCGCAACGGACAGGCCATTGATGGCGTTGAGGCCCTCGACGGCGGCGTCCCGGCGTTTGCGGTAGACCTCCACCGAGTCACGGACGAAGGACTGGTCACCGTTCAGCGCCGCGACTGCTGCGGCCTGGCTGATGGACGACGGGCACGACGACGTCTGCGACTGCAGTTTGTTCATGGCCGCAATCAGGGGTACTGGACCCACTCCGTAGCCGAGCCGCCAACCGGTCATGGCATAGGCCTTGGAAACTCCGTTGACCAACAGGACGCGGTCCTTGAGCGCCGGGACGGCTGTGACCAGGCTGGTCACGCGGCCGTCGCCGAAGTGGACTTCGTCGTAGATCTCGTCGGTGAGGATGAAGACGTGCGGATTCTTCCCGAGGACCTCCCCGAGCTCCTGCAGTTCCTCACGCGTGTAGACGGCCCCGGTCGGGTTGGACGGAGCGTTGAGGATGAGCCACTTGGTTTTGGGTGTGATGGCCGCCTCCAGTGCGGCCGGTGTGAGCTTGAAGCCCGTATCCTCGCCGCACGGGACAATCACCGGAGTGCCGTCATTGGCCAGGACCATGTCCGGGTAGGAAACCCAGTACGGCGCGGGGACGATCACTTCGTCGCCCTGGTTGAGCGATGCCATCAGTGCCACGTAAAGGACCTGCTTCGCTCCGCCACCGATGGTGAGCTGCTTGGCGTCATAGCGATGTCCGGCGTCCCGCTCGATCTTGTTCAGGATGGCGGCCTGCAGCTCAAGGGTGCCAGTGACCGACGTGTACTTCGTCTCGCCGGCGTTGATTGCCTTGATGGCGGCGGCCTTGATGTGGTCAGGGGTGTCGAAATCCGGCTCGCCGACCGTGAGGTCGATGATTTGGACGCCTTCGGCTTTCAGTTCGCGGACGCGGGCGGCAGCGGCGACGCTGGCTGAGGCCTTGATGCGGCTGACCCTCGACGCCGGCAGGAACTCGGACATGTCTCCTCCAGGAATGTGGAACCCGGGACGCGCGGATTCGCGGATCCCTTTTTCGAGACTAAGGACTGAAAGGGGGCTCTGGATAAGACCTAATGTGCGTGGATCTATAAGGGAGTCTTATGACCGAAGGCGGCACCACACCCATGCACTTTGCTTATGGGTTCACGCGGTATTGGTATTTCCGCGGTTTGCTGGACTCCGCCTAGATTCGAAGGGTTGGAAGTGTCCGCGCAGCGCCCGTTCGTGACCGAAAGGTAGCCCATGCCAACCCATACCCGGTCAACCACAGCCCGGTACTCATACCGCGCCCGTGCACCACGAACCGAGGCTCCGACTCACGTGGAACGCGCCAAACTCGTGCATGCACTGGCCCTGCACCGGCAACTCCTGAGCCATGCTTCCAGCGCTATCCGCAACCTCACCGCCGCCAGGAACGAGTTGATTGCGCAAGCTGTGGAAGACGGGTTGGGGTTCGCGACCATTTCCGCAGCGACTGGCGAGAATCTCCGCACCGTCCGAACCATCGCTTTGGCTTATGACGATCTCCATCCGAGCGGACTTCCCCGGCAAGCCCAGTTGGCTGCGTTGAAGACCAAAAGCCGTGAGCTTCGTGCGGCCGAGAGGCACCGCGAACAGATCACGGAGCGGCGGGAAGCCCTGATTGTGATGGCACTCCGAAACCACGTGTGTGATGATCTGGAACTCGCGTCACTGACGGGGCTCACTCCGGACCATATCCGCCGGGCAACCCGGGGAATCGCACGCCCGGCCTAGTACGCCCGGCTGGCCCTCCCCGCCTGGCCGTCCCCGGCTGGGCACCCGTTGAACCCCACCCCAGCGGAGGGTAGAACGGGTACATGACCAACGACGTGAACTCCTGGATGGACCGGTACGAACGCGCATGGACCTCGAACGAGCCTGACGACATCCGGGCGCTCTTCACCGAGGACGCCACCTACTTCGACAAACCCAACACGGAGAAACCGTGGAATGGCCACGAAGAGATCGTCAAGGCGTGGGCAGACGCAGGCGACAAGCCTGAGGACTGGACCTTCGAATGGACACTCCTGGGGCAGGACGGCGATACCGCTTTCGTCCAAGGCGTGACCACATACCTCAACGGTGAGCCTACCTATGACAACCTTTGGGTGATCCGTTTCGCCGACGACGGCCGCGCCCGTGAATTCACCGAGTGGTACATGGCGCGCAAGTAGCTCAGGATCGGTCAGCGGGGCGGATCAGCACATTCTTTTGGATCTGGCTCCAGCCTTGGTACTTCGCTTGGCCGGCGTCGACGTTATCGTTGATGAGCTTCGCTTGTGAACCGTCAAACACAGTGAGGGTGAGGATCTCCTCACCTGTGGCAACCGCCGCGCAGCCTGCCCTCCATCGCTCCGGGAGTCCGACCGGCACCGCATACAGGCAAGCGGATCCGCCTGTCTTGCTCTTGGCCCCGTAGTACTTCACGTCATCATGGGTAGCCAACAAACGGGCCGACCCCGGCTCGACCTCAAGATCCACTCCGGTGAGGCTCACGGGCTCCGGAAGCTGGTCCTCCGCCGTCGCTTCCCTGGCCAGGACGTCCGGACCTGTTGGCGACGAACAACCGGCCAGCCCCAACGCGGCAACAACGGCAACTGTAGCGACGACACGGCGTTTCATGGCTCTGCCCCCTCAGGCTCTCGTGCCGTCCAGCCTAGCCCACCCCCTCTGGTCCAGTAGCTGTCAGTAGCTGTCGCGCTCCGCCGCTTCGGGCACGGGGATGAACGTCTTGGCAAACCTCTCCGACTCGCGGGCCAGCACCGCCACATCGGCACCGACCAGCACAAAGGAGGCACCGGCGTCGAGATAGGCACGGGCGGTATCAGGGTTGAAGGCGTTCACGCCGGCAGGCTTGCCGGCCGCTTTAGCGGCTTCCAGGCAATGCTCGACGACGGCCCTCACCAAGGGATTCTCCTGCTGTCCCAGCAGGCCCATGGACGCGGCGAGGTCCGAGGGGCCGAGGAAGATGCCATCCACGCCGTCGACGGCCAGGATCTCCTCCACGGCCGAGGCCGCAGCCTCGGATTCGATCTGGACCGTGAGGCTGATGGACTCGGAAGCAGCAGCCAGATAGTCCGGGACGCGGTTCCACCGTGAAGCCCGGGCCAGTGCGGATCCGACGCCGCGAACACCATGCGGCGGGTACCGTACAGCAGTAACCGCAGAGGCTGCCTCAAACGCAGAGTTCACCATGGGGATCAGCAGGTTCTGCACGCCGAGGTCCAGGTACTGCTTGATGACCACGGTGTCATTGACCGGTGGCCGGACCATGGCCTGCACGGGGTAACCGCTGACGGCGTGGAGCTGGGCAAGGATCGATTCGAGGCCGTTGGGACTGTGCTCCGCGTCGATCAACACCCAGTCCAGACCTGAACCGGCGCAGATTTCCGCCACCAGCGGGCTACCGGAGCAGACCCACATCCCGGCCAAGGGGCGACCTGCGTCTGAGAGGGCCGAGTAGAAGGTGGGGTTCAGCTGAAGTGACATGTCACGACTCCCAACGGTCCGTAATCCGCGTGCACGGTATCACCTTTGTACACCCACAGGGGGCGGGTAAACGAGCCCGCCAGGATGATATCTCCGGCCTTCATCGAATCCCCGTGCGCGGCGATCTTGTTGGCCAGCCAGTGCACTCCATTGGCCGGGTGGTCGAGCACGCCGGCCGCGACTCCGGTCTCCTCGACGGTCTGGTTCTTGTACAGGATCGCGGATACCCAGCGGAGGTCGACGGCGTCAGGCCGCACCGGTCGTCCACCCACCACCATGGCCCCCATCGCGGCGTTGTCGGAGATGGTGTCCACGATGGTCCGGCCCTCCATTTCGATCCTGGAGTCCAGGATTTCGAGGGCCGGAACCACGTAGTCGGTGGCATTGAGGACATCGAAAATAGTGCAGCCGGGCCCCTTGAGGCCGGACTTCAGCACGAAGGCCAGCTCCACCTCCACCCGTGGATGGGTGTACTTGTCCCACTCCACGGAACAGCCGGTCTCCAGGACCATGTCATCGAAAATGGCGCCGTAGTCGGGCTCGGTGATGCCGGTGGCAGCTTGCATGGCTTTGGACGTGAGGCCGATCTTGCGCCCCACCAACGTGCGTCCGGCTTCCTCGTTCCGCCGCATCCATAGCTGCTGCACGGCGTAGGAGTCCTCCACCGTCATGTCGGGGTAACGCGCGGTCAGGCGCGGGACCGGTTTACGGTTCCGGCCGGCTTCGAGGAGCTCGTCGGCAATGGCTTCGATCGTCTTCGCGTCCAACATGGCCTAGACCTGGGCTCCCAGCTTGAAGCCCTCCGCCGTATCTGAAGCGCCCTCGGGACGGGTGTAGGAGAACCCGTCGGCGCCCACGGTGACGGCCATTTCGGACTTGTCTTCGCGCTCGATGATGGGCTGCGGGTTGCCGGCGAGGTCCAAGACCAGGGAGGCCTCGGTGTACCAGGACGGGACCACGGGGTTGCCCCACCAGTCGCGGCGCTGGTTGTCGTGGACGTCCCAGGTGACGGTGGGGTTGTCGGGATCGCCGGTGTAGTAGTCCTGCGTGTAGATCTCCACACGGTGGCCATCCGGGTCAAGGATGTAAAGGTAGAACGCGTTGGACACACCGTGGCGTCCGGGACCGCGTTCGATCCGGTCCGAGATGCGCAGGGCACCCATCTTGTCGCAGATCTGGATGATGTTGTGCTTCTCGTGCGTGGAGAACGCGATGTGGTGCAGGCGGGGTCCGTTGCCGCCGGTCAGGGCGGTATCGTGCACGGTCTGCTTGCGGTGCATCCACGCGGCGTAAGTGACGCCGTCGGAATCCTTGATGTCCTCGGAAACGCGGAAGCCGAGGTCCTCCAGGTACTTACGGCCGCGGGGAACGTCCGGGGTGACCTGGTTGAAGTGGTCCAGGCGGACCAGTTCCCCGGCGGAGTAGAGGTCGTAGCGCTGGGTGAGGCGTTCGACGTGCTCGACGTCGTAGAAGAACTCGTACGGGAAGCCCAGCGGATCCTCGACGCGGACGGAGTCGCCCACGCCCTTTGTGAAGCCCTCCTTGCGGCGCTCAACGCGGCAACCCAGCTCGCGGTAGTAGGCCTCGGCGGCGTCGACCTCGGCCGGGGACTTCACACGGTAGGCGAAGGCAGCAGCTGCGGCGACCGGGCCCTTGCGGAGGACCAGGTTGTGGTGGATGAACTCCTCGAAGGAGCGCAGGTAGATGGTGTTCTCGTCCTCTTCGGTGACGTGCAGGCCCAGCAGGTCCACGTAGAACGCGCGGGACTTCTCCAGGTCCGTGACTACGAGTTCCAGGTACGCGCAGCGGACGATATCCGGAGCCGGGACTGTGGGAGTGGGGATGGGGCCGGTGAATGGGTTGCTCATGGGATTCTCTCTTCGTTGAAAGGGGTCATTTGGATGGATTTTTTGTACAGGTACGGCCCTTTAGAACGGGTTTTAGGGGCGTTATCTGTACAAAAACTCCGAGTTTAGGCGCCGAATTTGGGTGTGTGGACCGAACCGAGCGTGATGTGCACGGCCTGCTGGTCGGTGTAGAAGTCGATGGAACGGTAGCCGCCTTCGTGGCCCAGGCCGGAGGCTTTGACGCCGCCGAACGGGGTGCGGAGGTCGCGGACGTTGTGGCTGTTGAGCCAGACCATGCCGGCTTCGACGTTCTGGGAGAAGTTGTGGGCCCGGGTCAGGTTCTGGGTCCAGATGTAGGCCGCCAGGCCGTACTTGGTGTTGTTCGCCAAGGCGAGGGCTTCGTCGTCGTTCTCGAAGGGCGTGATGGCCACGACGGGACCGAAGATTTCCTCCTGGAAGATCCGCGCGTCAGGCTCGACGTCGGCAAACACCGTGGGTGCGATGTAGTTGCCTTCAGGCAGGTGGTCGGGCCTGCCGCCACCGGCCAGGAGCCGGCCTTCGGACTTGCCGATCTCCACGTACGATGCCACCTTGTCGTAGTGCTCCGGGTGGACGAGTGCGCCGACCTGGGTCTTGGGATCGTGGGGATCGCCCACCACGATGTTCTTGGCCCGGGCTGCGTACTTTTCGCAGAATTCGTCGTAGATGGCGCGCTCAACCAGGATGCGGGAGCCGGCGGTGCAGCGTTCTCCGTTGAGGGAGAACACCCCGAACAGTGCCGAGTCGATCGCAGCGTCCAGGTCGGCGTCGGCGAACACGACGCACGGGGACTTGCCGCCGAGTTCCATGGACAGGCCTTTGAGGTTGGCGGCTGCGTTGCGGAAGATCGTCTGGCCCGTGGTGGTCTCGCCGGTGAAGGAAATCAGCGGCACGTCCGGGTGCTTCACCAGTGCATCGCCGGCTTCTTCACCCAGGCCGTTCACCAGGTTGAACACGCCATCAGGCAGGCCGGCGTCCTTGAAAATCTGCGCCCACAGCGACGCAGAGAGCGGCGTGAACTCGGCAGGCTTGAGGACCACGGTGTTGCCCGTTGCCAAAGCCGGGGCGAGCTTCCAGGACTCCAGCATGAAGGGCGTGTTCCACGGCGTGATGAGGCCTGCGACGCCGATCGGCTTGCGGTTCACGTAGTTGATCTGCGAGCCCGGAACCTTCATGGCGTCGTCGAACTGGGCCACGATCAGGTCCGCGAAGAAGCGGAAGTTCTCGGCGGCGCGCAGGGCCTGGCCCTTTGCCTGTGTGATCGGCAGGCCGGTATCGAACGTCTCCAGCTCGGCGAGGCGTGCTTCCTGCGCTTCAACGGCGTCGGCGATCTTGTTCAGGACGCGGGCACGTTCGCGCGGCTTCATCTTCGGCCACGGGCCGTTCTTGAAGGCTTCGCGGGCGGCGGCCACGGCGAGGTCGATGTCTTCCTTCTGGCCGGCAGCCGCGGTGGCGTAATTGCCGTTGGAGACCGGATCCAGGACGTCGAAGGTCTTACCGGACACGGAGTCAACGAACTCGCCGTTGATGAAGTGCTGGATATGGGTGGGCAGGTTTTCGGGAATGTAATGCTTGTTGGTTTCTACCGAGGTCGTCATCGTTGTCTTCCTTTTCTTCCAACGCGGGGTCACTTATGGCCCATTCGAGGTGGGTTTATGGGCCATAAGTGACCCCGGGTTGCTTTTAGGTGGTGGTGGAGAGGTATGCGTCGAGGGTGGCGGCGCGGTGTTGGCGGGCTGCTTTTTCGATGGTGTCGGCGTCTGCTCCGGACTCGATGAGCTGCAGCAGTGCTTCGTGTTCGCGGACTGATTCCTGGGCGCGGCCGGGGACGAACCGGAACGTGGAGGACCTCAGCGAGGCCAACCGGTTCCAGCCCCGGTGGACCAGGTCGAGGATGTGCGGGTTCGGGCAGTGTTCAAAGAGGACACTGTGGAAGTCCTGGTTCAAGGCCGTGAAGCGGACGGGATCGAAGTGTTCCAGGCACTCACGCATCTCTTCGTTCACAGCACGTGCCCGGGCAATCGCAACCGAATCGATCAGCGGAGCCGACAATGCCGTGGCGGCACCTTCCACGATGCTCAAGGTCTGCATCGTGTAGAGGTACTCGGTGGGGTCGATCCCGGAGACCGTGGCTCCCACGTTCCGTTCGAACTTCACCAGTCCTTCGGCCTCCAGCCGGCGGATCGCCTCCCGGACCGGGACCACGCTGAAGCCCAGATCTTCGGCGATCTTTGCGAGCACCAGCCGGTAACCCGGCGTGTAGGTCCCCTCGACGATCCGCGCTTTGACGGCGGTATAGGCCTGCTGGGACTTGCTTTGGGCGGCACTTTCGACGGCGGTTTCAGTCACTGTGGGCTCCTTCCGCGGCATGCCGGCGGGCTGACCATTCCTGGTAGCGGGCCTGCCATTCGGCGTTCATCGGATACAGCCCATCAACGCTGTTGCCTTCCTGGACCATCTGGAAGATGAACGTCTCTTCCTTTTCCTGGGCGATGCAGTCGTCCACGAGTTCCTCGGCGATGGCCGGCGGGATCACCAGGATGCCGTCCGAGTCGGCCACGATGATGTCCCCGGGCTGGACGGTGGCTCCCCCGCAGGCGATGGTGATGTCCGTGTCCCAGGGAATGTGCCGGCGTCCGAGGACTGCCGGGTGCGGATTGGCGAAGTACGTAGGCATCTCCAGGTCAGCGACTGCCGAGTAGTCGCGGACGCCGCCGTCGGTAATGATTGCAGCGGCCCCCCGGACCTGGGCACGCAGCGCCAGGATGTCCCCGACTGTGCCGGTGCCTTTCTCGCCGCGGGCTTCCATCACCAGGATTTCGCCTTCGTTCACGGAGTCGATCGCGCGCTTCTGGGCGTTGAAGCCGCCGCCGTGGGTCTTGAAGAGGTCCTCGCGGTTGGGCACGTAGCGCAGGGTCCGGGCCAGGCCCACCACTTTGCGGTCGGGTTGGGTGGCCTGCAGTCCGTCAATGCTCACGTTGTTGAGTCCGCGCTTGCGCAGCTGGGACGACAGGGTGGCGGTGGCAACAGACTCGAGTTTTGATTTCAGTTCCGGAGTCAGCACGGAAACGGCAGCCGCCGGTTCCGAAGCCTGAAGTCCGGCGGCTTCGCGCGATCCGTACGCCTCTTCCCGCTGCATGTCATCAGCCTTGGGCCGGGCACCAAAGTCCGCGAACGGCGTCGTACCTTCCGTGACTTTGGTGGTCAGGCGGCCGCTGCTGAACCCACCGCCGGTGACCTCAATTTCGACGACGTCACCGGGCTTGGCAACGGAGGCGCCGGCGGGGGTGCCGGTGAGGATGATGTCGCCCTCTTCGAGCGTGAGCAGCTGGGAAAGGTCCGCGACGAGCCGCCCGAACGGGAAGAGCAGGTCCTCGGTGGTGTCGTCCTGGACCAACTCGCCGTTGTGCCAGGTGCGGATGGTTAGGGCAGCGGGATCAACGGCGTCGGCAGGGATCAGCGCCGGGCCAACGGGGGTAAATCCGTCGCCGCCCTTGGACCGGACATTGGAGCCCTTGTCCGCGTAGCGGAGGTCGTAGACGCCGAGGTCGTTGGACGCGGTCACCCACTCGACGTGGCTCCATGCATCCTCAAGGCCGACACGACGGGCGGACTTGCCGATGATAAGCGCGATCTCGCCCTCGTAGCCCAGCAATTCACAACCTGCCGGACGTTCAACAATGCCGGGGGCCTCAGCCGAACCGAGCGCCAAGGACGAGGAAGGCTTCAGGAAGTACGACGGCTGCTGCGGGGTACGTCCACGCTGCGCGGCACGGCTGGGGTAATTGATGTGGACCGCAATGACCTTGCGCGTCCGGGCCAGCATGTCCTGGCTGACTTCCTCGGTCCGGAACTCCAGTGTCACGGCGCCTCCTCCTGATAATTATCTGATCGCCCCAGTTATCGAGTACGAAATCGTATACGAAAACTATGACGCGTTAATGTGATGCCCGTCAACCCCCTCCATGAGGCTGAGTCCCGCGGGAGGGGGAACACGGCGGGGAGAAGGATGCGGCGAAGCCCTGGCGTGAGAACTGATGAACACTACAAAGTGTCGTCGGCCTCCCGTAGGGTACCCGCATGGACATCATCCTCGTACCCGGTTTTTGGTTGGACGCATCGTCGTGGGATGGGGTGACGCCGGCCCTGGTGGAAGCAGGGCATCGGGTCCATCCGCTCACCTTGCCAGGCTTGGAATCGGCGGACGCACCCCGGGCGGGCATCGGCCTTCGAACACACATCGATGCCGTCGTGGACAAGGTGGATTCGCTGGACGGGAAAGTGGTCCTGGTGGGTCACTCGGGCGGGGGCGCCATTATTCATGGCGTGGCTGACGCCCGTCCGGACCGCATAGCCCGCGCCATCTATGTGGACAGCGGGCCGCTGGGTGAGGGCGGGGTCATCAATGATGAACTACCGGACGACGGCGACGGGATACCCCTCCCGCCGTGGGAAGCATTCGAAGATGAGGATCTCGTGGACCTCACCGACGAGCTGAAAGCAGTCTTCCGCGCCCGGGCGATTCCCGAACCCAAGGGCGTCGCCTTCGACCAGCAACACCTCACGAACACTGCCCGCTACGACGTCCCCGCAACGATCATCGCGTGCGAGTTTCCATCGTCACTGCTCAAGGAGTGGATGGACGCCGGGCATCCCTTCACGGCCGAACTAGCCCGGATCCGGGACGTTGACTACGTGGATCTGCCCACGGGGCACTGGCCCCAGCTCACCAAACCCGGTGAACTGGGCCAGGCCATCCTGACGGCCGTCAACCACAGCGGTTAACGGACTGCAGCTACTAGTGGCGGGGTGGCGTGTTGGTTGCCGGGCCTTCCGGCGCCGCGCCGCCCTCATCGGTCCAGTCCGTACCTGTGGTGTCGTCGAGGGCAGGATCGGACACGACGTCCGAGGCTACGGCAGGAGCAGGAGCCGCCACGGGAACTGTGGCCGCCTTGGTCTCCTCGCCGCCAGTGGAGTCCGCCCGATCACCGGACGTGGATGAGTTGTGTCCAGGGAACATGGTTTCCGCCTTCTCCATTAGCTTCTTGCCGGCTTCATACAGATTTTCCAGAATGTCCGGAACGGTCTCCTGGACTGTCTCTGCAGCCTGATGGACGTTCTCCTGGACCTCAGGGTTCTTCAGGACTTTCTCGGTGCCTCCGCGGACCCGCCGGTACACTTCCGGCCAGGACTTTGACCCCCACACGTAGCCAACAGCCACGCCGACGGCGAACAATGCTTTACCTTTCACGGCACTCACTCCTTCAGAGGTGTTCTTATTCGACCCTAGTCCCGCTCCACGCGCCCTGTCACCTGCCAATAGTCCGGCCCCCAATGACCGGGCCATGTAATGGCCTGCACTCAGCTGGTCCCATCGCCTTGGTGAAAAGCAAAGATTTGTCCGTGCGAATTGTCATTTACTGGAACAAAGGGATCGAGGGGCGCCTCGATATTCCGGGAGTGACGCATGGGCATTGCCGGCAAGCACCGGGAAAAGCAGGACTTTACCGGGTGGCGAAGAGCCGGATTGCGCACCTTCCACGGCCGGAGAACGCAACCACGCCGGGAACCCCACCGGGACTGCCCCGCATGGCTGGTCAAAGCACCATTCGCAGCACTTCCGGCTTCCCGGCCATGACAAGTAGATAGTCAGGTTACTTGCTACTTGTGCCGCGAGCGGCTAGCGTTGCATATGTAGTACCAAGTCCGACCCATTGGCAGGAGTGCTTTATTGGCTGGATATAACAAATACATCGGAGTCGAATGAGCAATTCCTCTCCTTACATTCCATAGGGCCTCCGGGGCCCCATTGCGATGCCCGCACCGCAGCATCGGCCCCCGGTGAACTTACTCGCTTAATCGCGTCCGTGGAATTTCCATCGACATGAAAGTAGGAACAAAAATGGGTTTCTTTGGTTTTCTTCTGCTCGGCCTTTTGGCCGGCGCTATCGCTAAACTTATTCTCCCCGGCCGCCAGGGTGGTGGCTGGTTCATCACCCTCATCCTCGGCGTCGTCGGCGCCCTCCTGGGTGGTTGGATCGGTGGCCTGATCTTCAACACGGGCCTGCAGGAATTCTTCTCCCTGACAACCTGGCTCCTGGCCATCGGCGGCTCGATCATCGTGCTGCTGATCTACGGCCTCGTTACCAACCGCAGGGCTACCCATGGCTAATAACCAGAACCGCGATGCCAACGGTGAAGAACTCGACGGCCAGTACACCGAGGGGGATTACGGAGACGCAGGAGCGTCGCCGGAAACCCTGAAGGAAGATGCCGGCGGAGACTACACCGAGGGTGACTACGCCGAGTCGACTGTGCCTTCAGCAGATGCCGAACTCGACGCCAAGAACACGGAAGACACCCCGGCTGACCGGCCGTTCTCGTCCGAACCGGATGAAGAAGCAGGCTCAGGCCGGCCGTAGTGGCTCCCGCCTCGTGAATAACTGAATCAACGCAAGAACCCGGAGGACTGCATTGCAGCCTCCGGGTTCTTGCGTTGGCGAAAGGCACTGATATTTTCAGGCATGAATTGTCGGGGCATCTGCGGACAGGGCCGCGTAGCGTCGTTCCCAAGGAATGGAGGCAACTGTGCAGGAGTGGAACCGGGCCATGGCCATCATCGAGCAGGATCTGGCCGCGACCGCGGAGGTAAGCGAGCTGGCCAAGGCCGCACTGACCTCCGAATACCACTTCAGGAGGATGTTCTCCTCACTGGCAGGGATACCCATCTCCGAGTACATCCGACGACGCCGCCTCACCGCAGCGACGGCGGAAATCCTGGAAGGCGCAACCGTGCTGGACGTTGCCTTCCGCTACGGATACGGGTCGGCCGAGGCGTTCACGCGGGCCTTCAAGGCAATGCATGGGCTGACACCCTCAGAGGCCCGGCGTCCCGGAGCGGTACTCCATTCCCAACCTCAACTGAGGTTCCATCTCCGCGTTGAAGGGAATACCGATATGAAACACCGCATAGTGGATAAGGGAGCTTTCCACTTGATTGGCTTGAAGGCCCGCGTACCGCTCGTACACTCGGGGCCCAACCAGGCGATCATCGACTTCCAGCGAAGCCTGGACTCTGCACTGACGGCCAGGCTGCTTGAGTTGGCTGACACGGACCCCTCAGGTCCACTGTCTGTCACCGACAACATCAATGAGCAGCGGACCGAAGGAAGCGAGCTGGACTACTGGCATGCTGTGGCCTCCACCAAGGCAGCTCCGGAAGGCCTTGATTCCTTGGGGGTCCCCGCCGGACAGTGGGTAGTCTTCGAAGCCGAGGGAAAGTTCCCCGAGGTTCTTCAGAGCATGTGGGCGGACGCCGCCACTGAGTGGTTCCCGGCCAACCCGTACCGATGGGCGCCGGGACCCGAAATGCTCAGCGTCCAGGTGGAGGCAGGCGGAACACACGGCCGTGGCCAACTGTGGATTCCCGTGGAAAGGGATACCGCAGGTTCTGCCCCGGCCTAGAGCCCCTTGCCTCCCGTCACGGGCAGTACTGCACCGGAAATGTAGGATCCCTCGTCGGAGGCAAGCAGGACGTATGCAGGAGCCAGCTCCGCGGGTTGTCCGGCACGGCCCAAGGGCGTGTCCTGACCAAATGAGGGCAACTTGTCCGGCCACTCGGTGGCGGGGATCAACGGAGTCCAAATGGGACCGGGCGCCACAGCGTTGACGCGGATTCCCTTGGGTCCGAGTTCCTCGGCCATGGCCTTGGTAAAGGCCACCTGGGCAGCCTTGGTCATGGCGTAATCCACCAGTTGCGCCGAGGGATTGAAAGCCTGGATGGATGCGGTCACGATGATCGACGCTCCGGGGCGGAGGTGGGGAATGGCCGCTTGTGCCGTCCAGATGAGGGAGTACAGGTTGGTCTTGAAGACGCGGTCGAACTCCTCAGTGGGGATCGTTTCCAGGCCCTCCCTGTTCTTTTGGTAGGCCGCGTTCAGCACTACGACGTTGAGGCCGCCGAGCTCCTGAACAGTGCGTTCCACGATGTCGGCGGCAAAGCCTTCGTCCCGCGCGTCGCCGGGCAGCAGGAGGACCCGGGCACCGCACTCGCGGATCCAGTCCGCCGTCGATTGCGCGTCTTCTTCCTCTTCCGGGAGGTAGCTGATGGCTACATCGGCACCTTCCCGGGCGTAGGCGATGGCCACTGCGGCACCGATACCGGAGTCCCCACCGGTTATGAGCGCCGTTTTGCCCTGCAGCCGGCCGTGCCCAACGTAGCTTTTTTCGCCGTGGTCGGGCTGTGGGTCAAGGGGCTTGGTCAGGCCTGGCTGTTGCTGCTCTTGGCGGGGAAATTCATCCCTGTAATAGCCGCTCCGGGGATCCGAGGGCGCGGAGGCGAGGCGATGCCCGCCTGCTTCCGGGTCGTCATTCCGGCGTGGATCGTCGTGAGTCATGATTCTGCCCCTCTCAGGTAGCCTGCTCGCAGGATTCACCGAACCGGTGTCCCATCGCACGGTTTGGCTCATCGCACGGTTTATTGGACCTGTACCCACCACCCGGGCCCCTAAACCGTGCTCGGCTCCCTTGGCAGGACCCACCGGAAATCGCTAGGTCCGGAGGGACTTGGCCTTGACCATCAGGAAGAGCCCGTAGGCAATCAGCCCGACGGCGACGGCGGCCAGCAAGTACGGCCCATATGGCTGCTCCCGCAGCGCCTTCAGGCTTCCATCCAGGCCGGTTGATTGCTCCGGTTGGGCACGTATTGCGGCGATGACCACCAGCAGGCCGACCAGGAACAGGGCAATGCCTTTCGCTATGTAGCCCACCACGCCCACGCCGACCTGGAACTTGCGGACGGCCTCCTCCGAGGACAACGAGATGTCCCGTTTGAACGTTTGCCGGAAGCCGCGCACGGCGAACACGATGCCCGTGATGGCGATGCCTGCACCGATCGCGACCAGCAGGAACACCCCGAAGGGAGCACTCAGGAGGGTGAGGGTGAAATCGCTGCTTGACTCGCGGCTGTTTTTGCCCTGGCCCATGATGAACGAGACGATCGTCGCCGCCAAGGCCGCGAACACGAGCGCCTGGCCTGCGGCGGACAGTCTTTTGGTGAGTTTCTTGCTGGAGGTCCGTTCCCCAAGGATGGCGTTACCCAGTTGCCACAACGCCAGCGCCGCGCAGGCACCGAAGCAGGCCCAGAGGAGCACCGGACCCACAGGTTGGCTGGCCAGCGAGGCCACCGCTCCTGACACATCGGCTTCGCCACCCCGCCCGAACGCCAGCTGGAGGGCGATGACTCCGATGAGGACGTGCAGCAGCCCGCTGACGGCGTAGCCGGCACGCGCAACGATCTCGAAGGTCCGCGAGTTTGAGGCCTCTTCGGCCGCATCGGCAGCCTTCCTCATCTCCTCTTTAATGACAAGCCTCCTTAGTTTCCGATGGACACCATCGTCCCACCCGTACCCCGTGAATGCCACGGCATTAACGACGACGGGCAGGCACCTGGGTGCCTGCCCGTAGAAAAACCAAAAAGATCCTAGAACCCGACGACCGACTGGGGCCAGATACTCCGCAGCCCCGCACCAAGAGGGTTGAACTGCTCGCGGACTGTCACGACTGCTCGGCCCTGGACCGGGGAATCCGCCGGCTGATGGTTGGCCTCCGCAGTAAAGGGACGTACGTCCGGGGCGGTGTTGGCCTCGCCGGCACCATTGGTCGGGGCGGTGATTTGAGCAGTCATTTCGGTCGCCTTCCTGGAAGTTCCCATCAGCTCCAATAGCTGATGGTTCAACCATCGGGCAGTGTCCTCAAGAACGACGCCGGGTCATCTCAAGATTTGCTCAAGGTTTGGGACCGGCCACCTGCTGTGCCATTAACTGCTCGATGTCCGCGAAGCTCATCCCGGATGCGATCGCCAGGTCCGGCAGGCCTGCTCCTGCCGTCACTGCGCTTCGCATGGCCTGGGCCAAGGACTCCTCGGCCTCATCCATTTCCCACTGGAGACCCTCCACTCGGGCAGCCGCCGTCCACACCAGGTCAAGAAGCCCGGTTCTTTTCGACGGCGTGGAAACAGGGGCTTCCTTCAAGATTTCCGGAAGAGTCGCGTCCTTCGTCCCGGTCATAACCACTGCAGTCATTTGGTACCCCTCCCGTGAAGATGTGTCTCGATAAACTAGTTATATGGCAAACTAACTACATGCGCCAGCGCCTCGCATGGGCAGTGACCCAGATCACACGATTTTGAGCGTGAGGAATTCCCTGGCCAGCACGTCTTATTCATGACGGCGCACAACAAGCGCCGCACAACAGACAAGGAGCCATCGCCATGACGATCCAAACGCACCCCCGCTGACGTTCCGGCCAAGAACACCAAAAACAGCTCTGTATCGACTGTGGACGCTCCGGAAAGGGACAAGGGCAAGGACGGCCGAGGCGCAACCACTGTCGCGGACGGCGTAGTCGCCAAGATTGCCGGCATCGCCATCCAGGAAATCCCTGGCGTACACGCCCTGGGCGGCGGCGCAGCCCGCGCCATCGGCAACCTGCGGGAGAAGGTCGGCCAGAAGGACCTCACCCAGGGCGTCAACGTGGAAGTGGGCCAAACCCAGGTAGCCGTCGACGTGACGCTGGTAGTCGAATACCCCCACCCGCTCCAGGAAGTTGCGGACAACGCCCGCAATGCCGTCTACACCGCGATCGAGGACCTCGTGGGCATGGAAGTCACCGAGGTCAACGTCACCATCACGGACATGCACGTTCCGTCGGAAGACGCGGACGCTGACGACATCGAGCGTGAGCCGAGGGTCGCATGAGTCCCACCATCGCCGGCCTGGCAATAGGAGCAGTGCTCGCTCTGGCAGGCCTGGCCTTCGGATTCTGGGGTCTCCTGCTCACGGCACTGTTCATGGGGGTCGGCGCGGTGCTGGGCCGTTCCGCCGAGGGAAAGCTTGACCTTCGCGGGGTGCTTGATGCCCTGCGGGGCAAGCGCTCCTCCTCATGAACCGGGCGCCAACCGGCCCTCGGCCTGGCATGGACGCCGGGGACCGGGCCGGGCACAACCGCCTCACCCACACCGCCATCCGCAAGACCGTGGAATCGGTTACCGCCAACGCGTTCCGGGTGGCCACGGGCAACGTGTCAGCAACGCTGGACGACGACGCCGGGAAGCTCGGCGTCAGTGTGTCCGTCAAGCTGGCCCTCCCCCAGCTCCTGAAGCCACGGAACGGTGGGGACACGGTATTCGAACAGGCCCAATCCGCCCGGGAGCAGATCGTGGCGCGGGGGCGGGAAATCACTGGCCTGGACATAGGCCGGGTAGACATCCGCCTCACCGGCGGGAAGGCCGAACAGCCCAGGGAAAGGAGAGTGGAATGAGCAGTGGAATCAGCAAGGACACGGCAAGCCGCCGTCTGATCAGACGCGAAACCCACTCCTCGAGGGCGGTCCCGTCAATCGTGGCCGCGTCCCTCCTGATAGCCGTCTTCCTCTGGCTGGCACTGGAATCAGTGTTGTGGCTGCTCAAGGACCAGCCGGTGCTCGCCAGCCCGGCCCAGATGCTCCGGTGGCTGATTGAGCTTCCGGCCAACACCACACAGGCAGGCATGGTGGCGGCCGGAGCCGGACTGGGAATCGTGGCACTGCTGCTCCTTGGACTTGCCCTCGGCAGCGGCCGCAGGCAACGCCGGGCCCTCGGCAGCGCACGCGCCGCCGTCGTAGTGGACCACGAAGTCATCGCGGCGGCGGTTTCCAAGGCGGCCCGACGTGCCGCAGGCCTGGCCCCGGGCCAGGTGACCACCACCGTCGGCGGACGTTCCGTACGCGTCCAGGTGCGTCCGACGTCGGGCGAACCACTCGCGGTGGAAGACATCCAGGCAGCGGTCGACGGCGAACTGGCCGCCTATGCGTTGGACCGCCCCGTCAGGTCCAGCGTCCACATTCTGAACGAAGGAGCGGTAGGGCAATGAGAAACACGAACCGGGCCCTTAACCGGATCCTGCTCACCATCCTGGGGATCATCCTGCTGGGCGCCGGCGCCGCACTCATCGCGGCCGGCACCCTCCCCGGGGCCGCAGGTTTCTGGGAAACAAACCTCTCCTCTGTTCGGGAGCACGTGCGCAACCTGGCAGGCACCGCCCCCTTGCCGGACCCTGTTCGGAGCTGGTGGCTGGTGCTGGGAATTGCCGTGCTGCTGGCCGGTGCGGTCCTTGGCGCAGCGTGGCTGGCGTCGCAGGGTGGCGGAAAGACACCCCGCCTGGCCGAACGCTCAGAGGGCAACGCAGGCCGGACGGTCGTGGACGCGGGGCTGGTTTCCGCAGCCATCAAGGAAGCCCTCAACGGAAACCCCGACGTGCTGGCGACCTCCGTCTCAGCGTGGGAATCACGCCGCGGAACGGCTCTGCGGCTGCGGCTCGAAGCCCGCAAAGGCGCATCCCCCCGGGATATTGGCGACACGGTGGAACAACTGCTCCAGGAAATTGATGCCTGGCTGGGACATCCGATGCCCGTCCTGGTGCGAATCACCAGCGGCACCCGGACACAAGTGTCCTCATCACGGCGCGCCCGGTGACAGTCAGCCCAAAGTACTCCACATAAACAAACTGCACGGCAACTCAGAGCCGCGCACCGAAAAGAAAAGGGAACACCATGGGAATCAACGACAAGATCAACAATGCCGCCACCGAGCACCTTGGCGCCGCCAAGGAGGGCGCCGGTAAGCTCACCGGCGATTCCACCCTCGAGCGGGAAGGCCAGCAGGATCAGGCCCAGGCCAAGCTCCAGCAAGCCGGCGAGAAGGTCAAGGACGCTGCTGCCGACATCACCGGGAACATCAAGGACGCTGCCCGGAAGCTCAAGGAAGGCTTCACCGACAAGTAGGACGGGAGCAGGGACGGTTCCGCTTCATGGCGGGACCGTCCCTGCCCATCCGAGGATCAGCCGGACTCACACCACTTGAAAGGCAGAAACGTGACTGGTTCACCTGCGGTTTCGCCCACCGCACAGCAGCAGCTGGACCTCGTGCCGGACGCGTTGCTCGCAGGCAGGGCAGCAGATGGTGATACTGCAGCTTTCGAAGCACTCGCCCGGCGCCATGGTCCATTGATGCGGGCCACTGCACGACGACTCACGGGCACCTTGGCTGACGCGGACGACGTCGTCCAGGAAAGCCTGATGCAGGCCTGGAAACAGCTGGACCAACTCCGTGATCCTGCAGCTGTGAAGAGCTGGCTGCTCCGCATTGTGGGCACGCGCAGCATCGACCACCTGCGAAAACGGCGCAACCACCTGGCCCTGGACGATCTCGAAAACCACGTCGATGCCCCGTCCGGCCAACGGACCCCGGACCCGGAAAGCACCGCCGTCAATGCCTCCCGGGTGGATGCGTTGAAGTCGGCGCTCGCCCGGCTGCCCGAGGAGCAGCGGCGCTGTTGGGTACTCAAGGAATTCAATGACCTGAGCTATGAGGAGATTGCGCTGACCTTGAATATCAGCCCCGCCAGCGTCCGCGGCCGCCTGGCCCGGGCACGGATTGCCCTTGCACGCACAATGGAGGAGTGGCGATGAAAACCCCCGGCGATGCCTTGGAATGCGGACACAGTCTCGCGGAACTGAGTGCCTATTTGGACACGGGCGAGATTGCGGATCCGGCGCACTTGGACTCATGCCCTGAGTGCCAGGCCGGACTGGCCTCCCTGCGCCGGCTCTCGGAACTCGGAAATGAGTTGCTGACAGCTGACGTAGCCGACGCCGGTTCGGGCAGTGACGACTGGATGCAGACCATCCTGGACAACCTGCGCCTGGAGCTGCGGCCCGGACGGAGCATCCCGCTGCGCGCGGAGGACCCGCAGGACACCCTTTGGGAAACCGAGGGCTCGGTGTCTGCCCTGATCCGTTCGGTGGCCGATTCCTTCCCGGGAACGGCCGCGGGTAAATGCAGGTTGCTCGGCGACATTACCGTGCCGGGAGCCGGCATCACTGTGGAGGTGGAGATCGCAGTGGTCTACGGACACGCCATGGAAGAGCGCGCGGCTGCACTGCGCAATGAACTCGCGAAGGTACTGGAGGTCCAGACCGAACTGAACATCCAAGCCATCAACATCACTGTCACCGATGTGCTGGAGCTCCCCGCGCCAGCCATGACCCCGAACAAGGAGGACCAGCCATGACGGAGCATGTGGAAGCCAAGTCTCCCGCCCTGGCCGACGAACTGCTCGGCATCGTCCAGGCAGTGGAGGGAGTCTCAGCGGTATATCCGGCCCAGCCATTGTGGCAGTCGATTGCCGGCGCAGCAGTGGCGGCAGTAACCGGCGAACAGTTGCCGTTGATAAGCCTGGCCGGGGAGGACGGCGTGGTGGCCGTCAAGGCCCGGATCGGCGTCGGAAGCCTCCTGCCGGCCCCGCAAGTGGCGCGCGAAGTAGCCGCGGCGATCCGCAGGCACCTGGGAAACGTACCCGCCGTCGTCGAGGTTTTGGTGGCCAAAATCGACGCCTGACCGCGGCTCAACGGGAGGACGGGCTGTCCGCGTCCTCGCTCTGTTCCTCCTCGGCTGCCTGCGCGTAGGAGGCAGTGACCCTGCGGTAGACCGGGGCCAGGAAAGCAAGCAGGGCAACCACGATCATGATCAGGCCCGCCACCAGGAACACCAAGGCAATGCCCCGGGAGGTTCCTTCCCCCAGAAGCGGCGCCAACTGCGCGGCACCTTCCGCGGAGCGGGCGTAGGGGATGATCCAGAACTGGGCAATCGGTGCGATCAGGAACGCAGTGATGGGGGCCGCTGCGGATTCGAAGGCCATGGCGAAACCAAAGACCCTTCCTTGCCGTGACAGGGGCACCACTTTCTGAATGACTGTCTGCTCAGCTGCTTCCACCACCGGAACCAGTGCCATGTAGAGCCAAATCCCGGCAATGTAGAGCCAAGCCCATTCGCGGATGGTGAAGACAGCTCCGACGAGCCCCATCACCGCCACCGCGATGAGGAGGGTCCGCAAAGGGTTGGAGCCGAGCCCGAACTTCCCGATCAGCGCCCCGCCCAGGATGAAGCCCGTGGCGCCCACCGCGAACACCGTGCCCCAGATCTCCACGGGGAACATCTCCAGGCCGTAAGGGTCCATCAATGCCATGTAGACCCCGCCGATGAAATTGTTGAAGGTGGAGAAAACAATCAGGGCGAACAACCCCGAGATGGCCATGACGGCTGCCCAGGATCCGCGAAGATCGAACCCACCGTGGGCGTCGGATGCTGCTGCCCGGACCTCCTCCGGCAGGCGCAACGTCAGCAGATGCGCGAAGGCCAGGGCTGTGAGCACCAAGGCCACCACCACGGTCCAGCCCATTCCCAGGAGTCCCACTGACAGTCCTGAAAGGACCGAGGTGACGATGAACATCAGTCCCTGGACCATGCCCACCAGTCCGTTGGCGTTGGCGCGCTTGTCCGGTTCGATCAGGATGGTGACCGTGGTGGACAGGGCGATGTTGCGCATGTTCTCCACCACCGCGCCGACAAGGAT
The DNA here is from genome assembly GCF_040560085.1 of Paenarthrobacter sp. CC6. Lineage (NCBI taxonomy): Bacteria > Bacillati > Actinomycetota > Actinomycetes > Micrococcales > Micrococcaceae > Paenarthrobacter > Paenarthrobacter sp. CC6. The sequence goes on along the minus strand of NZ_JARDAN010000022.1, from coordinate 11,372 downwards.
AATCAAGGTGAAGATCCAAAACCACGGTTGGGACAGGTCCAACAGCGCCTGTTCCGGCGTCAGCAGGAACATCACCCCGGACAGCACGAACATCACCAGCGTAAATCCGGCGGCGAAGCGCATCACCGCGAGCTTCCTGTAGCGGTCCACGAAGGTGCCGAAGCTAATGCTGGACAGCGCGATCAGCAGCATGTAGGCCCCGCCGATCACCCCCGTGGCAATCACATTGCGGGTCTCCAGGTACACCCAGAACGTCAGCGCAAACCACAGGTAGCTGGTGGTGATGTTGGCCAGGGCAGTGTTGACCAGGATCCCCGTGAAGGTCCGTGTTCTCTCCGCGGGCGTGCGTTCCGGAGGATTGACATTGCCAGTAGACCCGGCGGCGGCCGGTTCCTGCTCGGTCATGCGTCCCAGTAAACCACCGGGGCCAACCTCCCGGTAGTATCGGCAGGGAATTCAAAAGACTGCTGGGGGTTGTTTCAATGACGGAAATTCAGGGACGGCTGGCTTTCACTACGGACTTCGGCCGGGACATGGAACTCCAGGAATACGGCCTTGATCCGGCAGTGGATTCCGTCCTCCTTCCCAACGCCGCAGTCATGAGCGCCCTGCAAAACCTTGTACGGCTCGCCACTGAGCTTTGCGGTGCCCCGTTTGGGGTAGTCAATATCATCAGCGCCAAATACCAGCACCAAATCGGGGCCTGGGGCGTGGAGCCCGGTGTCTGTTCCCGGGAGGACTCGATGTGCGCCAAGGTCTTCCTCTCCCGGGAGCGGACGGTGGTGGCAGACGCTTCCCGGGATCCACGCTTTGCCGACAACCCATTTGTCACGGGAGAAATAGGCAACGTCCGCTTCTACGCGTCGGTGCCCCTGCAAACCGAATCGGGCTTCGTGCCGGGAACCTTGTGTGTTTTCTCGGACGAGACCAAGGAACTGAGCCAGGAACAGCTCGGGATGTTGGAGGTCCTGGCCAAGCAGGTGGTTGAGCTCCTGGAACTTCAGCACCGTACCGCCCAGCTGGACCGCACCTATTCCGAGCTCAGGGCAAGCAACGCCAAGCTCGCAGGATTCGCCGGACGGGTAAGCCATGACCTGCGCATCCCCCTGACCACCATCCTCGGATACGTCGAACTGGTGGAGGACGACCCCGACATTGAGCCCAACAGCCCCGCTGCACGGTACCTGGACCGCATTGGCGCCAGCGGGCGGCGGATGCTGGGGATGCTGGAAGACGTCCTCAGCTACTCACGCGTCGGTGGCGGCATCCAGCCTGCCCGCGTCTCGCTGCTCGAGGTCACCCAAGAGGTGGTGAGGGATCTTGGAATAGAGAACGACGGAATCGTTGACGTCCAGGACATCACTTTGCACGCGGACCGTGGGCAGCTGCGGACACTCCTGCAGAACCTGCTGTCCAACGCCATGAACTACCGCAGCCCCGAGCGGGATCCCAGGGTCAGCATCAGCGGTGTTTCCAATTACCATGGCGCAACCGTCTACATCGCGGACAACGGCAAGGGCATCAAACCCGAGGACCGCCACAAAGTTCTGGAACCCTTGGTGCGGCTGCGCCGGGAAGGCGACGGTCCGGGCTCCGGGCTGGGCCTGGCAACCTGCAGCAGCATCGCGAAAGCCCACGGCGGCGACCTCAGCATCGCCGAAACCCCCGGCGGCGGCACCACTATTGCGGTGAGCTTTCCGGCCGGGACGTAGAAGCCGGGCTACTTTGCGGCCTTGTCTTTCCCAGGCTTCTTGTCGCTCTTGCCATCGCTCTTGGTCTTGGCAATGTCCGCGCCGTTCATATCTGCCGGAGACTGGCCTGAGGGGGCCTGGACGGGGAGGTCCTGAACGGGGATGCCCTGCACCACCGGTTCCGGGGCTTGCTCCGGCACCGATGTCCCTGGCACGTTGACTACTTCCGCCGGCACAACCGCGGAGGGCGAAGGAGCTGCCGGCACCGGAAGGATCGGCGAGGAAGGTTGCGGATCGGCCTGCGACACACCGTTATCGGAAGGCTGGGACGGGTCGGCTGTATTGCCGGCCGAGGAGAGCCCCTGGGAAAGCACCAGCAGGGCGAGGGGAACGGCCACTGCTGCAGCTGCCACACCCCGTGCGGTCTTGGGCCGCCGTTTGCTGAAGTCACGGATTCCGGCAACCTTCGCCGGCTTCCTGTTCCGCGGCCGGATAGCCGCCGGTCGGGTGGCAGGACCACCCGCATTGGGCGTCAACGCCGTCGGCGCCTGAAGCGGAGTCCGCTGCGGGACGGGCGGAAGGATCGCAGTCCTGCGCCCTGATTGGACACCCTCCTCCGACAGCGCTTGCTCCACGTCCTGGGCCGCGGGTCGTTTTTCCGGGTCCATGTCCGTCATCGCCTCCAGGAGGGAGCGCAGCGGAGCAGGCAGTTCCAGCGGAATCTGCGGGGCTCTATGAAGGCGCGCCGAGGCTGTCTCCACCGGTGTACCCGGATACTCCGCATGACCTGTCAGGCATTCCAGGAGCACCAGGCCCAGCGAGTAGATGTCGCTTTTTGGCGTCAGGTGCAGGCCCTGCGCCTGCTCCGGGCTGAGGTACTGCGCCGTGCCAACAGTGAATCCGGTCGCGGTGAGGCGGTTATCGTTCATCACCAGGGCGACCCCAAAGTCCGCCAGCTTCACCGACTGAGCCAGCCCGTCGTCGTCGGACACCAGGATGTTGGCCGGCTTGATGTCACGGTGGATGACGCCGTGTTCGTGGACCTGGGACAAGGCTCCGGCGATCCGGATCCCGATCCGCGCGGTTTCGGGAACAGTGAGCGGCCCGTCGGCCAGGAGGGCGCGCAGGTCCCGCCCTTGGGCGAGTTCCATGACCAGGTAGGCACGTTCTTCGTCGTTGCGCGTATCGACGCCCGCGTCAAAGGCTGCCACCAGTCCGGGATGGTCGAAGGCAGCGAGGAGGCGCATTTCGGTTTCCTGGCGGGTGCGGAACGATTCGTCGCCGGAGCCGGGAAGGAAGATCTTCACAGCAACCTCACGGCCGAGGACCAGGTCAGTCGCCTGATGGACAGTGGACATCGCGCCGCGGCCCAGGAGGGGTCCAAGTTGGTAGCGGCCGTCGAGTGCGCCGCTTGTTTCCGTGCCGTTCACGGAATCGGGGGCGCCAGCGCCCACGGTTATTTCGTTGTAGCCCACGGTTGTCACGTCCTTTGGGACCACCTGGCGCGGCACGGACCCAATCTCTGCCCGCCGGTACCAAGTAATGCCGTCAATCACATTTCACGTAGCCGCTTGGCCGGTTGCTTCAGCCCTCGCGGCCTGAGCAACTCAGCTCAAACAGCATCATCCGGTTTCACCAGATAAGTCATCAGGATACTGATTAAATCACGGTAAGGACAATGGGACGCTTCACGAAGGGCCTCATCAGGGCGATACGCCCGTCCGCCGTCGGGCGTTTCCGTACGTGACGCAGGGAACTGCGCCCCTTTGGCCGGCAGGGCACAATGGGAAGCATGACCCTCACAACTTTCGCCCTCGTCCGCCATGGCCAGACCGACTGGAACGCGGAGCGCCGGTTGCAGGGAGCCACTGACATCCCCTTGAACGACGTCGGGCGCGGCCAGGCGCGCGACGCCGTCGCCTTCCTGTCCGGCCAGCAATGGGACACGGTAGTGTCCTCGCCGCTGAGCCGGGCGGCAGAAACGGCGGAAATCATCGCCGACGGACTGGGACTCTCCTTGGCCCGGCTGGTGCCGGACCTCACTGAGCGCAGCTTTGGGCCGGCGGAAGGCTTGCAGGCCGGACCGGAACTGGAGGCCTTGCGCATCCCCGGCGGTTTCCGCGGTGGCGAAAGTGACGACAACGCTGCAGCGCGCGGCATTGCTGCGCTGGAGTCCCTGGCCCAGGAGTTCGCGGGCAAGCGCGTTCTGGTGGTTGCCCACGGCACGCTTATCCGGCTGACGTTGAGCCGCGCGATTGGCCGCACCCTGGACAGTGTCCAGAACGCTGTGTTGAACCTCGCCCACCATCACCCTGTTGACGGCTGGCAGCTTGAGTACTTCAACGGCGAGCGCATCGCGGCAGACGTTCAGGCCTGAACAGGCCTTTCCGGAGCAAGTCTCCTGGCTTCCTCAAGCAGGCCGGCTACCCAGTCTTCCATTGCCCCACCAAGGTGGCGGGCAAGGAACGTTCCGGCTCCGGGAAGATCGAAGACTGCGATTGCCTGGTTCCCGGCTGACCCTGGCCCCGCATAAAACGTCACCTTGCCCCGATGAATCCCGGCGATGTCGAAGCAAAGCGTGGTCCTGGAATCGAGGGATGATGCCCATGCAGCGATCGACTCGGGCGTGAAGGTATTGATGGCCGCTACTCCCTTGGACGCCGACTGACCGGACGCAGGTTAAGTAGCGGAAAAGGCAGGATCGTGACGCGGAAGTCTTATTTGGCCTGAAGCCGCGACTTCAATTGTTCGGTGTAGTCCGTGTACGCCGCCGCAATTTCTTCCAGGTCCACCGTTTGCGGGAAGTCGATGACCGGCTGGCGTTCGGCGAGGTAGCTGGTGGTTTCTTCCACGATCCGCTGCTCATCGATGCCTTCGAGCCCCACCTCGGCCAGGAACGCAGGATTGGTGTGGATCAGGGATTCCCCGGATTGCCCTTCCGAAGCCCAACGCACCAGGTACTCGTTCTGATTCACCAATTCGATGTCGAATGTCTGCTCCATGGCAGCAGCCTACGCCGTTGGGCGGCAGGGCCGGACCAGCCCCGCACCGGACGCAGAAAGCGCACGACGGCGGGAGGCCGCCGTCGTGCGCTTCTTTCGTTGGCTGTGGCTGCTAGATCTCGGGGCGCCGTTCGACGACGGTGTGGGGATCACCGCGGCGCTCAACGACCGTGCGGCGGGTCCTGTTGGACATGGCGATCGAAATGATGAGGCCGATGACTCCCACCACTATCAGGATGTAACCGACCAGGACCTGGTCCAGGAAAGGGATGATTCCGGGGGCGAGCGCGAAAGCCAGAATAGCTCCGATGGCAATCAGGGCAATGGAAGAACCGATTCTCATAACGTGCTCCTCATGTATGTCCGGCGCATGTACAGGGCGTGGCCGGATCCGTGTCATCAGGATACTTATGATTTACCGTGCCCGCCAGCCATCAAAAGACACGGCTGCTAGTGGCCATACCGCGCAGCCACCCGGCCGATGGCGTCCTCAGGGGTCGGCACAGGACCGAAGACCTGCTCCTGGCGGGTAGTGTCCGCAACATACTTCCCGGTCTCGAACCACGCCACCATGCTGGCCATATCCGCCACCAGTGGAAGGACCTTGGCGGTGACCTTGCCGAGCCCGTTGATGGCCCCGGCCGGAACGGACCGCACCTTGATCTCCCTCCCCGCCCGACGACCTGCGATTCCGGCCGCCTCCTGCATGCTAAGCGGCCGCGTCCACCCGATATCGATGCGCTCGCCGTCCACAATGTCAGCATCAACGGCAGCTGCCAGGTAAGCGGCGAGATCGCTTGCCAAAACGAACGTCAGCCGCGCGTCCTTGGACCCGAGCCACACGAAACGCCCCTTCGCGAAAGGATCCCCGCCCATTCCCACAGCCTGGTCGAAGAACGCGCCGGGACGCAGCGCGACAAACGGTACGCCGAGTTCCTCGAACTTGTCCTCCGCCAGTTTCTTGTTCCAGAAATGCGGGATCTGGGGTGTTTCGTCGCAGGTGAGAATGCTGATCAGCACGAAGCGCGGCACGGAGGCGTACTTTGCAGCGACGGCCAGGTTGCTGTTGCCGTAGCTGTCGATCACCTTGGCGTTCCTGTCATTCCGGGTATAGCCGGCCGCCGTCGAAATTGCTGCGGAAACGCCCGTCATGGCCGCGATCAGCGAGGCGGTATCCAGCATGTCGCCGCGGACGACCTCAACCCCATTGGCCTCCAGCTTGGCGGCTTTGGAGCCCGGGCGAACCAGCGCACGGACTTTCCTGCCGCGGCGCAACAGCTCATCAACCACTTGACCGCCCAGGAAACCCGTGGCGCCAACAACAAGGACAGGCAGGTCTTCGGCCACAACTTCTCCTCAGGGTTTTGTTCCTACGACAGTGGTAGCACGCACTCGAAAGCGAGACCAGACCCAAACCCGGCGACGACTTCCGCCGTCGAGCCTCAACCAAGGAGGCCGGCGACGCAGACTAGGATCGGTTCCATGGCCAGGATCGAGGACTACGCAATCATCGGGGACCTGAACACTGCCGCCCTGGTGGGGCGGAACGGGTCCATTGACTGGATGTGCCTGCCGAGGTTCGACTCGCCCGCCTGCTTTGCGGCGCTTCTGCACACGCCCGAAGCCGGGCGCTGGCTCCTGGCACCTGCCGGCACTCTCGACGGCGGCAACAGCACCCGCCGCGCGTATCGGGAAGACACCCTCATCCTGGAGACTGTTTGGGAAGTCGACGGCGGCTCGGTGAAGGTCATCGACTTCATGCCCGTCCGCGACGACGCCGTGGACCTCGTGCGGATCGTCGAAGGCTTGTCAGGCGAGGTGGACATGCATATGGAACTGGTCCTCCGCTTCGACTACGGCAGCGTCGTGCCCTGGGTGCGTCGCAGCAAACACGGCATCAGCGCCGTTGCCGGGCCGGATTCCGCCTACCTCACCACCCACGCCCCGCTCATGGGACGGGAAAACCGGACCTACAGCGACTTCACCGTCCGTGCCGGCGACCGGGTCCCGTTCGTTCTGCGGTGGGCACCCAGCCATGAGCGCGAACCCCGGCGCATCGACCCCCTGCGGGCGCTTGACGCCACGGAATCGTACTGGCTCGAGTGGATCGGCCGCAGCCAGATAGCTGGGAGGTACAAGGAGCCGGTCGAGAGGTCCCTCATCACCCTCAAAGCGCTCACCTACGCCCCCACCGGTGGCATCGTGGCCGCCGCCACGACGTCCCTGCCCGAACAGATAGGCGGCCCGCGGAACTGGGACTACCGGTACTGCTGGCTGCGCGACGCCACCCTGACGCTGCAATCTCTGCTCGCGGCGGGCTACACGGAAGAGGCCTCCGCATGGCGGGACTGGCTGCTGCGGGCCATCGCCGGCGACCCCTCACAACTTCAGATCGTGTACGGACTCGACGGCGCGCGCAGGCTTCCGGAGGCCGATATTCCGTGGCTGTCCGGGTATGAAGGTTCGGCGCCTGTCCGAACCGGGAACGCGGCAGCTCCGCAGCTTCAACTGGATGTGTGGGGCGAAGTCCTGGACGGACTTTCACTGACCCGGGCCGCTTTCAAGGACACCGTCGACAATTCCTGGGACATCCAGGTGGCGTTGATGGAATACCTCGAAGGGGCCTGGAACCAGCCGGACAACGGGCTGTGGGAAATGCGCGGACCCCGCCGGGACTTCACCCATTCAAAAGTCATGGCATGGGTAGCGGCCGACCGCATGGTCAAAGCCGTGCGGACCTCCGGACTGCCCGGCCCGCATGACCGCTGGGCGGCGCTCCGCAGCGAAATCCACAATGACGTCATGACCAAGGGCTTCGACGAGGACCTCAACAGCTTCGTGCAGTCCTACGGGAGCAAGGAGCTGGATGCGAGCCTGCTGCTGGTCCCCCGCGTGGGGTTCCTGCCGCACCGGCATCCGCGCGTGGCCGGGACCGTGGACGCCGTCCGGAAGGGGCTTACGGAGGACGGACTGGTTCTTCGGTACCGGACCCAGTCCGGACACGACGGATTACCTGGCGACGAAGGGGTCTTCCTGGCCTGTTCGTTCTGGCTGGTGGACGCGTTGCTTGGCATCGGGCGCACCGACGAAGCCACCGAACTCTTCGAGCGGCTGCTCAGCCTGCGCAACGACGTCGGCCTGCTGAGCGAAGAATGGGATCCCCGCACCAAACGGCAACTGGGCAACACTCCCCAGGCGTTCAGCCACTTCCCGCTGATTCACAGTGCATTGCAACTGCACCACGGGGAGGCCCGCAAGAGCGACACCCCGTTTGGCGGCGCCGGGAGTTCCAGTGGCTCTACCCTTCGGAATGATCCCCGTCTTCAGTAGCCTCACCCTTGTGGCGCGCCTCTTCCAGATGCAGGTCAAGCTTGCGCTCGGCTTCGCGCCTGCGTTGCCCGACGGTCCGCATCTGTTGGGTTGTTGGAGCTCCCGCATCCTCTGACGCAATGCCGGCCGGCTCGGCGGGCTGGTATTTCTCTTGTTCGCCCATAGGATGATCGTCCCATCGTCGCGGCTTTTGCGATAGCGGCAGTTTCCAGACCGGAACGGTCCTGACGTCCGACGGCGGCCTCCCGCCGTCGAGCATGTCCAATACTTGGGTGCGTGGCCGGCCACGGGTAGCGTGAGCCGCAGACGAGTTGCCCCACCGCGAGCGAACGAATCCAAGGAGTTGCCCCGTGAGCAGATCCCACCGCACGTCCCACCACGAACCGGACACGGCCGTCGAACTCAATCCCCTGTTCAGCAGGCCCGGAGAATCCACCATCTTTCCCCGGTTCACCCTTCCGGACGGTGAATCCCTCCCCGCCACCGCGTACCAGGTTGTCCACGACGAGGCGATGCTGGACGGCAATTCCCGTTTGAACCTCGCAACGTTCGTCGGGACGTGGATGGAGACCGAAGCGTCCACCCTGTACGCCGAGACGTTCGACAAGAACATGATCGACAAGGACGAGTACCCCCAAACCGCACTCATCGAAACCCGGTGCTGGCGGATGCTCGCCGATCTGTGGAACTCACCGGATCCCGGGAAAAGCATTGGTACGTCCACCATCGGATCCTCCGAAGCCTGCATGCTGGGCGGACTGGCCTTGAAACGGCGCTGGCAACACGCACGCCGCAAGGCCGGCAAGCCAACCGACAAACCCAACCTCGTCCTGAGTTCAGCAGTCCAGGTGTGCTGGGAGAAGTTCTGCAACTACTGGGAAGTTGAACCCCGCTTTGTGCCGGTCTCTGCCGAACATCCCATGCTGGACGGCCACGACCTGGACAAGTACGTGGACGAAAACACCATCGGGGTCGTCGCCATCCTCGGTGTCACTTACACAGGCCGTTACGAACCCGTCCAGCTGATCTCCGATGCGCTGGATGCGATCCAGGCAAGCCGCGGCCTGGACATCCCAATCCACGTTGACGGCGCGTCGGGTGCGATGGTGGCACCTTTCCTCCAGCCCGAAACTGTGTGGGATTTCAGGCTCCCCCGGGTCGCCTCGATCAACACCTCCGGACACAAATACGGACTGGTCTACCCGGGCCTGGGTTGGGTGGTGTGGCGGGACGCGGATGCGCTCCCCGAAGACCTGATCTTCCACGTCAGTTACCTCGGCGGCGACATGCCCACGTTCGCGCTGAACTTCTCCCGGCCCGGGGCCCAGGTCCTCCTGCAGTACTACCTGTTCCTCCGGCTCGGTTTTGCAGGGTACAGGTCCGTCCAGGCCACTTCCCGGGATGTAGCCCTGTACCTCTCCAGCGAGATTGGAGCCATGGACGCATTCACCCTCTGGAGCGACGGCTCGGATATCCCCGTTTTCGCCTGGCAGCTCACGGAGGGCTACACGGACAAATGGAACCTCAAGCACTTGTCCGAACGCCTCCGCATGAACGGCTGGCTGGTGCCCGCCTATCCCTTGCCTGATGGCCTGAGTGAGGTAACAGTCCAGAGAATCGTGGTGCGGAACGGATTCACCCGTGATCTCGCTTCCAGTTTTCTGGCCGACCTCACCAAGGCAGTGGAGTACCTGGACAGCCTCACGTCACCCATGCCCATGGACAAACAGCCCGAGGGCTTCCACCACTAAACATGCGAAGGAGAGGATTCCCATGTGCCGTCTTTTCGGGCTGCATGCAGGCGCCCAAGCAGTGCGGGCAACGTTTTGGCTCTTGAATGCACCGGACAGCCTCTCGGCCCAAAGCCGGCGGGAACCCGATGGCGCGGGAATCGGAACCTTCGACGCGGCCGGCAAGGCACACGTTTTCAAACAGCCGATGGCAGCGTGGGAGGACCACGCCTTCGCCCGTGAAGCCCGTGACCTGAAAAGCACCACGTTCCTGGCGCACGTGCGGTACGCCAGCACCGGCGCCCTCACCATGGTCAACACGCACCCATTCGAGCAGGACGGCCGGCTCTTTGCCCATAACGGGGTGCTGCGGGGCCTGGAAAAACTTGATCGTCGCCTTGTTGAGCTCGAGGCCATGGACCTGGTGCTGGGCCAGTCGGACAGCGAGCGTCTTTTCGCGCTCATTACCGCCGAGACCAGGGCCGCCGACGGGGACATCCAGGCGGGCATAGTGGCCGCCGTTGCCTGGGTAGCCAAGGAACTGCCCGTATTCAGCCTCAATTTCATCCTGACAACGGCCACGGATATGTGGGCACTCAGGTACCCGGCGACGCACGATCTCTACATGCTTGAACGCCGCCCGGCCACCAAACCCAGCCCCCTCGACGTCCAAAGCGCACGGATCCGCTCCCACAGCTCCGAACTCTCCCGGTCCCCGCACGTCCTCCTCGCCACCGAGCCAATGGACCAAAACCCCGGCTGGCGGCCCATGGCGTCGGGCGAGCTGGTTCACGTCGGACCGGACCTGACGGTGACATCCACTATCGCCTTCCCCGATGCCCCGACCTACCCGCTTAGCCTCGCCGACCTCGAACCGGCCGCGGCAGCGTCGCAGGCACGGTGACCCCGGCTGCCTTAGTCCGCACTTTTGGCGAGCAGACGACGACGGCGAGCTGCCGCCGTCGTGGGGCTGGTCACCTAGGAGCCGCTGGGCCTGGGCGCCTGCTGCGCGTTAGTAAACGGATTGGCACTGAGGGGCCTGCCTGCAGTGCGTTGTGCGGAGTGTTTTCCACATACGGTAGTGGAGGGCTTCTGGCGTTCTTGAGGGTCTGACAGGCTTGATCCATGGATGGGATTGGGCAGCTCGTGGGACCTGGGACAGCGTCTCCCGGTCATGATGGAGCGCGTTCAGACCATGAAGGAACTCCCTCATCAGGCCTGCTTCATGGAAGGGTGCCATCGTCCGTTGCCCAATGCCCTTCCGGCGACTTGCCTCGGCCATCCCTGGACGACGGTAAGGACGCCCGTCTCCTGGCACGGACGGCGCTCGGTTCTTTGCTTGACGATGCTTCCGAGGCGTTGGTCGAGCTGTGTAGTTCGGTCGCTGCCGATGCCCGCTTGTTTGGCTTTGGGGAGGCTGCTGATTTTGCGGGCCGGGTAGAGGATCTGTCTCGGCAGCTGGAGTACGTGCAGGTCGTCGCGGCGCAGGCTGTAGAGCGGACCCGGACCGAGGCGCAGCCTGCGGTGCCGGCACAGCAGACCGGACAGTCCCCGGCGTCCGGCGCCCAGGAATGGCGGACGGGGTGGACAGAACCAGCCGGTGAGTCAGAAGGTGGCGT
>NZ_JARDAN010000021.1:0-70332 GCF_040560085.1 Paenarthrobacter sp. CC6 | reverse complement strand
CGGCCTTACGTAAATCGAGTACCTCGCCACGACAACACCCATCCGCTAAGTGTTGCAATCACCGCAAGAACCCAAGGATCCTCAACGGGCGGTTGTGCAGACGACTTCGGAAACTGACAGCCGGAGGACCCATCCGGGTAGCAGAAGAGGCCGTTTTGAATGCTCAAAACGGCCTCTTTGCTTGCTTGAGTGTTACGCGTCCACTTCCGTGTTCACGATGTACACGTCGCACGGAGCGCCGTGTGCCACGCTGTTGGCGATGCTGCCCAGGACGCGGCCCAAGCCCTTCATGCGCTTGTTACCCACGACGATCAGGGAGGCGTTGTTGGTCTCGGCGTAGTTGATCAGGGCGTTGGCCGGGTTGCCACGGGCAGCGTAGTACTTGACGCTGCCGGCCGGAACGTCAAGTTCTTCGGAGACCTTGCGGGCCACGTATTCCGCGGAGTCGGCCGAAGAGACCGTGATGCGGTCGCTGCCGCTGCCGAATTCTTCAATTCGGTCGTCCGAGAAGCCGCTGATGACGTGCAGTTCGGCACCGAGGGCGGTGGCGAGCTTCGCTGCCGCCATTGCTGCACGCTTGGCCGTTTCACTGTTGTCGACGCCGACGACAATAACTTCTGACATGAGAACTCCTGGTTGTGGGGATTCGCGGGGTGCTGCTGCAAGAAATCTACACTCCATGGCTGCACACCGGGGTGATCCTTTTGTGCCGGGAGTGTTTACTGCATGCGCCAGGGGGTAGGGATAAATCATCGGCACCACCACTTCACTGAAAGGCAGGACCATGAGCGACGCATCATTCGCCCCACAGACCGCCATCGTCACAGGCTCGGATTCAGGGATCGGGCGGGCCACGGCGGTGGCGCTGGCAAAAGCCGGCATGGACGTGGGAATCACCTGGCACTCGGACCAGCAGGGTGCCGAGGAAACCGCCGAGGAGGTCCGCCGCCTGGGACGCAAGGCGGTGGTCCACCAACTGGACACCACCGATGCCCGCGGAACGGCGGCCGCCGTGGACACCCTTGCCGAGGAACTCGGGGGCGTGGATGTCTTCGTGAACAACTCCGGAACCGGCGACGGCACCAAGTTCCTGGATCTCGACTACGAAACCTGGATGACCACGCTGGACACCAACCTCAATGGGGCCTTCGTGGCCATGCAGACGGCAGCCAAGCGCATGGTGAAGGCGGGCCGAGGGGGACGCATCATCGCCGTCACCAGCGTCCACGAATTCCAGCCCCGCGTTGGGGCCTCGGCCTACGACGCCTCCAAGCACGGTCTGGGTGGGCTCATCAAAACCATGGCGCTGGAACTCGCCGAGCACGGGATTACCGCCAACAACGTGGCGCCCGGCGAAATCGCGACCCCCATGACGGGCCAGGAGGACGAGGATCCCACCCAGAAGGAGCGGCCCGGAGTGCCCCTGGGACGCCCCGGAGACGCACGCGAAATCGCCGCCGTCATCGCTTTCCTTGCCTCCCCGGCGTCAAGCTACGTCAACGGCGCGTCGTGGGCGGTGGACGGCGGAATGCTGCAAATGGGACCCCAGGCCGGCTCGCACATCACCAGCAACGACTGGCGTGAAAGCTAAGCTGCGGGACCTCTGGCCGCACAGGGATCCGTGGGCTAGTCTGCATGGACAGCCCGCCCTGCGGGTCTGATTTCTTTTCCAAAGATTCGTATGACGTTGATGAGGAGCACCATGGCTGGCCACACGTATAGCGTTTCCGAAATTGTAGGAACTTCCACCGAGGGCGTGGACGACGCCATCAAGAACGGCATCGCGACAGCGTCCCAAACGTTGCGGAACCTCGATTGGTTTGAGGTCAAGGAAATCCGCGGTCACCTCGAGGACGGCGCGGTTGCCGACTGGCAGGTCACTATTAAGCTCGGTTTCCGCCTGGAGCGCTGACCGACCTCACCGCGAGCTGACAGTCGATGCCAATGTTTTTGGAAACATTGGCATCAACTGTCATCCCGGCGGGCAGGGGCGGGTTCGGGCACGGCGGCCTCGGCATGGGTGCCCACGTCTCCAAAGTTCAGCAGTGTCAGAGCGTCCGACGACGGCGACCCGGCTTTGGCGGAATAGATCCTCAGCAGCTGGTCGGGGTCGTCCGGGAGACTCAGCGTCTCAAAGTTCAGTTCCAGGTCCCCCACCACTGGGTGGTGCAACCTGACGGTCCCTGCGGCGCGGGTGGCGACCCTGTGCCCGGCCCACCACTGACGAAAGTGTTCGCTGTGGACGGCCAGTTCGCCCACGAGCTGGTTTGTTTCGGGGTCATTCGGGTGCCGGCCCACGTCCATGCGCAAGGCACCGACGGCTTCAGCGGCAACGGTCTTCCAGTCGCGGAACAAAGAACCGGCCGCAGGGTCCAGGATGAGCCAACGGGTGAGGTTGCGCTCAGCGGCCGGCAGCAGGCTGAAATCCGTGAACAAAAGGTGTGCCATCCGGTTGCATGCCAGGACATCTGCACGCCTGCCAAGGACCATGGCCGGGACGTCACCCACTGCATCGAGCAGCTGTTGGAGAGCCGGACGTACCTTTTGGACGGGGCCGGGGCTGCCTGCGGAGCTGGCGCAATGCTCCAGCAGATCCATCATGTGTGCCTGCTCCCCTGCATCCAGCCGCAACGCACGGGCAACTGCGTCGAGGACCGCCCTGGACGGGTGGATATTGCGGCCCTGTTCCAGGCGGGTGTAATAGTCCGTGCTCACTCCGGAGAGCCGCGCCACCTCTTCGCGGCGAAGCCCGGGCACCCTGCGGGAACCGCTGGATTCCTGCGCGCCGGCGTCCTCCGGCTGGAGACGGGCACGCATGATTTTGAGGAACTTACCGAACTCGGCGCTTTGACCCATTGGTCCATTCTGCCGTCCGGGGTGTGTGAAAGGCCACCGTTATGGGTAGGACTACCAGACCTAGGAAAAACAGGATCAGGCTGTATTGCTGACTCTGCCGCCAAAACTGCATAGGCTCAGTACTGAGCCTCCGAAAACGCTTTCTGGAACCGACTTACGGCCTTAGCCAGAAACCGGAGCGCCACAGCCATAACCATCCCGTCGAAGGAGACCGTCATGCCAGAGCTGACACTGAACAACGGCGTCACCATCCCCCAGCTGGGTTTTGGTGTTTTCCAAGTGCCTGCCGACGAAACGCAGAAGGTGGTGGAAGATGCCCTGGAAACCGGCTACCGCCACATCGATACCGCTGCCGCCTACCGGAACGAGGCAGGAGTCGGCGCCGCAATCAAAGCCTCGGGCATTCCCCGCGAAGAACTCTTTATCACCACCAAGCTCCGCAACGGCGAACAAGGCGAAGCCTATGACGCCTTCCAGCGAAGCAGGGACGCCTTGGGCCTGGAAGTCGTTGACCTCTACCTGATCCACTGGCCGGTCCCGTCACAGGGCCTCTTCACGAAGGCCTGGAAGGAAATGGAGAAGCTTTACCAGGACAAGCAGATCCGGGCCATCGGCATTTCCAACTTCCTGGCCGATCACGTGGACACGCTGCTCCGGGAAGCCGAGGTAGTGCCCGCCGTGAACCAGATCGAGCTCCACCCCACGTTCCAGCAGGCAGAACTGGCCAACAAGTGCCGTGACCTTGGCATTGCCGTTGAGGCATACAGCCCGTTGGGACAGGGAAAAGACCTGAACGCCGAGCAAGTGGCCCTTGTCGCGGCAGCACACGGCACTACCCCTGCACAGGTGATCCTCGCCTGGCACCTCGCGCAGGGAACCATCGTGATCCCGAAGTCCGCGGACTCGTCCCGGATGCGGGAGAACTTCGGTGCGGCGGATTTGAGCCTCACCGAATCCGAACTCGCCGCCATCACCGCTCTTGAAGCAGGCGCGCGGATCGGTTCCGATCCCGCCGTCGCCGCTTTCACCCAGCTCTAAGACCGCAAGCCAAGCACAAAGGACCCAACAGACATGCAGTACACCCACCTGGGCCGTTCCGGCCTGAAAGTTTCACGCCTCTGCCTTGGAACCATGAACTTCGGCCCGCAGACGGACGAGGAAACAGCGCATTCCATCATGGACTCCGCGTTGGACTCCGGCATCAACTTCTTCGACACCGCCAATGTTTACGGTGGCGTGGAGCACCGGGGCTGGACCGAAGAAATCATCGGCCGCTGGTTCGCCAAGGGCGGCGAGCGCCGCGAAAGGACCGTGCTGGCCACCAAGCTGTACGGCACCATGACGGACCGCCCCAACGAGTCCAAGTTGTCCGCGCTGAACATACGGCGCGCACTTGATGCGAGCCTTAAGCGGCTGCAAACGGACTACATCGACATTTACCAGTTCCACCACATCGACCGGGATACGCCGTGGGATGAGATCTGGCAGGCGATTGAGGTTGCAGTCCAGCAGGGCAAGATCCTCTACTCGGGCAGCAGCAACTTTGCCGGCTGGCACATCGCCCAGGCACAGGAAGCAGCGCGCCGCCGGAACTACACCGGCTTGGTGAGCGAGCAGTCCATCTACAACCTTTTCAAGCGCGAATTGGAGCTTGAGGTCATCCCGGCCGCGCAGCAGTATGGCTTGGGCCTGATCCCGTGGTCGCCGTTGCAAGGAGGGCTGCTGGGTGGCGTGCTGAAGAAGGAAGAGCAAGGCGTCCGCCGCACTGAGGGCCGGGCACTTGAGACCCTGAAGAAGCATGAGGACCAGATCCGCCAGTACGAGGATTTCGCTGACGAACTCGGCCATGCACCCGGAGACGTCGCGCTGGCGTGGCTCCTCCACCAGCCTGCCGTGACTGCACCGATTGTTGGGCCGCGTACGCAGGAGCAATTGGACGCAGCCATCCGCGCGCTGGATGTCTCCCTGAACGAGGACGCCCTCAAGCGCCTCGATGACATCTTCCCGGGCCACCGCCCCGCCCCCGAAGACTACGCCTGGTGAGCAGCCTCCTTCCGGACAGCCTCGGAGCGGCGGCGGACACGGTCTCGCCGCGGAACATCCTGTTCATCGGCGGGACCGGGGTCATTAGTGCGTCGGCGGCTGAACGCGCCGTCGCGCTGGGCCACCGGCTGACCATCCTTAACCGGGGACGGTCGGCCGGTCGGCCGGTCCCCGATGGGGCGGAGGTGCTGCACGCGGATGTCCGCGATCCGCAGGCTGTGCGTGAGGTACTTCAGGGAAGGGAGTTCGACGCCGTTGCGGACTTCATTTCCTTCACGCCGGATCAGGCGCGGGCCGGCTTGGAGATGTTCCGTGGCAGGACGGGTCAGTACGTCTTCATCAGTTCGGCGTCGGCGTACCAAAAGCCGCCAACCACGCTGCCCATCCGGGAATCCACTCCGTTGAAGAATCCTTTCTGGAAGTACTCGCAGGACAAGATTGCCTGTGAAGAGCTGCTGTTCGAGGCGTACCGCGATCAGGACTTCCCTTTGACGGTGGTTCGCCCATCCCACACCTATGACCGAACGAAGATTGCCATGGTGGGCGGCTGGACTGACATCCACCGGATGCGCGCCGGGATGCCGGTCATGGTGCATGGTGACGGAACCTCGCTCTGGACATTGACCCACAGCCGGGACTTTGCCAAGGCCTTCGTTGGCCTCCTGGGCAGGCCGCAGGCCGTTGGCGAAAGCTACACGATCACCTCGGATGAGTTCCTGCCGTGGAACCAGATTTACCGCTTGTTCGCGCGTGCTGCAGGGGTGGAGGAGCCGGAGTTGTTCCACGTTTCCTCGGAGACCATTGCAGCTCACAGTGCGGAGCTCGGTCCCAACTTGCTGGGCGACCGTTCGCACTCGGTGGTGTTCGACAATTCCAAGATCAAGGCGCTCGTTCCCGAATACCGGGCAACAATCCCGTTTGCGGACGGAGCCCGGGAGATCGTGGCGTGGCATGATGCCCACCCGGAACTGCAGGTGGTGAGTGAGGACTACATGGAGCTGAGCGACAAACTCCATGACTGGTCGCGTCGGTAGCTGTTGCCAAGCAGCAAGCGGCCAGCGTAGAAACGAAGAAACCCGGAGGAGACCCAGCCCATGACACGTGCACCGCTTATCGAACTCAACGACGGCCACAAGATCCCGCAACTGGGCCTCGGCACTTGGCCCTTGAATGACGCCCAGGTTGCCGATGCCGTGGTGGAGGCGGTGAGCCACGGGTACCGGCACATCGATACCGCGGTGAAGTACGGGAACGAGAAGGGCGTGGGCAACGGTATCCGCACATCCGGGGTGGAACGTGGGGAACTGTTCATCACCACCAAGCTCGACGGCGAGTACCAGGGTTCCGGGAGGGCTGTTGCCGGCTTGGAGGGTTCACTGGAACGTCTGGGATTGGACTACGTGGACCTGCTGCTGATTCACTGGCCGCTCCCCCGGCGCGACGAGTTCGTCTCAACCTGGAGAACCTTTGAGGAACTTCAAGCGTCGGGGAAAGCGCGCTCCATCGGAGTTTCCAACTTCAAGCCGGCGCACCTCGACCGCCTGTTCCGGGAAACGGACGTCGTTCCGGCCGTGAACCAGATCCAGCTGAGTCCTTCCGTCCCGAGGTCGGCTGCCCGGGCCTTCAACGAACGCAACGGAATCGTCACAGAGTCCTACAGCCCGCTGGGTGCCAGCAGCGACCTTTTGAATGCCCCGGTCCTGGCGACGGTTGGTGAAAAGTATGGAAAGACGCCGGGACAGGTTGTGCTCCGCTGGCACGTCCAGCAGGGCCTGGTTGCCATACCCAAAACCGCCAACCCCCAGCGCATGAAAGAGAACCTGGACGTTTTCGACTTCGAGCTGGACCAGGACGACCTCACCACGCTTCAGACTCTCGACGGCGGGCCAGACGCCGGCGTCGACTCGGACGTGCAGGGGCATTGAGATGACAACGCACGAATCATTGCTCTGGGTTGGCTCCTACACGGCCGACAGGAACGGCCACGGCAAGGGCATCACGGCGCTCTCGGCGGACAGTGAAGGTGGGCTGACGGCCGTTGGCTTGGCCGTCGAAGCCAATTCGCCGTCCTTCCTGGCGCTGCACCCGACGCTTCCCGTGGTTTACGCCGTAGCGGAGGAAGGCAAGACGGTGCGGGCTTATCGCCGGAGTGGCGACACTGCGTTGGAGGCTTTCGGCGATCCTTGGCCCGCGGGCGATGCCACGTGCCACGTCGCTGCGGATCCGCAGGGCCGCTTCATCGTGGCCACCTGTTGGGGCGACGGTCAGGTCATCCTCTACGAACTGGACGACGACGGCGCCATCACCTCGCGCAAGAGCGCGGCGGCCGCCGTCGACCCCCACTCGGCTGCAGCCCCCGGAGGTGAGCGGCCAAGCCGCGCGCATTCGAGCTTGATGCTTCCTGACGGCCGGGTAATGACCACGGATTTGGGGCATGACTTGGTCCGTGTGTGGAGGTACGTGCCGGGTGAAGGCCTGCAACCCGACCACCAGGTGGTCCTGCCTATGGGTTCGGGTCCCCGGCACATGGCCCGCCACCTGAGCGGGACGGTCTTTGTCGACACGGAGTATTCGGTGGAGGTGGCAGCGGTCCGGATGGAACCGGACGGCACTTACGAGCTCGCATCCGTGGTCCCGGCAAGCGCCACGGGAGCCAAGGACGGCGATGCCGGTGCAGAGATCGCCCTCTCCCCGGATGGACGCTTCGCCTATGTGGGCGTGCGGGGTACCAACCGCATCTGCGTCCTGGAGGTCTCGGGCGAAGGCACCGGGGTTGAGCCGCGCGGAGAGGTACCGTGCGGCGGCGAGTGGCCCCGCCATCATCTGGTTCGCGAAGGCTGGCTGTATGTAGCGAACGAAGGTTCGGACGACGTCGTCAGTTTCAGGCTTGACCCGGAAACCGGGCTGCCGGACGGCCCTGTGGGGCGTGCGGAGATTGGTTCACCCAGCATGTTGCTCGTCGCGGGCTAATTGACACCGGGACAGCACTTGGTACCTATGATCCGCTCAGACATTGGTATCAAGCGCCATCCCGGCGGGTCTTCAGGCTGACCAGACCTCGACGTCGTCCGTGCCGCAAATGAGTTTGCGCCCGGTCGGTTCGAGGACTACCCAGAGCAATTCCTGGTGTTTGGACACGTCGTCCAGGCGGCCCGTGCCGGCACCCCAAGCGACGTCGTATATCCACACGGGATCGCCGGCGCTGAGCTCGGCCCATTCGGCCGCAGGCACGTGGCGGTAGCCGGCCGGCCTGTTCAGGATGGAGCTGGTCATGCCGAAACTTCAGCGGCGGCCTGCCGCCGCCATACCGTGGCCACGCCGTTGTGGGCCGGCAGCACATGGCCTTCAGCAAAAACCTGGACGACATCCGGCTCGCAGTCCGGGCTCCACAGTCCCGATGCCGGGCAGTGGGAACCGGTGGGCATGACGCGGGTGGCTCGTTCGCGCAAGAGGGCGATGCTCTTCATCGTTGAAACTCATCCTTGGGTAGTTCGCGGTACTTTGTGAAGCAGATCTCTTCAACCCTATGCAAGCGAGTGACGCTTTGTTATGGACGGCCGCACAACATTCTGAGTTATGGATGGGCAAAGGCACAGCAGCCTGAAACATAGATTCAGACCGGCAATTCTGCAAACGCTTCCAGCTTTTCTGGAATCAGGAGCCTAATCCGACGAGTCAACGGCCGCTTACTCTGGATTAACATCACGCAAGCGCTTACAGTTGTGACTTGTCCCACAGCACTGTCGCTAGAGGAAGGCTTCACTTGTCACTCCGCAGCTCCGGATCCCCCAACAACACGTCCTTCAAGAGAAGGGCGGCTGTCGTCCTCATGACGACGGCCGTCCTCACCGCATCTGCGGTACTCCCGGCAGGCGCCGCGCCCGGCGTCTCCGCGAAGAACCCTGACCCCACGGCCCAACACTCCATCCGGGGCGGTGTCAGCAACCAGAACTTCTACTTCGTCATGGCCGACCGCTTCAAGAACGGAACCGCCGGCAATGACGACGGGGGCCTGGGTTCCGATCCCATGGTGTCCGGCTTCGATCCCACCCGCAAAGGCTTCTACAACGGGGGCGATCTGAAGGGCCTGCAGGACCAGCTGGACTACATCCAGGGCTTGGGCACCAACGCCCTCTGGCTCACTCCCAGTTTCAAGAACAAGGCCGTACAAGGTGACGGAACGCCGGCGAACAGCTCCGCCGGGTATCACGGGTATTGGGTCACCGACTTCACCCAGATCGACCCCCACCTGGGCACCAACGCCGAGCTCAAGACGCTCATAGACGCCGCCCACGCCCGCGGCATGAAGGTGTACTTCGACATCATCACCAACCACACGGCCGATGTGATCCAGTACCAGGAGACGTCCTCAGCTCCCTACATTTCCAAGGAAACCGAGCCCTACCGCGCCGCCACGGGCGAGGTCTTCGATGACCGCGATTACGCCGGGACGCAGGACTTCCCTGCCCTGGACGCGGCAACGTCGTTCCCCTATACGCCCGTAGTCCCCGCGGCTGAGAAGGACGTCAAGGTTCCTTCCTGGCTGAACGACCCCACGCTCTACCACAACCGCGGCAACACCAACTTTGCCGGCGAAGACTCCCTGTACGGCGACTTCTTCGGGCTGGATGACCTTTTCACCGAGAACCCCAAGGTGGTCAACGGGATGATGGACGTCTACAAAACGTGGATCAGAGACTTCGGAGTGGACGGCTTCCGCATTGACACCATGAAACACGTCAATGACGAGTTTTGGCAGCAGTTCGGCCCACAAGTGCTCAGCTATGCCAAGGAGCAGGGCAAGGACGAGTTCTTCATGTTCGGGGAGGTCTTCGATACCTCCAAGACCGTCACGTCCAAGTTCACCACCAGGAACAAGATGCAAGCTGTCCTGGACTTCGGCTTCCAAGGTGCAGCCCGCAGCTTCGCATCACAAGGCAGCAAGGCCACCGGCCTGGCAGACTTCTTCAACGGTGATGACTGGTACACGGATGCCGATTCCAACGTCTACCAACTGCCCACATTCCTGGGTAACCATGACATGGGCCGCATCGGCACCTTTATCGCCCAGGACAACCCGGGAGCATCCGACGCGGAACTGTTGGAGCGCGACGAGCTGGCCCATGAGCTGATGTACTTCTCGCGCGGCAACCCGGTGATCTATTACGGCGATGAGCAGGGCTTTACCGGCGCCGGCGGGGACCAGGACTCGAGGCAGACCATGTTCGCCAGCAAGGTCCAGGAGTATTTGGATGATGACCTTTTGGGAACCAACGCCACGCATGCCACGGACAACTTCAACACCGGGCACCCGCTGTACAAAAAGATCAGCGAGCTCGCGGCCCTCGCAGCGGACCACCCCACGCTCCGTACCGGTGCCCAGCAAGACCGCTACGCCGCTGATGGGGCCGGGATCTACGCCTTCTCACGCATCGACGCCAAGGAACAGCGTGAATACATCGTGGCTGTGAACAACAACGAGACCGCACAGACCGCGGCGATCCCAACGTACGAAGCGAAACAGCCGTTCAAGCTGGTTTACGGTGAGGCCGCCAAGAACGCCAAGTCCGGTCAGGATGCGAAGCTGGCTGTCACCGTCCCGCCGCTTTCCGCAGTGGTTTATGAAGCAGCGGGGCGACTCGCCAAATCGAAGGCCGCACCCGCCGTCGTACTCAAGAAGCCGGTCACGGCGGCTGGGGACGCCACCCGCCAGAAGGTGACGGCCGACGTCGACGGTAACTCGTTCTATGAGGTCACCTTCCAGGCGCGTACTGCAGGTGGCGACTGGGCGTCGATCGGCACGGACGACAACGCGCCGTACCAGGTGTTCCACGACGTCTCGTCGCTGGAGTCCGGCACGTCCGTGGAGTACCGCGCTGTGGTACTGGACAACCGCGGGCAGACGTCCGCCAGTGAGCCCCGCAGCGGCGTGGTGGGAGAACCGACGCAGCCCGAGACCGTCACTGTGGCCGGCAGCCTCAACACCGAACTGGGTTGCACCGAAGACTGGCAGCCGTCCTGCGGGCAGGGGCTCATGAGCTACGAGCCGACGCACCGACTGTGGCAGCTGAATGTCCCCAACCTGCCCGCGGGCACGTATGAATTCAAGGCCGCACTCAACGGCACGTGGGACGAAAACTACGGCGCGGGTGGCGAGTTGAATGGCCCCAACGTCGTGTTCACGCACCCCGGCGGCGCCGTCACGTTCCTTTACGACCACTCCACCAACGTGATCAGCGCGGTCTCCGCGGGCCCGCAGCCGGCGGCCGTTTCGGTACCCGGCAGCCTGAATTCCGAGCTTGGCTGCTCGGGCGACTGGATGCCGGACTGCGCCCAGGCGCAGCTGCAGCTGGACCCGTCGGATGGGATCTGGAAGCTGTCAGTGCCCAACCTGGCCGCCGGCAGTTACGAGTTCAAGGCCGCCATCAATGGCTCCTGGGCTGAGAACTACGGTCTCGGCGGCGCCCCGAACGGCAGCAATATCGCCTTGAAGCACGACGGCGGCCCGGTCACCTTCCGGTACGACCCCGCCGGACATCTGGTCACCGTCCGCTAACCCAAAGGAGGGGACAGCAAACGTCGCTCCGGGCTGCCAACTGCCGGGCGGGGTGCCCGGCGCATTGAATGGACAGTGGGCCCACCCGGAATCACAGTGGTGTCCGTGACAAGGAAACCAAGGCGTCCGTAAAGGCGCACGTTACGCTCGTCCGAGGTTTCAAGCACCACGGCACCTGCCTCTCGATCTATTCGCGTGAGACCCTCCGAGGCCACGGCCGTACCCAGCCCTTTGCCTTGATGTGCCGGGTCTACGCCCACGGTGGCCAAGGTCCACGCCGGCCCCTTTGGCTGGGGCAAGCTCAGATCAATCAACGCGGTCGCTCGAGAACCCAGCAGTTCCAGAACTTCGATCTGCATATCGGGACCAGGCTCGGGCGCATCAGGGGGAAGGAATGCAGCGACGGAGCGCAGTTGTTCATCCACCAGGACCAATCCATGGGTAAGCGCATGTCCCAGGTAGAGGTACTGCAGCCGTTCGAGTCTCTGCTCATAATCAACGTCAGGAATCGACCATCTCGTCCAAGGGTAAGTCTCAAAGGCAAGGCCGAGTACTCGGGCAGCAACCCCGAGGTCTGCGCCGGTTGCCTGGCGAACCATGTCTGTCATGAGAAATGCTCCTAGCGAATAAAGGCCTTCTGCCAAAGTACCTGAGATTACGGCAGCGCCAGTCAAGGTCCCCTCAGGGGACAGCAAACGTCGCTCCGGGCTGCCAGAGCGACGTTTGCTATCCCCCGGATGGGGCTATTTGTAGCTCACGCTCAGAAGCATCGACTTCAACTGGGCGTACTGCGTTGTGTTCATCCAGGCCTTAGCCGCTTCCGGGGTGGCAAAGGTGGGCCGTTTGTTGATGTCAAACTTCACGTAGGCCATCATGAACCCGTTGGGCATCTTGATCTGGTTTGTGCCGGAAGAAGCCTGCCCGGATTGAAGCTCAGAGGACAGCCGGATGTCCATGACGTACGCCGGGGGAGTGTCGGAACGCCCAGTAGCCGTGGGCATTCCACCGTTACCGGAGTTGTAGTCGAAGTTCATGAAGTAGTTCAAGGAAAAACCGAATTCCACCTGGTTTCCTGCTGTATCCGTTACCCCGGGAACCACGGCACGGTCCAGAACTGTGCGGTCCACCAGTCCGGCAGTACCGTCGCCGTAGAAACCGCTGCTCATGAAAGCGACCTCGGCGCCGGTGTTGTCCAAAACGGTGACTCCGTCGGAAGGACCTTGTTCCGGGCGAACGGTCCAGCCCACGGGGTAGGTGAAGGAAACGTGTCCATCCGGGAAAGTGAACGTCTGCGCTGTGGCCACGGGAGCAGGCGGCTGCGTTGGAACCGTTGTCGGTGCAACCGCCGGAACAGTCGGAGTCGCCGGCGGAGTGGTGACCGGAACAGTCGCCTCCGGGGTGGCCGAGGGCGTGGGTGTGGCTGTGGGAGTAGGGGTGGGGGTAACAGAAGCACTCGGCGTAGGTGCCGGCTCAGTCGGGCTGACGGTCACTGCCGGCGCGGGAGCCACTGTGAGCGGGCCAAAGTTGGCCGCAACCAGGACACCCGCGGTGACAGCCGCAGCGCCAAGCAACAACCCGCCCGCGATCCGGGCCTTGCGGCGCTTGCGGTCTTCAAGGGACACCACTCCGGCTGCCGGGGTGCTGTCGCTGAAAACCCGAGGGCCTGTGAGCATGCGCGCCAAAGCTTCTTCAGAGTTGACCTCGGTGCGCTCGTCCGCAAGCGGGTCAATCGCTGATATCTGGTTCTTGATCGGATCCATTGTCTTCAGACCCCCATCTTTTGTGTAGTCGTTTCGGCGCCGGCGGGCAGCTGTTTCCGGAACGCGGTCCGGGCCCGGTGCAGACGGACCTTGGCTGCTGATTCACTGCACTGCAGCACTCCGGCGATGTCAGTGGTACCCAGTCCGTCCCAGTAGGCCAGCTGCAGAATCTCGCGGTCCTGCACCCGCAAGCGGTCCATCGCATCCTGTACCGCGACGTTCCCGGAGTCATCCCCGAAACGTTCCACCGCCGTCGTGCGCAGCTTTTCCTGCAGAGCCTGCTGCCGGTCGCGGCTGCGGTAGGCGTTACCCACAAGGTTGCGCGCTATGGCGAGCAAGTAACCGAGTTCCGGCCGGGCATCATCCGACCATTTTTGCCATACGACCCGGAAAACGTCGGCGGCGATCTCTTCAGCCATCTCCGCCGATTCGACGCGTCGGCGCACGAACCTGAAGACGGATGGATAGCTGTCTTTGTGAATGGCGATGAACGCCAATTCGCGCTCGGAAAGCACGATTTCCCCCTGAAAAGTAGAGCCCTGAACTGCAGGATACTTGTATAGTTTCCGGCCAGGCCGCCGGGGTTACACGTGGCGGTAGGTTTCTTCTCAACGCCATCACGATAGATTCAAGACACCGAATCCCGAGCGAAAGCGTGGCACAGCAATGGTGCAGACAGGACCCGCGGCAGAATGGGCCCGCAAACAGGTTGAGCTCGGGCGCGTGCCCGTTGCCGTGCTGGGGATCGCCTCCAGCCAGGGCATCGAGGACATTGTGGCGTTCGGGACCGACGGCGGCAGGCGGGCAACAGCCGAGGACCACTTTGCGCTGTTCTCGGTGACAAAGCCGGTCACTGCCCTGACCGTCATGCGGCAGGTTGAGCTTGGGAAGTTGTCACTGGGCAACACGCTGGGTGACGTCCTCCCGGACTTCGGCACGGGCCGCACGGACACCGTAACGCTGGAGCACCTTCTCAGCCACCGCTCCGGGATTGCTGATCCGGCGCTCGACGGCGGCGCTCCCCTCCGCGAGGACCTCACCTCCGCCGAACAGGCCTTCTATGCGGGTTCCCTTGTCCAGTATTGCAATATCGCTTTCGAGGGCGCCGCGGCCATGGCCGAGTGGGCTGACGGGCGCCCGTTCGAGGAGCAACTCCTGTCCCTGGCCGGTGACACAGGTGCCGGCGGCCTGACGTTCGGCACCGACTGCAAACCGCACAAAATCCACGGCACCGAGGCTGCGGGTTTGAACGTGGATGCCATGTATCGGAAGAGGCATCCGGGTGCGGGGCTGTTCGGTACGGCAACGGACCTGCTCAACCTGGGTTCCGAGCTTCTGGGGCAGACCGGGAAGGCCGTTCGCCCCGCCACGCTGGCTGCGATGCGCCGTCCACGGACCACTGAGTTTTCCCACATCACCACCCGGCCCAAGCCCCTCCGCCACACCGGGCTGGGATTCCAGCTGCCCGCCAACGAGTCTGAGCTGCTGGCACAGGGAATCTACGGCCATCCCGGGTGGGCCGGCACGGAGTGGTGGATGCTCCCCGAACAGGACCGTTGCGTCGTGTTTCTGACCAACGTACTGGACACCCCGGATCTCGGCGTGGACACCACCGAGCTGTTCAACGCCGTGGCCGTTTCCTAGGACCCGGCCCTGACGCCCCGGCCACGCCAGGCGGACACGGCCCACACCAGCACGAACAGGCCCACCAGGATCAGGCCTGCGTCGCCGAGGTCGATCTCTCCGAGCCACGTTGTCAGAGGGTCCTCGAGCCCGAAGGCGGCGTTGATGAAGCCACCGAGGGTGATCACGGAGATGAACAGCGCCGAGACGGCCGAAATGCCCGTGATGACAGCGTTGAAACCGAGCTTGCGTTGCGGGTTACGGATGGCGGTTTTGTACATCTTCATCATGGCCACGCCGTTGGCGGAATCGCACAGGGTCATGGCTGCTGTGAACGCGAGCGGGAGGGCCATCAAGGCCAGCGGCGAGACTCCGGCGAGTGACGCCGTCGTCGTGAGGACCAGCAGCCCGATGGTGGTGGCGGTGTCGAAGCCCAAGCCGAACAGGAAGCCGATCACGTAAATGTTCCGCGGCCGCTCCACCTTCGACAAGGGCTTGGCGAGCAGCCGGGCCACCAGGCCTTTTGCTTCCAGGTCTTCGGGGCGCACGTCCCCGCCGGCCTGGACTTTCCGGTATGCCTGCGTGGCGCGAACAAACGCGGAGCCGTTGAACAGTCCCATGGTCAGCAGGAACAACCCGGACACACCGGCGCCGATGAGGCCCAGGATCTTGTTGCCCGTGGTGCCGTCTTCCATGAACTGGCCGATCAGCGTCGCCCCGGCCACTACCAGCACTCCCGCGAGGATCACCACGGAGCTGTGCCCCAGGCTGAACGCGAATCCCACGCTCACGGGGTCCTTGTGCTGCGCCACGAATTTGCGGGTGGAGTTGTCGATCGCCGCGATGTGGTCCCAGTCGTAGCTGTGCTTGATGCCGGCCACGTACGCGGTAATCACCAACCCGAGCGCCAGCGGCTGGGCGCCACCGGCGGAACCAAACAACAAAAGCACGACGGCGGCAACGTGCAAAGCGGCCACGGCACCAAAAGTGAACAGCAGCCGGGTCCGCAGGGACAACGTTTCCCGCTCCCGGTACATGGTGGCGAATTCGGTCAGCGCAGTCATCAGTACTTCCTCAGGTTCAAGGGCGCCTGTCCGTACCAACGGTCGCGCAGAACGCCCGTACAAGCACCCAGCAATGTGTTGAGTTCCTCGGTGCTGTTCGACAACGATCGCAGCACAAGCCCGGTGGTCCCGGCAATAGTCGCGGTCAAAGAAACTCCGGTATACGCGTCAAAATCCCTGGCAATTCGGGCCAGTTCATCAGCAAGCTCCTGATCCACCCGCGGATCCACTACCACCAACGATCCCAGGTGGCTGAAACCCTCCATGAACCCCATCCCGGTCACATCCCCCAGGGGCGGCCGGATCAGGAGATTATCCAGGGCCAGCAGTTCGTGGTGCTCCCCCGTTCGGACGTGGATCTCGTTCCGCAGTCTCACTTCTTCGAACTTGAAGGATGCCCCGTCCGGGGACCACCCCGGCGTGACCACCTCAGCCATGACAAGGCACGACGCCGGGTGGAGACTGATGCGCGAATTCTGCCGATAGCTCGCCTCTCGATAGGCGATCAACTGATCGGGCACCAACTCCAGCCGCGCCCCCTCCCCCAGTTTGATACTCATCCGCTGCTCAGCGAACGACCCCGGAGTCCGGTACACCTTGGTGGCCGACTGCGTGGTCAACAACAGATCAGCCCCCGCCTCAACCTCCACGTCAATGACGAACACATCCGCCCCCAGATACGCCCCGCCGGGATTGACCATGACGTAGCAAACCTGCCCGGACCCATCCAAGTAATGCGGCCTGAGCACCCTCAAAGCGCCCTCATGAAACTGCCGCGAAGCAACGGACCGCCCACTCCGCACACTAACGCCCAACTCCAACCGCCCCCGCACAGGGCGCTCCGGGAAAGCCAACGTGGAGCCGGGCCCCAGGTTCCCCACAACGTCTGAGCCGAAATCGACCTGCGTCGTCGTGTTCATCCGCGCATCTCGCGTGGTGTCGTAACCACCGAAGCGGCGGAGCCGGGGATAAGGAACTGGCCTTTTGTCGTGGCAATGCGGGTGGGGCGATCCGCGAACGCGGATGAAGGGGGCCGCGGCGTGGCGGGCATCGCGGAGCGGGCACGGCCCCCTTCATCCGCGGGCGCCGCCCAAGGTGACTTAACCGCCAACTCGCATCGGTTCATTGGGCCAAGTCGAGCATCAGGACGTCGCGTCGGATCCAGTTCAGGACGTCCTCGAGTCCTTCATCCGTCTTGAGGTTCGTGAAGCAGAACGGTTTGTTGCCGCGGAATTCCTTGGAGTCCCGCTCCATGACGGAGAGGTCTGCTCCGACGTGGGGTGCCAGGTCCGTTTTGTTGATGATGAAGAGGTCGGACTTGATCATGCCTTGGCCGGCTTTGCGCGGGATCTTCTCGCCTTGGGCGACGTCGATGATGTAGATGGAGAAGTCGACGAGTTCGGGGCTGAAGGTGGCGGAGAGGTTGTCGCCGCCGGATTCGACGAAGATGACCTGGAGCTCCGGGTGCCGGGCTTTGAGTTCTTCGATGGCCGCAGTGTTCATGGAGGTGTCTTCGCGGATGGCGGTGTGGGGGCAACCGCCGGTTTCGACGCCGATGATCCGGTCCTCGGGGAGGATGCCGTTGGCGGCGAGGATTTTGGCGTCTTCGATGGTGTAGATGTCGTTGGTGATGGCGGCCATGGAGATGTCTCGGCTCATGTGGCGGGTGATGCGTTCCACGAGCTGTGTCTTGCCTGCTCCGACGGGTCCGCCGATTCCGATTTTGATGGGTTCAGTCATGTGTTCTGTCCTTTGCACTAACTAGCTCATGAACATGCGGGCGCGTTGCCGTTCGTGCCGCATTTGTGAAATTTCCAGTCCGGGGCTGACGGCCCCAAAGTCGTCCCAGCACAGCTGTGCTACATCCCGGCCGGCGGCAGCAACGGCGTCGTGTGCTTGGCGAAGTACCCGCTGCCCGGCGTTCTGCCCGAGCGGTATGGCGCGCACGGCGTTCTGCGTCAACGAAGTAACCGTGGCAAACAAATAAGCGGAAAGCGCCGCTTCAAAAGGAACGCCGAGCGACCGCGCAATAACCCCAAAAGCCAAAGGCTGATGCCCCATGGCACCCCCCTCACGAACGAGCCCCCGATAAGCCTCCAACTCCCCTGACGGAAACACCTCCCCGCCAATCTCAAGCAACCGTCCGCCCATCTTCAAAGAAGCCTCCCGAACCTCCCGAGCCAACAGCTGCCCGGTAAGAACAGAATCCAACAAGCCCACATCCACCCCCTCATAAAGGAAACGCAGAGCCAACCCATCCGAATAAACCAACTGCTGCCCCACAAAAGCGCTCAACCAAGTACCGAAAGTGACCTCATCCCCCACAAGCCCCCGCTCGATATAGCTCTCAAACCCCAAAGAATGAGCAAAAGCGCCCGTCGGCAAAGCCGAGTCGGTCAACTGTTGAAGAGCCAGCTGATATGTCGCACTCAAAGCGCACCCCCGGCGGTGCGAACTGTGCGCTGGAGCGGAGCTGGGAAGGGGGCCGCGGCGTGGCGGGCCACGCGGGGGGCCCACTGCCGCGAGGGCCCCGACCTGAGCTTGCGAAGGTTGGGAGCGGCTGGGGACGGGCACGGCCCCCTTCCCAGCGAAGCGAAAGCGCACGCACCCAACCTGCCGGGGCGCATGACTTTAGTGCGAGTGCTCAGCATGGCGGAAGGGCACCGGCATGACCCGCTCTTGCCTGTCGTAGGGGACGCCGACGCTCTTCAGATAGTCCTCGACGGTGTGGTCGTACTGGCACACCATGACTTCGGCTTCATATTCGGACGCAGCATCAAAGAATTGCGCCTGCAGGTGCCGGTTGCCGAGCGAGTGCGCAACCACACCCATTTCGTGGATGCTCCTTGGCGCTATCACCAGGACGTCCGTTGGCAGCACGGAGATGACGATGACGTTGTGGTCGTCGACTGCCAGGATGTCACCGTCGCGGAGGTCGCCGGAGCCGCTGGGCAGACGGATGCCGAGTTCCTTGCCGTGGTCGGTGGTGACCCGTTGGATCCTTTTGACGAGGAGGCTGCTGGGGAGGGCGACTTTTTCCGTGTGCCTGCCCGCATAGCTGCCTGCGGGCTGTTCGTGGACGTTGCCCAGAATTTGTTCGATGATCATCGGGCTCCTAGAAGAGGAAGTAGCGCTGCGCCATCGGCAGGACGTCGGAGGGCTGGGAGGTGACTTCTTCGCCGTCGACCGTCACCTTGTAGGTTTCGGGGTCGACGGCGATGTCCGGGGTTTCGCCGTTGTATTTCAGGTCCGCTTTTGTGAGGTTGCGGATGCCGGACACAGGCTTGATGATGCGTTCGAGGCCGAGTTCGGCGGGCACTCCGGCGTCGATGGCTGCCTGGGACAGGAAGGTGATGGACGTTTGCTGGAGCGCCTTCCCGTAGGTGGCGAACATGGGCCGCATGGTGCGGGGTTGGGGCGTGGGGATGGAAGCGTTGGAGTCTCCCATCAGCGCGTAGGCGATCTGGCCGCCTTTGATGACGAGTTCGGGTTTCACGCCGAAGAACGCGGGGTCCCAAAGGACGAGGTCCGCGAATTTGCCTTCTTCGACGGAACCGATCACGTCTGACATTCCTTGGGCGATGGCCGCGTTGATGGTGTATTTGGCGACGTAGCGTTTGAGGCGGAAGTTGTCGGAGCCGGCGGAGCCGTGGGTGGTCCCGGTTGGATCCGTCAGCACTCCCCGTTGCCGTTTCATGGCATCGGCTACCTGCCAGGTACGCGTCACTACTTCGCCTACCCGGCCCATGGCCTGGGAGTCCGATGACGTGATGGCGAAGATGCCGAGGTCGTGCAGGACGTCTTCGGCGGCGATCGTTTCGGCCCGGATCCGGGAGTCGGCGAAGGCCACGTCTTCGGGAATGTCCGGGTTGAGGTGGTGGCAGACCATGAGCATGTCCAAGTGCTCTTCGATGGTGTTGCGCGTGTACGGCAGCGTGGGGTTGGTGGAGGCGGGAAGGACGTTGGGCAGCCCGGCGATTTTGATGATGTCCGGGGCGTGGCCGCCGCCTGCGCCTTCGGTGTGGAAGGTGTGGATGACCCGGCCGTCGATCGCCCGAATGGTGTCTTCGACGAAGCCGCACTCGTTGAGGGTGTCGGTGTGGATGGCCACCTGGATGTCGTATTCGTCGGCGACGCGCAGCGACATGTCAATGGATGAGGTGGTGGAGCCCCAGTCCTCGTGGACTTTCAGTCCTACGGCACCTGCCCGGATCTGCTCTGCGAGGGGCTCGACGGCGGACGCGTGGCCCTTGCCGAACAGGCCGATGTTCACGGGGAGCCCTTCGGCGGCCTGGAGCATCCGCGAGATGTGCCAGGCTCCGGGGGTGATGGTGGTGGCTTTGGTTCCTTCGGCCGGACCCGTGCCACCTCCAACCATCGTGGTGATGCCGTTGCACAGGGCCGCCGGAACCTGTTCCGGGGAGATGAAGTGGATGTGGGTGTCGATGCCGCCGGCTGTGAGGATCTTCCGTTCGCCGGCGATGATCTCCGTGCTGGCGCCGATCACGATGTCCACGCCGTCAGTGATCTGCGGGTTCCCGGCCTTGCCGATCTTGAAAATATGCCCGTCTTTGAGCGCGACGTCGGCTTTGTAGATCCCGGTGTAATCCAGGACCACCACGTTGGTGATCACGGTGTCCGGGATGTCTTCGACGCGGGTCAGTTGGCCGTTTTGGCCCATGCCGTCGCGGATTACTTTTCCACCGCCGAACACTACTTCTTCGCCGTGGACCGTGAAGTCCTTCTCGATCTCAAGGAACAGTTCGGTGTCCGCCAGACGGATGGCATCCCCGGTGGTGGGTCCGTACAGTTCGGAGTATTGCTTGCGGGAAATCTCGAAGCTCACTGGTGGTCCCTTTCCGCTGCGACGCCCGGGCGGGGTTCACCGGCAACGTCAGTGCCGCCGTCGAGCTTTCCGTTGACTGCGTTGCTGAGGCCGAACACTTCGCGTGACCCGGCGAGTTCAATCAGCCGGACCGTTTTCCTGTCCCCGGGTTCGAAACGCGCGGCGGTGCCCGCCGGGATATCCAGGCGGCGGCCGTACGCGGCGTCGCGGTCGAATTCCAAGGCGCGGTTCGCTTCGGCGAAGTGATAGTGCGAACCGATCTGCACCGGCCGGTCGCCGCGGTTCACTACCTCGACGGCGATCGCCTCGCGGCCGCTGTTGCAGGCGATGGAACCTGGCTGGAGCCTGTATTCACCGGGGATCATGGGGGCTCCTAACGGATGGGGTTGTGGACGGTGACGAGCTTGGTGCCGTCAGGGAAGGTGGCTTCGATCTGGACGTCATGGATCATCTCCGGCACGCCTTCCATTACGTCGTCCCGGCTGAGGAGGGTGGTTCCGTAGCTCATGAGTTCGGCCACGGTTTTGCCGTCGCGGGCGCCCTCAATGAGCTCATAGCTGATGACAGCCACAGCTTCGGGGTAGTTCAGCTTGAGCCCTCGGCCTTGTCGGCGCCGTGCAAGGTCGGCGGCCACCACGATCATGAGTTTTTCCTGCTCACGGGGCAAAAGGTGCACGGCATCTCCTTGTGGCTGGGCACAGCTGGGACTGATGTGACCAGCGTAGGGAGCGGAAGTTTCAGGCACGTTTCCAATCCGTCTCAGGCGGGGGTCGAATAGGCCCGAAATGACCTCAACTATTGTTGAGGTTCTAGCATCGGATACTGTGCGCCCAGCGGCGTCATTCCGAGCAAGTTCCACCAAAGGCATAGCGATGACCCACCACAATCCCCTGCCGTCCCCGGCCGTCGGCGAGCTCTTCAGGTCCGCGTTCCGCGCGCACCCGGCGGGAGTCGCGATCGTCACTGCCTCCGGTCCCGAGGGCGCTGTAGGGCTCACGGCGTCTTCGGTGGCATCCGTCGCGGTGGATCCGCCAACGCTCGCGTTCTCAGTCACCGGCGGCCGGTCGGCGTCGGTTATCGCGGCCGCGCAGTCAATCGTGGTGCACCTTGTGGGTGCCGGCCAGTTGGAACTGGCGCGCACGTTCGCAGACCCCGCAGCCCCGCGCTTCACACAGGACATGGACTGGGAGTTGCTGCCTACCGGCGAGCCCCTCCTCCGGGAAGCCCAGTGGGCGCTGCGCTGCGACATCATCCACCGGGCACCGCTGGGAGGCTCTGTGCTTCTGGCCGCGACGGTCCTGGACATCAGGGCGAACCCCGGCGCCTCAGCCCCGTTGGTTTACCACAACCGCGAGTTCCACACGCTGCTCGAGACCGCGCAGGCCATGGGCTAGTTGTTGCGCCCCCGCGCCGCCACGGTCCACGTCTCCACGACGGACCCATCGCGCACCACCGTGACCTCGTCCACGAGGTTCATCGCCAGGCACACGTGGTTCGGAATCACCCTGAGCCTCGTGCCCAGAGCCGGAAGATCCGACGAGTCCGGCCAAACGACCGTGGCGTGGTGCTCGGACAATGCGGTTACCTTCGCTTCGGGGTACTCCGGGAGTCGGCCGTATCCGGTGGCCCAATCCGGACGGTCACTGCCCAGGACCTTGCTGCCCGCGTCCACCACAACCCGGCGCACATTTCCGCCGGCTGCCTCGTGGCGGCTGACCACAGTTGCTGCCACGGTCAGGGAGATGTCCTCCCAGGCACACCGTTCGAGTTCCAGTTGCTGGGCGTCGCCGAAAACGTAGACGCCTGGACGAAGCTCGGTCGCCACAGTTTCACCGTCAATCAATGCAGTGGGCGTGGAACCGCCGCTGATGGTGGTCACCTCGAAACCTGCGGACGTCAGGGCCGTCGCGGCCAGGCCGAGCGCCTCATTCTCGTTGCTTGCCGCGCCGGTCGGCATGCCCGGCTTGTAGCTGTGTCCGGGGAACGTGAAGACGCCCTGAACGCTCAGTCCGGCTGCAGCCGCGGCCTTGGCAACATCCACCACTTCGTCAGGCAGCACGCCGCTGCGATGGTGTCCGCTGTCCACTTCGATCAGCACCTCCACGCTCGCCGCGTCGGCTCCGAGGTGGTGCCCCATCGCCGTCGCGCTTTCCGCTGAATCGACGCCGACAGCAAGGCGGCATGCGGCCGTCAGGGCCCGAAGACGGTCCGCGTGGGAGGCTTCGACCCAGAGCGGGTAGGCGATGAAGATGTCCTTGACTCCATCCGCCGCGAAGACTTCAGCCTCGCCGATAGTCGCCACCGTGATTCCAATGGCGCCCGCCGCAAGCTGCTTGCGCGCGATTTCCAACGTTTTGTGCGTCTTCACGTGCGGGCGGAGATTGAGTCCTCTGCTGAGCATGGCGGCAGCCATCCGCTGGATATTCCGGTCAAGGATGTCGGCATCGATCATGACGGCAGGGGTGACGACTTCAGCGGGAATCACGTTCATTCCTCAAACACTAACGGCCTACGGCGCGGACTGCCTGACCCGCAGCTCGAACGCCGCCTCCGGCTGCTGCACGGCGGGAGCGGCCAGGTTGCTTTCGATCCGCTCGATCAGAAGTTCGACGGCGCGCTCCGCGATTTCCGTACGACCGGGCGCCACCGTTGTCAGCGACGGCGAGGCAAACCGGGCCTCCTCAATGTCATCAAAACCGGCTACGGCAATCTCCCCGGGAACTTTCCGGCCGCGAAGCAGGAGTTCGTGGAGCGCTCCCAAAGCAATAACGTCGTTGAGGCCGAAAACGGCATCGAATTCCGCGCCCGCATCCAACAGCTTCGCCACCGCCTCAGCGCCCCCGTCCCGCCGCCACTCGCACCGCACCACCAGGGCGGGGTCGTACTCCACCCCGGCGTCAGCGAGCGCAGCCTTGTAGCCGCTGAGGCGCAGGCCGGCACTGCCGGTTGTGTCGCCGTCGTCGGCGCCCAGGACAGCTATACGACGGCGACCACCCGCCAACAGGTGCGAGGTCACCGCCGCGGCGGCCTCGTAGTTCCGGATGAGGACCATGTCCAGGCGCGGGTCCTGCACGAATTCGCCCAGGAGGACCAACGGCTTCTTGCCGGCAGCGGCGATGATCTGCTCGGCGTCGAGCGCGAGCGGGATGAACAGGAGGCCGTCGGTGAGGCTGCGGAACTGCCCTTGGAGTGCCGCCTTCTCGTGTTCTGCCTCGTTGCCGGACTGCTCCACCAGCACCCGGTAACCGCGGGCCCACGCCGCCTTCATGATGTCCGATGCCAGTTCCGCGTAGTACGGGATGGAGAGGTCTGCCAGGACCAGGCCGAGCATGCTGGTCTTGCCGGACCGGAGGCTGCGGGCTGTGAGGTTGGTTTCGTAGCCGAGTTCCTCGATCGCATCAAGGACGCGTTGCTTGGTGGCAGGGCGGATGAACTCGTAGTTGTTGATGACGTTGGAGACCGTCTTCAACGAGACTCCGGCGGCGCGTGCGACGTCGTTCATGGTGACGGCCATGCAGGGGCTCCTTCGTTGCGTTTTCATACATCGTTGCAGATGGAGCGGCTTCCGGGCTTTGACCGACCACGAGTGCAATGCCTCTTGTTCCGTCACACATCGCTCATCCCCTTGCAACGCCCATGCAACAAACATGCGCAATGCTGGGGCGAATGGAAGGCGACAGCCGAGGGGAGCAGACATGAGCATCGCAAACAGGGACTTGTTCCAGGCCCTGAAGACACAGGCAAGCCTGGCGCAGGCATTCGGAACCATGCCGGGCAGCCAGGAGGAACCGCACCCGTTGAGCCCGGGCAGCTACGTCGAGGCATGGCACAACGGACGGCTCTACCACCGGGGCACCGTGGTCAAGACAGTGGCAGGAACGGACCTCTTCTGGCTCAATGACCACACCGGAAGCCGGCGGCTGCTGGACATGGAGTCCATGGAGATCGTGACCGTCGACGAGCCGGCTCCGGAGCCCGCAGCGCAGGCACCGGAACCAGCCACCGTCACACCCATTTCCGCGTACCCAATGTTCCACGACGGTACGCAGCAGATCGCCTAGTTTCCCGCTGTTCCGGACGCCCTGTGTTGCCCTGGCCGCCCAGTGTTGCCCTAGGATTCCTGTGTTGCCCTAGGACTCCAGGGACAGCCTGATCATGGTCCAGCTCACGGGCGGAAGCCCGGCGGTGAGGCGGCCGCCGTCGAGCTTGACGCTGACGTTTTCGGACGGCAGGACCGACGTCGAATCGTCCGCCGTCGCCTGCCAGTACGGGTCCTTGTTCGTGTACGTGATGGCCTCGATAACCTTCTGCGCGTTGAGGCTTCCGACGGCGGCGTCCAGGGTCAGCGCGTCAGTCGCCGAACGGTTCACGGCGAAGACGACGGCCTCCTTGGCATCGGCGTCATGCGTTGCCACCGCTGACAACGCGCTGAAGGCGGGCGTCTTTTCGCTGCCCAGCTGCGGCGATTCGACGGCGAGGTTCAGCACATCGCCCGAGGCATGCTGCGACGTGAGTGCGAACGGGTGGAACGTTGTCTGCTTCCAGGCACGGCCACCGGGCTCGGTCATGATGGGCGCGATCACGTTGACCAGTTGAGCAAGGCTGGCTGAATGGACGCGGTCCGTGTTGCGAAGCAGCGTTATCAGGAGGTCACCCACCACTACGGCGTCCGCCACTGTGTAGCGGTCCTCCAGCAGTACCGGGGCGACGGGCCAGTCATCACCGGCGGGTGCCTTCGATTCGTCCCGGGACATGTGCCAGACGTTCCACTCGTCGAAGGAAATGTTGACCTGCTTACCGGATTTCGTTGCGGATTTCACGTGGTCGATGTGGGACACCAGGTCCTTGATGAAGGCCTCCATCCTGTGCCCGGCGGTCAGGTGTTCCTGCAGATCGCCGAAGTCCTCGAAGTACTGGTGGGCTGAGATCAGGTCCACGAGTTCGTAGGTTTCGTTGAGGACCACACGCTCCCATTCGCCGAATGTGGGCAGGTCCGGGCCGGAACTTCCACACGCCACCAGTTCCAGGTCCGGGTTCACCATGCGCATGGCCCGGGCTGTTTCAGCCGCAACCCGGGCGTACTCTGCGGCCGTTTTGTGGCCGATCTGCCAGAAACCATCCATCTCGTTGCCCAAGCACCACATGTTGATGTTGTGGGGCTCGACAGCGCCATTGGCCTTGCGCTGTTCGGACAGGGCCGTACCGCCCTTGATGTTGGAGTATTCCAGCAGGTCCAGGGCTTCCTGCGTTCCCCTGGTGCCCAGGTTCACTGCCATCATGGGCTCGACCCCGGCCTTTTCGGACCATTTGGCGAACTCGTCCACGCCCACCAGGTTGGGGTCGCTGGAGTGCCAGGCGAGATCCAGGCGGGTAGGGCGGTCTTCCTTGGGACCCACCCCATCCTCCCAGCGGTAGCCCGAAACGAAATTCCCTCCGGGGTAGCGGACGGTGGAGACGCCGAGTTCCCTGGTGAGCTCCAGGACGTCGGTACGGAATCCGTCCTCGTCAGCCTGCGGGTGCTCCGGTTCGAAGATTCCTGTGTAAACACAGCGGCCCAGGTGCTCGACGAAGGCCCCAAAGGTTTTTCTCCGGACCGGACCGATGACAAATGCGGGGTCGATGGTGATTTTGGCGGTGTTGTTCTGGTCTCCCAAGGCATGGGTCCTTGTCTGCTGGGTTGTTCGGGGGCTTACGAGTCAATTTACAACGTTATAGAACCATGCTGTCGATGTATCGATGCCGAGTCAAGGACTTTCTTTGCTTTGCGCGGCGCTTGCGCCGTTCTGCATCGGGAATTCGCACCGAGCGGGTTGGGAGCGGCCTAGGCTGGAGTCCATGTCATCCGGGATCACTGCGTCCGCCTATTCCGCCCGCGCGGCCGAGTACACCTCGCTGTTCGGGTCCATCAGCAGCACCAACACCGACGATCGCGCGCTTGTCCAGGACTGGGCCGGCAGCCTTGACGGGAAAGTCCTCGACGCCGGCTGCGGCCCAGGCCAGTGGACGCACTTCATGCACTCGATTGGCGTGGATGCCGAGGGCGTGGACCTGGTGCCTGAGTTCATCGAGACCGCCCGGCAGCGCTACACGGAAATCCCCTTCACACTGGGTGACCTCAAGGATCTGCCGACACCGGACCAGTCACTCGCCGGGATCCTCGCCTGGTACTCCCTGATTCACACTCCCCCTGAAGACATCGGCGCGGTCCTGGACGAATTTGCCCGATGCCTCAGGCCCGACGGCGGTCTCCTGCTGGGATTCTTCGAGGGAGTCACCCTGGAGGGCTTCCCGCACGCCGTGACGCCCGCCTATTTTTGGCCCACGGAGGAGATGGCCGCCCGGCTCCAGGATGCGGGCTTTACCGTGACCAGCACACACTCCCGCGCAGATCCCGGAGTCCGTCCGCACGCCGCCATCGTTGCTCGGCGGGCGAAATCCTGACGCCCACGCTGACCTTTGCGCCGTTCACGGCTGTGCGGCGGACATACAAAGAGCCCGCCAGTCCGTGGGCGGACAACAAAAAACAGGCCGGAGACTCAGCGTCTCCGGCCTGTTTTGGAGGGTGGGCCCTGTGGGGATCGAACCCACGACCCACGGATTAAAAGTCCGATGCTCTACCAACTGAGCTAAAGGCCCTCCAGCTGTTGAAACAGCCATAAATACTGTACCCCAAGGTCAAGGCAGGTATGGAACCGAAGGCGCGCTGCGGCGTCGTCACCTTCTTTGTGCGGGAGGTCGACGACGACGCGCGGCAGCTGCGGTGTGTCCGTCTCAGGGCGGCGGCAAAGCGGGTAGCGAAGGCCCGCCCCGGCAACAGCGGCCCGAGGAACCGTTACTCGACCCCACCAGAGCACAGGAGTACGGTGAACTCATGAGCGAACAGCCAGGATCACGTGCGTACGGCGGAGCAAACAGGCACCACAAGCCCAAGCCCTTCGCCCCCATCGATTTCGAACCGTTCGCCGGTGGGGCAGACCCGGCACGCGTTTCCGAGGCAGCGCACCTGGCTGCCCAGGCGCTGGTGAAGCGCGGCCGCGACAGCGACGACCCCAAAGTCACCCGCAGGCTGGTGAAGCTGGCCGATGAGCAAGGCCTCGAAGCCATCGCCGAGATGTGGGCTGAAAGCCCTGCCCGAAGCCTGCCGGGCGCCCTCTGGCGGCTGTATGCCCTCCGCGCCGCAACCATCCAGAACCCGGAGCGCATCTCCGTGTACTTCCGCGCCGGGCGCGATACCGCGCAGGTTTCGAACGTGGTGGCAGGGGCGGCTGAGCCGCCGGGAGCCGACGAGATGAAGACCATGGCTGACGCGATTTTGTCGGGCGCCTTCGACGGCGAGTTCGACGTCGCGCTGGAACGTTCGGCTGCGTTCTGCCGTGTGGTGGCACTCGGCCAGGCGACACTTGCCGACGGCGCCGAACACACCAATGAGGGCCACGCGAGCAAGCTCACCCGCAACTCCCACCAGCTGGTGAAAACCGCGGAAGACCTCGAACATGCCGCAAACGCGTGGCGGCTTGGAGAGCTGGACTAACGCAGCAGAAGGGCGAAACTTACCCACGCCCGGCCCGGACTGTCAATGTTGACTTAGCCAGCCAGACGGGGAAAACTAAAACTGGTGTCGAACCGCGAAACCCCCGGGCTTCAACTTATAGCCGCTTCGAGCGGCCTACCGCCGAGAGGCGTATCCGGTTCGGCACCATTTTTATGCCCGAACGCAGTCTGCCCGGGCCTGTCCTGAAACGGGCCCGGGCAAACGCGGCAGGAACTACTTCAAAGTGACCGTAGTTTCGGCGGTTTCCTTCTTGTCGTGATCCAAGTCGCCGGCCGCGTCCTGCGGCGTCATGGTGGCCTTGATCTCAGTTTCCTTGCCTGCGGTGTAGGCGAAGTTCTCGGCGATGTTGAACGACTCACCCGGCTTCAGCACGAACGGGTCCTTTTCCTTCAGCTTGATGCCTGAGCTGGTGAGGCCGTGCTTCTTGAAACCGTCGCTGCTGGAATCGGACGGCATGCCGCCAAGGTACTTCCAGTCCGTGTACTTCGCAGAAGGCGTCACCAGCGAGTGGCTCAGGGGGATATCCGCCGAAGAGGTGTTGGTGACCACGTAGTTCACGTAAACAATCGGAGCGCCCTTCTTCAGCAGGTTCTCCTTGGTTTCCTTGTCCACGAACATGCTGTCCTTGGATGCGACGTCCGTGGCCACCTGGAAGACATCCACGGAGAAGCTGTCACCCTTCATGCTGCCCAGCTTCTCGCCGGCGTCCGAGATGGGAAGCGCCCAGGCGGCAACCTTATAGTCTCCCGAGGAAGTGCCTTCGGAGGCAGCAGAAGAAGCAGAGGACGACGACGACGCTGAAGGCGAAGCGGACGACGACGAGGACGACGATTCGGAGCCAGCCGGCGTCGGGCTCGACGCAGCGGGTCCACAGGCACTCAAGGCGAGCATCCCGGCAGCCGCCAAGCCGGTGATCTTCACAACATTGTTGAAACGCATAATTCCCCCATTGATTGGATTAAATATTTGCCTTGCCAAGTGTTGCATGGATGTGCAGCACCTCGCGATGGGGACAACTTCCCGCAACGTTCCCGCGCGCATCCCGCAGCTCGCCGCCGGACCGGTAAAGTTGGGAGCGAAACGGGTCGCGTCAAGTCAAGCGGCCTGCGCCCACCCGTCCCCAGCCCGGAAGCGACATGAAGCTGCGCCTTTTCCCCCAGGAACCTGCCGGGCTCGTACTGCTCGCACAGATGGCCGGCGTCATCGTGGCAGCCACCGGAACCCTGTCCGAGATTCTCGGCGCCCCCGCCGGCGAGCACGACCGCCTTGCCGAGGAACTGCACGAGCATGAGTCGAAATCCCTGGACCTGCACTTCGCACTCCTGACGCACATGCGCACCAGTTTCGTGAACCCCCTCCCGCGCGAGGACATGTACACCTTGTCGCGCCACCTCAACGAGGCCATGGAGAAGCTGGATGCCGCCGGCGACCTCGTCGCGATCTACAAGCTGGACCGGCTCCCCAAACGCGCCGCCGACCAGCTGGAGATCATCAGCCGGCAGGCCGAGCTGACGGTGGACGCCATGCGGAAGCTCGAGGACCTTGATGAACTCGAGGACTACTGGATTGAAATCCTCCGGCTCACCAAGCGTGCAGAACGCACCCATCGGATCTGGGTGGCCGAGATGCTCAAGGACATGAAGTCCGCGCAGTACGCGCGGCACCGGGACATCGCCAACCAGTTGGTGGAAGTGACCAAAGACATGCGGAAGGTCGCCACGCAGGTAGGCAGCATCATCGTCAAGGAATCATGACGTGACCATCGCCGCCCTGGTCCTGGTAGTTGCCTTGGCTGCCGGGTTCGCATTCCTCAACGGCTTCCGGGATGTCTCCAACGCCGTCGCGCTTTCCACCCGGACCCGTGCCCTTACGCCGTCCATCGCCGTGCTCCTGGCTGCCGTCTTCAACTTCGTGGGCGCCATGCTCAGCGGCACGTTCGTCCTCGCCTTCACGCAGTCATGGATCACCCTGCCCGATGGCACCAGCGGCCTCACCATGCTCGCCTCAGCCTTGGCGGCATCAATACTGTGGGGAGTTTATGCGTGGTGGCGTGGCATTCCTTTGTCTTCCACGAACTCGCTGGTGGGCGGCCTGATCGGCGCAGGCAGCGCGAGCATCCTGGTGGGCGGAAACTCCATCGGGGGCGTGGACGGCATCGTTGTCAC
The DNA here is from genome assembly GCF_040560085.1 of Paenarthrobacter sp. CC6. Taxonomy (NCBI): domain Bacteria; kingdom Bacillati; phylum Actinomycetota; class Actinomycetes; order Micrococcales; family Micrococcaceae; genus Paenarthrobacter; species Paenarthrobacter sp. CC6. Next base: position 39,867 of record NZ_JARDAN010000021.1, on the reverse strand, counting down.
ACAGGTGGTCCTCCCCCTGGTGCTGTCGCCGTTGATAGCCTTCGGGGCGGCTTACCTTCTGGTGTGGCCGGTGACGTGGGCCGCCCGCTACACGCAGCCGAACGTCGTCAACAGGCGCTTCCGGCGTGCGCAGGCCGTTTCCAGCGCGGCTGTTGCGTTCGGCCACGGCCTCCAGGACGGGCAGCGAACGGCCGCGGTCATTCTTCTGGCAATCGTGGCTGCCGGGTTCTCGGGCGGGGACGACGTCCCTCTGTGGATCCTGCTCCTCACCGCCGTCATGCTCACGGCGGGAACCCTGTTGGGCGGCTGGCGGATCTCCCACACGTTGGGGCACAAGCTCATCCGGGTTGATCCGCTGCGTGGATTCGTGGCCCAGACCCTGACGTCGGTGATGCTGTTTATCGGCGCGATCGGATTTCAGCTGCCGCTTTCCACCACGCACACACTCACGGCCTCGGTGCTGGGCGGCGGCGTCAACCAACGCTTCCACACCGTCAACCGGCGCCTGGTCCGAAGGATCCTGCTGTTCTGGGTAGCAACGCCACTGGTCACCGCAGTAGCTGCGTTCATCCTGGAGCTTGCGCTCTCCCCGCTCACACGCCTGTAACCCCAACTGGGAAGGACAACGACGCGGATCTTGCAACGGCTAGTACGAGACTGCCGTTTCCGGGCCCAATGCCGGTCGTTAGGTCCAGATCAGAGGCGGTCATGGTGTGCCGGTTCCCGTTGGGGCTGTAGGGCCGGGGCCGACAAGCTGCGTCCTGAGTCGGACAGGAATGCCATAAGTGGCAAACTGGGCATCCATACCCTCTTGCACGGTTGCGTATTTCCCGTTTTGGACGTCATAGGCGAGAAAGTCCCAGTTATGGACGCTGGTCCACAACTGTGTGAAATCGGTCAGGTATCGGCCGTTGCTTTGGAGCGTGGCAAAGTTGAAATAAACGTTGCCACCGTCGAGGCCGATGGCCCTGATCCCCTCATCTGAAATGGAGTATGCGAGCCAGCCTTCTGTGCACCCAAGGACGGTGTAGTACTGCTGCTCATTGGCCGGGATCGGCTTGATCGCCTGGACTTGGTCGTTCCGCCGGATATCGATGTTGTCAGGGGTGCAGGCGCCCGCAGCTGGGCCGGCGGGCGCGGTCGCTGGTGGTGCCGTGGTCGGCGCCGGGATCGGGGTGATAACCGTGGTCGAGGTCGGAGAAGGGGTCCATGCCGGGGTTTCGGTTGGGGTGGTTGTCGGTGTGGGGCTTGCCGTCGCGGAAGGGGTAAGCGTTGGCGACGCGGTGGGCGTTGGCGTAGGGGTGGCCGTGACAGTGGGGGTGTCGGTAGTGGCTGGTGCCGGCGCCGATTGCGGGACGAGGTTGCCGGCTACGACGACCGCCCCGATGACAGCTGCCGCAGCGAGAACCACACCTGTGGTGGCCGCCCACCCTTTACGCCGAGGTTTGCGGTCGGCGAGAGAAACGACGTTGGGATCATCGGAGAAGACATGGGACCGGCTCGGCAGGACACCGGGGGTGGTGCCGGGTTCGGGGACGTTTGGTTTTGCGTTTTTCATGAGTTGTTCGATGCGGTCCATGGTTAGACTTCCCGTTCTGTCATGAGGTGTTGTGGTGCGGCTTTCGCGAACGCTTTCCGGGCCCGGTGGAGCCTGACCGCGGCAGCGGAGGCTGTACACCCAAGGCTTTCAGCCAGTTCCGCGGTGGTGAGGTCATCCCAGTAGGAGAGCATCAGGATTTCCCGATCGCGGTCCTTGAGCCTGGAGAGGATCTCCGCAACGGTGGCCTGCTGCTCGTCATCGCTGGTAGTAACGGCCTGGACCCGCGCTTCTTCGGCCAGGCGCTGCATGAGTTGATCGCGACGACTCCTGCCTTTGTACTCATTGCCCAGTACATTCCTGGCTGTGGCTATCAGCCATCCGAGACCGGGCGGCTCGGGCGGTTGTTTTTCCCACACGATTCGGAACACGTCATTGGCCAGTTCCTCGGCCCGTTCGCGGTCGTTGATCCGGTACGCGATGTACTGGTAGATGCGGCTGAAGTGTTCAGCGTGAAGAGCAATCAGTTTCTGCTCTCTGGTAGCCAACATCCTTGTTCTGTTCCCCCGGACTAGTGCGATGTGATGTGTCAACCACTAAGTGTCCCGGGAATCGTTGTTTCTTACATAACCGTAGAAAAAGTTTAAGCATCTGTTCCGGTAGCCCTCTTAAATGAAGAGATACCCGGCAAAATCCCCCAATGAGCGTGCCGGGTATCTCTTCTAGAGCCGCTGCGCGGCCAAGTCGTCGCCGCTGGGTCTCTGCTTGCCTGCGTGACGGGCCGACCACACGCTTCTGCAGGCATGCACGACCGGGACGACGACGAACATCGCGGCTACCAGGACAACTGTCGAAACGGCGACGACGATCACGCCGATGAGATGAACGAGCAGTACGCCGAAGATCACCACTGAGTGGGCGTCTATGAATTCCATGGTTAATTTCTTGCGCTTGGAGTGGAGGTGGTTACGGAGCGCCGGTTGCTGGGCCGGGACCAACAAGTTGTTCCCTCAGCCGGACTGGGATGCCGTTTGTGGCGAACTGGGCGTCCATAGCCTCTTGCACGGTGGCGTATTTTCCGTCCCGTACGTCAAAGGCAAGGAATTCCCAGTTATGGACGCTGGTCCACAACTGTGTGAAGTCAGTCAGGTATCGGCCGTTGCTTTGGAGCGTGGCAACGTTGTACCAGGCGTTGCCACCGTCGAGGCCGATGGCCCTGATCCCCTCATCTGAAATGGAGTACGCAAGCCAGCCTTCGGCGCACCCAAGGACCGTGTAGTACTGCAGCTCATTGGCCGGGATGGGCTTAATCGCCCGGACTTGGTCGTTCCGCCGGATATCGATGTTGTCAGGGGTGCACGCGCCCGCGGTGGGACCACCGGGTGCTGGGGTCGCGGGGCCGGGGCCGACAAGCTGCGTCCTGAGTCGGACAGGAATGCCATAAGTGGCAAACTGGGCATCCATACCCTCTTGCACGGTTGCGTATTTCCCGTTTTGGACGTCATAGGCGAGAAAGTCCCAGTTATGGACGCTGGTCCACAACTGTGTGAAATCGGTCAGGTATCGGCCGTTGCTTTGGAGCGTGGCAAAGTTGAAATAAACGTTGCCACCGTCGAGGCCGATGGCCCTGATCCCCTCATCTGAAATGGAGTATGCGAGCCAGCCTTCGGCGCACCCAAGGACGGTGTAGTACTGCTGCTCATTGGCCGGGATCGGCTTGATCGCCTGGACTTGGTCGTTCCGCCGGATATCGATGTTGTCAGGGGTGCAGGCGCCCGCAGCTGGGCCGGCGGGCGCGGTCGCTGGTGGTGCGGCTGGCGGAGCGGTCGCCTGTGGGGCAGTAGCGATTGGTGGGGCAGCAGCAGGAACGGGCGCCGCTGCTGGCACGGTACCTGACTGTTCCTGGGATGGTGCAACGGTAGCCGCGGGGACCATGACCGATGATGGCACTTCGAGCAGGACCGGGTTTTCCAGCCGATTAGTGGCGCTGGATTCAGGCGCCGGCAGTATCTGATCAATAACTACGGCGAGAGGCTGGGTGGCGGGCATAGGGCGTTCTGATACTCCCCGAGCGGTGGAAATACCCGGCGGGTTTGCAGGTATGCAGGCTGTAAGTGTCAGTGCCAGCGCAAGCGATGCCAGAGTGGCGGACTTGGCAAAGCGGGATCGGTGGTACTTCATTGGTCTGGGTCCTTCCCCCCTGGAACAACTGAGCAGAATGGCCTGCTCGTACATGTTGTTTCCGGTTCGGGACGAATAATTACACCACCAGCAAAAATCACTGCATTGTCGTCTAATGCCTCAGGCCCGCACTCCTGACCTGCCACTGGTCACCGCAATAGCGGCGTTCATCCTAGAGCCTGCGCTCTCCCCGCTCACACGCCTGTAACCCCACTTGGACGGACAACGACGCAGTGAGCAGTCATTGGGTCGATATCTGCCCCCTCAGTTGGGCAACAAAAAACGACGGCGGCCGTACCCCCAAGGCGACGGCCGCCGTCGTTCTGTGCCGACTCCCCCCATAGAAAGCCGGAACCCGCGGAACCCTTATCCGAAGCGACCGGACACGTAGTCTTCCGTGGCCTTCTGGGACGGGTTGTTGAAGATGCTGGTGGTATCGGCGAACTCGATCAGCTTGCCGGGCTTGCCGGTGCCTGCGATGTTGAAGAACGCGGTCTTGTCGGACACGCGGGCGGCCTGCTGCATATTGTGGGTCACGATCACGACGGTGTACTGGTCCTTGAGCTCGTTGATGAGGTCTTCGACGGCCAGCGTGGAGATGGGGTCAAGGGCGGAGCAGGGCTCATCCATGAGGATCACCTGAGGCTCAACGGCGATGGCGCGGGCGATGCACAGACGCTGCTGCTGGCCACCGGAAAGACCGGACCCCGGCTTGTCCAGGCGGTCCTTGACCTCGTTCCAAAGGTTGGCACCAACAAGGGACTTCTCAACGAGGGCATCGGCTGCTCCCTTGGAGATCTTCTTGTTGTTCAGCTTCACGCCCGCCAGCACGTTGTCGCGGATGGACATGGTGGGGAACGGGTTGGGGCGCTGGAAGACCATGCCCACCTGGGTGCGAACGGTCACGGGGTCAACGCCGGGACCGTAAAGGTTGTCGCCGTCCAGGAGCACCTCGCCCTCGACGCGGGCGCCGGGAAGGACCTCGTGCATGCGGTTCAGCGTGCGGAGGAAGGTGGACTTGCCGCAGCCGGAAGGGCCAATGAAAGCCGTGACGGACTTGGCTTGGATGTTGATGTTGACGTCCTCGACGGCCAGGAAATTGCCGTAGTAGACATTCAGGTCTTTGACGTCGATGCGCTTGGACATGGTGTTCCTTTGTTCCTTGGGGGTTCTGGAAGTTTTGAGTGCCGGGCGGCCCGGCAGACCCGGCTAGCGGCCCGTCTTGGGCGCGAACATGCGGGCGATGAGGCGGGCTCCGAGGTTCAGGAGCATCACCAGGATGATCAGCACCAGCGCGGCGCCCCAAGCACGCTGGTCCGAGGGACCAGGGTTGGACGGCGACGTCGGGTTGAGGATCTGCGTGTAGATGAACGTGGGCAGCGAGGCCATCCAACCGCCGAACACGTTGTTGTTGATGGTGGTGGCGAACCCGGCGGTCACCAGGATGGGGGCGGTTTCACCGATCACTCGGGCGATCGCCAAGGTGACGCCGGAAGCGATACCGGAGATCGCCGTCGGGATGACCACTTTGGTGATGGTGCGCCACTTGCGCACGCCCAGCGCGTAGGAGGCCTCGCGGAGCTCGTTCGGGACGATCTTCAGCATTTCCTCGCTGGAGCGAACCACCACCGGGATCATCAGGACGGAAAGCGCGACGGCGGCCACCGCACCGGTCTTGGTGCCCGGGCCGACGATGGCGAAGAAGAACGCTGCCGCGAAGAGGCCGGCCACGATCGAGGGAATGCCTGTCATGACATCCACAAAGAACGTGATGGCGCGGGCCAGCGGACGGTCGTTGCCGTATTCCACGAGGTAGATCGAGGTGAGCAGGCCCACCGGCACCGAGATGACAGTGGCCAGGAGGGTGATCTGGATGGTGCCCATCAGGGCGTGGTAGATGCCGCCCAGCACGGGGGCGCTTTCTTCTGCCGCCTTGTTGTCGAATGCGCCGGTGACACCGTTCATGGAGGTGCCCAGGAATCCGGGTGTGATGAGCCCCGGGATGCCGTTGATCAGCACCGTGACGATCACCGAAATCAAGGGCAGGAGCGCGATCAGGAACGCACCCACCACCAGGCAGGTGGCCAGCTTGTCCTTGGCCTTGCGGGCGCCTTCAACAGCACCGCTCCAGGAAACCAGGCCGACAGCGAAGAGGATCGCGGCGACAATGCCCCAGCCGAAGGCGTTGAAGCCGATCAGTGCCATGATGGCCGCTGCGACGACGAGTGCGACGGCCAGCACGATGTAGGGCGCGAACTTTGGCAGTTGGCCCTTGGTGAGAGCGGAGCGCTTGCGGGCTACTGTGGCGGTCATTTAGTTGGCTCCCGAGAATTCTTTGTGCCGTGTGATGATCCAGCGGGCGATCATGTTCACGCCGAGGGTGATGACGAAGAGCACCAGGCCGGCAGCGATCAGGGTGTTGACCTTCAGGCCGCTGGCTTCGGGGAAGTTCAGGGCGATCTCCGCGGCAATGGTCTGGTTGCCGGACTGGATGAGGCTCGCTGTGAGGACGCCCGAGGACAGCACCAGGGCAACAGCCATGGTCTCCCCCAGGGCCCGGCCAAGCCCGAGCATGATGGCGCTGATGATGCCGGGGCGACCGAACGGCAGCACGGCCATCTTGATCATTTCCCAGCGGGTGGCTCCCAGTGCCAGTGCTGCTTCTTCGTGCAGCTTGGGGGTCTGCAGGAAGATTTCGCGGGACAGGGAGGTGATGATGGGAAGGACCATGACGGACAGGACAATGCCGGCGGTGAGGATGGTCTTGCCGGTGGCCGAAGCGGGACCTTCGAAGATCGGGATCCAGCCGAGGTAGGTGGCCAGCCAGTCATAGGCGGGCGAGATTTCCTTGGCCAGGAAAGCCGCGCCCCAAGCGCCGTAAACAACGGAAGGGATGGCGGCCAGGAGGTCCACCACGTAGCCCAGGCCGGCGGCGAGCCTGCGCGGGGCGTAGTGCGAGATGAACAGGGCAACGCCGATTGCCACGGGGGTGGCGATGACCAATGCGATCACGGCGGCGATCAACGTGCCCACTACGATCGGGGCGATGTAGGCGAAGAAGCCGTGTCCGCCCTGGATGTCTGCGGGCGGTGCGGTGAGCGCGGGGATCGCCTGCACCACGAGGAACAACGCGACTCCGAAGAGAACCGCAAGAATAAGGCACCCTGCGGCCATTGCGGCCCCGGAGAAAACCTTGTCCCCGGCGCGTCCTGCGCCTTGGGAGGTTGTCAGGGAGTTGGTGGTCACTTCACGATCCTTCAGTCTGGAGTGAACTGGTCATACATGGCTAAGTTCCCTGCCCCGCCCGGGCGGCTCTGCGGCCACTCCGTGCGGGACAGGGAACTTCAGTGTTCAGCCGGGTTCAGCGAACCCGCCGGGAACCTTAGGCCTTGGCCTTGATGGATTCGATGGCGGTCTTTGCCTTGTCCTGCAGGGTCTTGGAGAGCGGTGCGGACTTCGCGGCGTCGGCAGCGGTCTTCTGTCCCTCATCCGAAACTACGTAGGTTTCGAAGGCCTTGACCAGGTCAGCAACTTCCTTGGTCTCGTAGGTGGTGCAGACAACGTGGTACGAGACGAGGACTACCGGGTAGGCACCCGATGCGGTGGTCTTGCGGTCCAGCTTGATGGCAACGTCGTTGCTGGCGCGGCCGTCAACGGGCTTGCCTGCTTCGACAGCCTTGGCAGCAGCGTCGGCCGAGATCTTGACGAACTCTTCGCCTACCTTGATGGAGGCGGTGCCCAGCTTGCCGGAAACTGCGGAGTCATCGGCGTAGGTCACGGCACCCGGGGTGTCGGTGACGGTCTTGACGACGCCGGAGGTTCCCTTGGCGTTTTCGCCCTTCAGGGATGCGGGCCATACGCCGGCAGCCTTGTCGGTCCAGACCTCGGGAGCAGCGGCTGCGAGGTAGTCGGTGAAGTTGGTGGTGGTGCCGGAGTCATCGGAGCGGTTCACCGGGGTGACCTTGAGGTCCGGGAGGGTGACGCCTGCATTGAGGGCTGCGATGGCGGGATCGTTCCAGTTGGCGATTTCGCCGCGGAAGATCTTGGCGACCGTTGCGGCGTCGAGCTTCAGTTCCTTGACGTCAGGGATGTTGAAGGCGACGGCGATCGGGGAGATGTAGACCGGGATGTTGATGGCACCCTCGGGGCCGCACTTGGCCTTGGAAGCCTCGAGCTCGTCATCCTTCAGGTAGGCATCCGAGCCGGCGAACTGTGCCGAGCCGTCGATGATTGCCTTGCGGCCCGCGCCGGAACCGTCCGGGGAGTACTGGACAGTGGCGCCCTGCTTTGCGGAGGCGAAACCGGCCTTCCAAGCGTCCATTGCTGCGCCGGTGGAGGAGGCGCCGATACCGGTCAGGGTGCCGGTTACCTTGGTGCCGGCTGCTGCGGACTGGGTGCCGCCAGTGGTGCCGGTTGCGTTGTCAGAACCGCAAGCGGTGAGCGCGAGTGCGCCTGCTGCGATGACCGCGATTGCCGCGTTGCGGCCGAAGCGAGTTGCCTTCACTTGGATGTGCCCCTTCCAGGGATTTCTCAGATGCGTTCCGAACGGAGATTTCGGCGTGCGCGAGCTGTGGACCTTTTTGTTCCTTTACTGAAGGTAAGGAGCGCAGGTAACGGGATCTGCGGTGGCAGGTGAACGGAAGGTGAACGACGGCGGACCATTGGGTTATGTGGCGCGCGCCACCTTGAGTGGTTCCCCGGTTGCGCTCGTCGCTCCCTGGCAGATGGCGGGCGGGGAAATAGACTGAAGGACATGGCTGCCGCTAAGGGACTGAACGCAAGCAAGAGGTTTCTGCGGGCCAGAGTCAGGACCGGCTTGGTCCGGAGCCGGAACTCGTTGACGCCGGCCATCCAAATGACGGTGTGCGCGGTTGGCGCCTACGCTTTCGCCGAATACGTGTTGGGCCACCAAGGGCCTCTGTTCGCCGCAACGTCTTCCCTGATTGCCTTGGGTTTCTCACGCGATCCCCGGCTGCGCCGGGTGATAGAGGTAGGCCTGGGCTGCACACTGGGCATCGTGGTTGGTGATTTGCTGCTTCACTGGCTGGGCGCCGGGATCTGGCAGGCCGCCGTCGTACTTCTCTTCTCGATCCTGTTGGCCAGGTTCCTGGACAGCGGGACTATTTTCACCACGCAGCTGGGGCTGCAGTCGCTTCTGGTGGTGTTGCTTCCGGCGCCGGCCGGCGGGCCTTTTACGCGCAGCCTGGACGCCGTGGTGGGTGGCGTGTTTGCGCTGCTGGTGACCATCCTGGTGCCCAAGGATCCACGCCGGGAACCGCGGAAGGACATCCAGAAGATTCTGCACGAGCTCGCCGAGGTTCTTCGTGAGTGTGCCACGGCCATGATCGAAAGCGACTCCACCACTGCCTGGCACGCCCTGATCCGTGGCCGCAACTGCCAGCCTTTGGTGGATCGGATGCGGCAAACGCTGCGGGCTTCCGGCGAGGTGGCGACGCTGGCCCCGGCGCATCGCCGGCACCGCGATGAACTCGCCGGCCTGGAGCATTCGCTGGAGTACATCGACCTCGCACTGCGCAACAGCCGGGTGTTCGCACGCCGCCTCACCAGTGCCATCAACCACGCGGCTTTGTCCGACGAGGCGATCGAGAGCATCTCGGAGGTCCTGCAGGAAACTGCGGCCGCCATCGACGAGATGACCATCGGGCTGTCCGAGCAGAGCGAAGGAACGCGCAGGGTGCATCTGCGGCGGGCCAGGAACGACCTCTCGGACATCGCCGCCCGGCTGCACCCGAAGATGCTTGACGTCCAGAGGCTCGAAGGCGAAACCGTGGTGATGCTGTTCCGGCCGCTCATGGTGGACCTGCTTGAGGCCAGTGGGATGGAACCTGAGGAAGCCCGGGCGGTACTGCCCGCGCTGTAGCTTTCGCCCGGCGTTCCCAGCCAAGTCCCATTTACTCTGTGGATAATGGGCCGATGCTTTCTGCACCTTCTGCGCGTCTGGCCCTGCGCCCAAAACCTGCCCCTGCACTTCGGGTACGGCAGCGGGTCCTGTTCCTGTGGGCGGGCGGGTTGTTTGTTGCCGGGGACGTGGTCTTCTGGTTGATGTTCGCTTCCGTGTTGTCCTCGAGCGGCCTGGCGACGCTCGACGGAGCCGTTCACTCGGTGGTTGTCGATTCCCGCAACGCTTTGGCTACGGCCTTCCTGGCCGGCGTCTCGGAAGCCACCTCACCCACCATGATGTCCATCATCGGCGGCCTGGTCGCCGTGGCATGGGCCGTATGGAAGAAGGAACTGTGGCGTCCGGCCATCCTGATGGGCGCGATGGTGCTTTCCGTGGTGCTCGCGGCGGTCATCAAGCTGGACGTTTCCCGGTCGCGGCCGTCGTCGTCGGACTTCCTCCTGGGCCCCGATGACGCCCTGTCCTTCCCCTCCGGCCACACGCTCGGCGCCGCGGTCTTCACGCTTGTCCTGGCCTACTTGCTGGTGTCCCGTTCAGGAACACGCACGACGGCGGTGGCCGCCTACGCAGGGGCCGCCCTGCTGACGCTGCTGGTCGCCTACAGCCGGCTCTACCTTGGCTACCACTGGCTCACCGACGTGGTGGCGTCGATGGGTGTGGCACTGGGCGTGTTTGGCCTGGCAGTGTTCGTTGACGCGGTGCGCTACGGACGGGCCGCTTGAATCGAGGAGGTTGTTTCCCGAATCTCGATACGGGGCCCGAAACGACATGCGCCGTGAGCCATCGGGATGCCTCGGGGTGTCAAATGCGCTAGACTTGAATCAAGTTTTCGAAAATTGATTCAGTGGGGGTTCCCGTGGCGACGGCTGACTTAGGACAACGAATTGCCGCCCGACGAGCAGAAGCCGGGCGGACCCAGCGGGACCTCGAGGCAGAGACGGGCATCTCACAGTCCACGCTGGCGCGCATTGAAAGCGGCCTCCGGAGGCCGAGGATGGACGAGATAATTTCGATTGCTTGGGCTTTGGGCTGCCCGGCGGAGGCACTTCTCGCTGAGAACCCAGTCCGCGATCGTGTGCTCGTGGCCAGCCGAGCAAATCTTCCTACAGCCGATGCCGCGGAAGTGAAAAGGAAGCTCACCCAGTTCCTGGAAATGGACGCGTACCTGGCCAGTCACGGCATCGGCGCATGACGCCAGAGCGCGCTCCAATTCCGCACAGCATCGGACCAAGCGAGCGGGAGGCCTATCTCGCAGCTGAAGGCATCAGGAATAGCCTGGGACTGGGCCTCGGACCCATAGCCGACCTTCACGAACTCATTGGCCTTGTTGCTCCGGGAGTCGATGTAGCGATTCTGGAAATGCCGGCAGGCATGGATGGCATGGTGTTGACAGATCCGGTTCGCGAAAAATCTGTGATTGGTGTTGCAACGACCGGTGTTCCGGGTCGCCAAAGATCGTCCCTTGGCCATGAGCTGGGACATATCGTCTTCAAAGACAACGAGGCCGGACTACCACATGACCCCTCAGCCAGAAGGCCCGAAGAGATCAGAGCCGACACCTTTTCGCGCCACCTCTTGGCTCCGGTTGGGGGAGTCTCAGCTTTCCTTGAAGATTTGAATGTCGATAAGGGTAGCGCCCGGCTCCGTGACGTTTCGTCCGTTGTGCGGCACTATCAGGTCTCCCCGAACTTCGCACTCATCCAAATGCACTCAGAAGGCTGGATCACAACTACGCAGAAAACACAGTGGTGGCCTCAGACTGCACATTCGCTGGCACTTCGGTTCGGCTGGATCGGCGACTACAGAGCCATGGCCGCCGAAAGCCTCACCCCAAGACCACCGCAGCGCCTGGTTGAGAATGCCACGGAGGGGTATATTCGCAACCTGGTTTCAGTCCAAGGTTTGGCCGCACTCAGCGGCGTAGACACAGACCAACTGCTCCGCGAGCTCGAAGAGGCAGGCATTCATCCTGAAATTATCGACGTCGCATGGGCCGACCTCGACGCTTTCGGAGACTGAGCGATGGCCGCACAGATTACAATCCTCGATGCAGGACCCTGCATCACTTTCTGCGCGGCCGCCAAGCACGCATTGCTCCTCGAAGTGCTCCGACGGGGTTCCAATCAACTGCATGTCCCCGACGTAGTGGATGGTGAAATCACCAATCGCGGATCTAACCGCCGCGACTTTCCGCCCGCCACCGTTCCAAACTGGCACTGGCTTGTCAGCCACGACCATATTGGGATCCTGGACTCCCATGTCTCAGAAGAGGACCTGAACGCACTTTCAGAGGCAGTCGTAAAACTAACGGGAATGCCGCTCGCTCAGAGGCTCATGGAGGGTCGCGATTTAGGCGAGGTTCTCGTGATCGCCCACGCAATGGTGCGGAAAGACCGCGGGGAAGACGTATATGTGGTGATCGACGAGTACAGAGGCCAGCAGTTGGCCAGCAAGTTTGGACTCAAAATCATTGACACGCCTTGGATCCTCAGTAGCGCGGTGAGACGCGGGCTGATTGCGGATCGCGGCGAAATGAGGAAGGTCTACAACGCACTACGGCAATTCGATGCCGGTCTGATTCACATCGACCAGACTCACCTTTTGGGCAAACCGCTTTGGGCGCAGAAACCAACGTCAATGAGCGACGTAGGCGCCGATGAAACCGCGGCACTCTCAGAGCCGTGACAGCCCACACATACAAATCGCCCGCGCAGCAATAGATCTCCAAGGGTCGAAGGCGCGTTAAAGAGTGCGAATTGCACTTAAGGCCGTACTGTCGGTCCCGGCCAATACTGTCAGTCCCCACGACTAGTCTGGAACGCATGGCTTCAAAGACATCGCGCGCATCCAAGACACCCGCCTACAAGTGCGCAGAATGCGGCTGGACAGCCATCAAGTGGGTGGGGCGCTGCGGTGAGTGCCAGGCCTGGGGAACCGTCGAGGAATACGGCGCCACTGTTGCGCGCACGACGGCGGCCGCCACAGTTTTGGAGCCGGCCCGCCGCATCGCCGAGGTCGACGGGACCACCGCCGCGTTCCTGCCCACCGGAGTGGACGAACTGGACCGCGTCCTGGGAGGCGGGCTTGTTCCTGGTGCCGTGATCCTGCTCGCCGGGGAACCCGGCGTCGGAAAATCCACGCTGCTGCTGGACGTCGCGGCCAAGTTCGCGCGGACCGGGCAGGACGTCCTTTACATCACGGGCGAGGAGTCGGCAGCCCAGGTGAAGCTGCGCGCTGAGCGGATCGACGCCGTCGCCCACACCCTTTACTTGTCAGCGGAGACCGACCTCGGGCAGGCGCTGGGCCAGGTGGAGAAGCTTGAGCCCAAGCTGCTGATTGTTGACTCCGTGCAAACGTTGAGCAGCGCGGATGTGGAGGGCAGCGCCGGCGGTGTTTCGCAGGTACGCGAGGTTGCGGCCTCCATCATTGCCGCGGCCAAAAAGCGCAACATGACCACATTGCTGGTGGGCCATGTGACCAAGGAAGGCACCATCGCCGGTCCGCGTTTGCTGGAGCACTTGGTGGACGTCGTGTGCCAGTTCGAAGGCGAGCGCCATTCGCGTCTCCGCCTGCTGCGGGCCGTCAAGAACCGGTACGGCGCCACGGACGATGTCGGGTGTTTCGACCTCAACGAAACAGGCATCGAAGGACTGGCTGATCCCAGCGGACTGTTCGTTTCACGCACCCGTGAGCCCGTGTCCGGGACGTGCATCACGGTCACCATGGAAGGCCGCCGGCCTTTGCTCGCCGAGGTCCAGTCGCTCCTTGCCGAGAGCCCCAACTCCCAACCACGCCGCGCCACCAGCGGCCTGGAAAGCTCCCGAGTGGCAATGCTGCTGGCAGTCCTGCAGCAACGTGCGGGCTGCATGCTCCATAAGGACGATTCCTACGTGGCAACGGTGGGCGGCGTGAAACTTACGGAGCCCGCCACGGACCTGGCGGTGGCGCTGGCCGTTGCGTCGGCAAAATCGAGGAAGGCCCTCCCCCAGCGGCTCATTGCGTTCGGCGAAGTGGGCCTGGCGGGCGAGGTCCGCCCTGTTCCCGGGATCAACCAGCGCATCCAGGAGGCCCACCGGCTCGGGTTCACCCACGCGATCGTTCCGGCGAGTCCTGCCGGGGCCGGGGTCATCCCGGATGGCTTCTCCGTGCGCGAGGTGGGGCACCTTGCAGAGGCACTGGAACTGCTGATCACTTAACACTTTCGGGGTGTCGGGCCACCCACCGACTTCCTTTGGGCAAGGATTGGCCCATGACCAAGAGAAATGTGCTTGTCGGGGGACGCTTCTTCTTTGGCCTTTTGACCTTGATAGCGGTGGGTACACAGCTGACGGTTCATTTGGGCATGGGCTACGACCTCTGGAACTTCTTCAGCTACTTCACCAATCTGTCCAACATCTTTGCTGCGTTGGTGCTCCTCATCAGCGGCTACCGGGTCCTGATCCGGAAACGCCCCTCGGAGGCCGACGACGTGACCCGCGGGACCGCCACCATCGCCATGGCGGTGGTGGGGCTGGTGTTCGGTGCCCTGCTTGCGGGCGAGGACCTCGGGTCCCTGCTCCCGTGGGTGAACTTCGTGGTCCACTACCTGATGCCTGTGGTGATGGTGGCGGATTGGCTGTTCCAGCCGCCCCGGACCACCCTCAAGCCCAAGCACATCTGGTATTGGCTTCTCTACCCCATCGGTTACCTGGTCTACAGCCTGATCCGGGGAGCCTTTGTGAACTGGTACCCCTACTGGTTCATCGATCCGGCACGTGCTGGTGGCTGGACGGGTGTCGTGGTCTTCGCTCTGGCCATATCAGTCGGCTTCCTCGTAGTGAGCCTTGCGATGCTGTGGCTGGGAAACAAGCTCAAGCGACAGGTTGATTACTGAGGTCCATGGATGAACGGGCAGCATCGGTCTCAGCCGGGCAATAAATACACCAACTTGTTATATGAGCCCACGTCAACGGGCCTCGTTCGTAAAGTGCGCCTGCCGGGCGTCGTCGAAAACCCACCTCCGGAGCACTGCCGAACATAACGAAATGGCCCACTTTGGGGCTTGCTGGTGCGGTTAAGGGTGCGATGAAGCCCTATCATTGAGCTTGTCGTCACAAGGCCATTTTTCGGATGCGCCAACTGACACCGCATTCAGCATGTCTGCGAGCCATGGGCTTGCACCTTCGAAGGGAAACCCTATGGCCCGGAGCCCGGAAGAGTCGCTCAAGGCGACCCTGGCCAGAGTCGCACCCGGAACTCCGTTGCGTGACGGCCTGGAGCGCATCCTCCGCGGGCGGACCGGCGCTTTGATCGTGCTGGGATATGACCGCACCATCGATTCCATCTGCTCGGGTGGATTCGACATCGGCATCGATTTCTCCCCCACACGGCTTCGCGAGCTGGCAAAGATGGATGGGGCCATCATCTGCGACAAGGACGCCAGCAACATCGTCCGCGCCGCCGTGCAACTGGTCCCGGACTCGAGCATCGAAACCCAGGAATCCGGTACCCGGCACCGCACGGCCGAACGCGTCGCGATTCAAACAGGTGTTCCCGTCATCTCGGTGAGTCAATCCATGCAGATCATCGCATTGTACGTGAACGGCCTGCGCCACGTCCTGGAAGGGTCGGAGAAGGTCCTGGCCCGCGCCAACCAGGCACTGGCGACCCTGGAGCGTTACAGCGCCAGGTTGGACCAGGTCACCAGTTCGCTTTCAGCCTTGGAGATCGAGGCTTTGGTCACGGTCAGGGATGTTGCCGTGACCCTGCAGCGCCAGGAAATGGTCCGGCGCATCTCTGAGGAAATTGCCCAGTACGTCCTGGAACTTGGCGAAGACGGCCGCTTGTTGTCCCTGCAGGTTGAGGAACTCACTGTGGGCCGCGGACCTGGCAGTGAAGTGATCATCCGGGATTACTCGGACCCCAACACCACACCCGAGGAGATCGAGGAAGCCGTGCAGGCGCTGCTCAACCTCGGACCCACGGAATTGATCGACCTCAGCCGCATCGCCCACATCATCGGGTTTGCCGGTGGCGTTGAGCAGTTGGACGCGGTGGTCCAGCCGCGCGGCTACCGTTTGCTGTCCGGTTTGAAGTCCGTGCCCAAGGCTGTCGCCGACCGTCTGGTGGACTACTTCGGCGGGCTGCAGAACCTGATGGCTGCCACTATTGACGATCTCATGACCGTGGACGGCATCGGCGATCAGCGTGCCCGTACGGTCCGCGAAGGTTTGAGCCGCATGGCCGAGGCGAGCCTGCTGGACCGGTTCCTCTAAGCCGCCGGCCGCCGTCGGACGCTTTCCGGCGGGTGTCAGCTCAGCTGGAAAACCGCTTTGGGACTGGCCTTGTTTCCCAGCCGCGCCTCAAATGTGTAGTAGGCGCCCCCGGCGCCGGGTTTGGCGTCGATCACGCCGCAGCCTTCCAGCGACCTGTTCCGCTGCCAGGGGAAGTTCGCAGTCTCGCTCTTGCCCGGTTGGATGGTCTTCACCAGGTCCTCCCCGCCGGTCTGGCAGTCCTTGGAGGAGAAAATGCGGTCGGATCCGCTCATCACCACGTATTCCATCTGGGACGTGCCCACGTTGACTTCGCAAGGTGCAGTGCCGCCGTTGGTGATTGTCATGGTGAGCAGCGGCTTTTCTTCCGCACCGTAGGCGGGCTTGTCGGTTTTCGCGGCGACGGTCATCAGGTTGAAGTCGCATACGGGACTGGGCGAAGCCGACGGCGACGGCGTCGTGGACGCTGCGCTCCCCTGCGTAGGCGCTTGCGCGGGTTCGGAGGTGGACACCGCTTGCGGCTCAGGACTCCCGGCGAAAGTCCCGGCGACAGCCAGCACCCCCACAACCACCAGGGCAATCACCAGCAGCAGGCCGCCGAAAACAACCTGCCGACGACGGCGGTACACGGCAGGGCTGGGACGCCTCTTTTTCGCCGGGGTTCCGGAGGAGCCGCGGGCAGCACCCTTCGCCGGCGCTGTTGAGCGCGCGGTCGACTGCTGCTTACCGTTGGAGGCCATGCTTCTAGGCTAGGCTCGCGGTTGTCAGGGCACCTAACCTACACGCCGCAGGGCAGCAATCCGGGGCTGTGTGACGTCGGCCATGGGCGGGTGCGCGCGGCCGTTCCACTACAGTGGATGGCAGTATGACACTTCCCGATTCCGTCCAGCTCGCCGGCCTCCACGACGCCCTGGACCAGTGGTTTTCCCGGACAGCCAGGGACCTCCCATGGCGCGAGCCCGACTGCAGCCCGTGGGGCATTCTGGTCAGCGAAGTCATGCTCCAGCAAACCCCCGTGGTCCGGGTCCTGCCCGTGTGGCTCGACTGGATGGAGCGCTGGCCCACCCCCGCCCGGCTGGCCGCGGAGCCCTCCGGTGAGGCGGTCCGCCACTGGGGGCGCCTGGGTTATCCGCGCCGCGCGCTCCGGCTGCACGCTGCCGCCGTCGCCATCCGTGAGCAGCATGACGGCAAGGTTCCCGATACTTATCCGGAGCTCCTTGGGCTGCCGGGTGTTGGCAGCTACACAGCTGCCGCCGTCGCCGCTTTTGCCTTCGGACGGCGGGAGACCGTGGTGGACACCAACATCCGGCGTGTCCACGCACGGCTCATCTCGGGGAATGCCCTGCCGGCTCCAGCGCTCACTGCGGCGGAAATGCGCCTCGCCGACTCGCTCCTCCCCGACGACCAGGCCATGTCCGTCCGTTGGAACGCCTCCGTCATGGAGTTGGGAGCGATGGTCTGCACGGCCCGCAATCCCAAATGCGCGGACTGTCCCGTCCGCTCCAGCTGCGCGTGGCTCGCGGCCGGTGAGCCGCCGCCGTCGTACACGCCCAAGGGGCAGTCCTGGCACGGCACCGACCGCCAGGTTCGCGGCGCCGTGATGGCCGTCCTGCGCGAAGCGTCACACCCCGTTCCGCGCGACATGTTTGAGCGGGCGCCCGCGGACCTTGGATTCGAGGCCTCGGGCATCGGCATTCCGCTGGCCGCCCTGCACCGGCTGAACTCGGCACCTGAGCAGCTTGAGCGGGCACTGGACGGGCTGTTGGCCGACGGCCTGGCGGAGATGCACGACGACGGGTTGCGGCTTCCGGCGTAGCGGTGCGGCCACCGCCGTCCTACTCTGAAGCATGGGGAGCATCGGAGTGGCTTTCACGCTGGCGGGGGCCGTGGCCCTGCTGACCGGCTGCGTTGCCGAGCCGGTCGCCTGCCCGGCGATTGGCCATGTGGCGGGAGTGTCCCTCACTGTGGTTGCCGGGTACGCGGACCAGGTCGGCTCCCTGCGGCTGAAGGCCTGCCAGGACGCCGCGTGCACGGAGAAGGACATCATGCTAAACCCAGGCGCCGTGACAGCGGACGAAAGCTGCACGCCGGACGGGGTGTGCTCGGCTACCTCATCTCCGGATGGCACCCTGCAGGGCTTCCTCGAGTTGCCGGCCCTGAGTGAGTCTCCCCTCGAAGTGACGGTGAACGGCACTTCCAAGACCGGCGCCCCGCTGCCCACCCGCACACTGGAGTTCACACCGAAGGGCGACTACCCGTACGGCGAGAAGTGCGGAAGGGTCATTGCGGCCGGCGTGTGGCTGGATGCGGCGGGGCTGCGGCAACGCTGAGTCGGATTCAAATTGAGTTTCCGCATTGTGGAAACTTGCTTCCGATATTAAACATAGCGGGACCTTGGAATTAGCATTCCGGAAACAAGCCTTCCATAGCGTCTTATGTGATCCCGGACCGTGACCTTGCGCGGCCGTTTGCATAGATAGGCGCCATTGTGAAGATTCCAACATCCGCCACGGCTGTGAGCCCCGCGGCAAAGAAGCCCTTGTACAAATCCTTGTTCTTCCAGATCCTGGTGGCCGTGGTGTTGGGGATCGCCATCGGCTATCTCTGGCCGGACCTTGGTTCCGCTCTCCGCCCACTGGGCGACGGCTTCATCCAGCTCATCAAAATGATCATCGCCCCGCTTATTTTCCTGGTTATCGTCACAGGTATCTCCGCTGTGGGTGACGTGAAAGCCGTGGGCCGGGTAGGAGTGAAAGCGCTGATCTACTTCACTGCCGCCACGCTGTTCGCGCTGGCATTCGGCCTTGTAGTAGCCAACATCGTGCAGCCGGGTGCAGGCCTGAACATCGATCCCGCCACCTTGTCAGCGGATGCGGTGAACGCCAAGACCACCGCTGCTCCGCCCAAAGACGCGGGCCAATTCCTGCTCGGAATCATCCCCACCAGCGTGGTCGGGGCGTTCGCGTCCAACTCATTGCTTCAGGTCCTGTGCTTCGCTGTGTTCTTTGGCGCCGCCATCGTGGTTGTCGGGCGCGAGAAGTGCAAGCCCGTCGTCGATGTCATGGAGACCACCCTGGAGCTCTTCTTCAAGATCATGGGCTGGGTCATGCGGGTTGCGCCAGTGGGGGCTTTCGGTGCCATGGCCTTCATCATCGGCCAGTACGGTCTCAGCTCGCTCAGTACCTACGCCCTGCTGATTGCGGCTTGCTATGGCTCAGCCGTGGTCTTCATAGCCTTGCTGTTCGTCGTCGCCTGGGTCTACCCTCGCGTCCCGCTGTGGCAGTTCATCAAGTACACCCGCGAAGAGTTCCTGCTGGCCCTGGGTACGGCCTCTACCGAATCGGTGCTGCCCCGCATCATGACCAAGCTGACCAACGCCGGCTGCTCCCGGGCGACAACAGGCCTGGTGGTTCCCACCGGATACTCCTTCAACCTCGACGGCGCCGCGCTCTACCTCTCAATCTCCCTCCTGTTCCTGGCGCAGGCCTTCGGCCACAACCTGGACCTCGGGCAGCAGCTGGCCGCCCTCGGCATCCTGATGCTCACGTCCAAAGGCATGGCCGGCGTTCCCGGATCGGCCTTCCTGGCCCTCTCGGCGACGGCAGGCGCCCTGGGGATCTTCCCGGTAGCGGGAGTGGCCCTGCTTCTGGGTGCCGACCGGCTGATGGACTCCATGCGCGTCGTGGTCAACCTCCTGGGCAATTGTGTTGCCACGTTCGTCGTCTCCAAGTGGGAGGGGCAGTTCGATCGCGAGGCCATGCTGGCGGCATTCCGCGGCGAAACAACCAATACAGAGGTCAGTGAAACCGCCGCTGAACCTTCCGTCCCGGCACTCACGACTCCCCGGCTGACCTCCGATACGTACTCGGCGTAAAGCCCAGATATTTCCGGAAGTCGTTCGTCAGGTGCGCATGGTCTGCGTAACCAAGTTCGACGGCGATCGCGGCAAGGTCCGCTGTTGGATCGGACCTTGCGCGCTCGGCGGCATCCTGCAGCCTGCGACGCCGGATAAGGGCCGAGGGGCTCAGGCCAACGTACTTCCTGGCAAGTCTTTGCAGGGTCCTCGGCGATACTGCCAGGCGGCGTGCTGCATCCTCAATCAGGAGCACGTCCGGCTCGGATGCGATGACGTCCACCATCCGGTTGGCGAGCAACGCCTCTTCGGACGGGACCACGTCCTGGGAAGCCAGCCAGCGAGCGAAAGCAGCCGCCGCACGCTCACGGCGGGTGCCGCCGTCGGGCTGAGCCTTTCCGGTAGGCGGCTCCATCGCTGCTGAGACAGCGGAGACAAGGTCTTCCAGTGGCAAGGCCACTTCCTGGTCGCGCATAGTCCCGGGATCGTCGGTGAAGAGCGGGACCGCAGCCGGGCGCAGCAGGGCGCCAACGGCCCAACCCTTGCCGGTGAGGTCCCGGAATGCCGCCCGGGTTGTGGGTCCCGAAAACCCCGCAGCTCCGCTTTGCACCACCAGATTGGAGGCGGGGTAGGCGATCAGGTGCTGCCGGGAGGCCCGGCCGGGCTCGATATCCCATTCGGGGATCCAGAACCACTGCACCAGATGGGACACCTCCTCGGGCGCCGGAAGGCGATGGAAGGTGGGCAACCGCGCCGGATAGAGGACGCCCTTGAAGGAGCTCTCCACAGGACCTCCGTTCGGTGTGCTGCCGTCAGCGACGAATATACCGCCCCCGGTTGCCGACTGCAGGGGCCACCAGTGTTACTGCCGCGGTGGAGCGCCAGAGTCCCGTCCCTCAAGACCGGAATTGCTGCTAGATTATTGCCGGAACTTTGGTACCAAGCGGCGGCCTGGGTGCTTTGCATCCCACGACTCTCCCGCACCGGAGTGTCCCGGGCTTCAGCAGGGAGGCCCCTGGTGCTTTGTTCTTGTTTGCGAAGGGCGGGTGGTGTTTGTGCGTTCCGGGGCCGCGGAGGACTGGTCGGATGACGCCAACAAGCTGGCTGATCTGATTGCCAGTGCGGAAGACATCAGGGCGTTCCTGAACGGGCTTACCGAACTGGGCGCGGCGGTAGCGTCCCGGTCCACAGGAACAGCAATTGAGTGTGCGGTGACGTTGGGCCGACGCAAACGTACTGCGACGATTGGAGGCAGCAGCGAACAGGCGATGCTGCTGGACCGGATCGAGCAGTCGCTGGAGCAAGGTCCCTGCATCGACGCCCTGGAGAGCGGGCGCCCCGTCCTTCTCGATGACGCGTTGTCCTCGCCGCAGTGGGACAAATACTGCCAGGAGCTGGCCGCCGTCGGAATGCGGAGCACTCTTGGCGTGCCGATGGAGCTGGAGCATGACTCTGCCGCTGTCCTGAACTTCTTTGCTCCCAAGCCCGGAACATTTACCCGCGAGGCCGTTGCTGACACGCTGACCTTCGCGGGAATCGCAGGCAAGGCCTTGCGGGTAGCAATCCGGATAACCACCCTGAACGAAACAGCGGAGAACCTTGACGCCGCCATGGAAACCCGGTCGGTCATCGACACTGCCTGCGGCGTGATTATTTCGCAGAACAGGTGCACCCCGGATGAAGCATTCCAGATCCTGAAGAAGGCTTCCAACGACCGGAACCAAAAACTGCATGAATTGGCCCGGGCCCTTGTCAACGGCGTTGCCGGCCGCCGACCATAGCCAGGACTGGACCCGCCGTGAACGGCGTCCTCAGCCGCCCTGCAGCCTCTCCGTGGCCCATCCAAGAAGAGTGAGCTCGAAGGCGGGGGGCCTGAGGGCTTCATGCACGTAGGCATCCAGCTCCAGGAGGTCGGCGCTTCCACCTTCTGCCCAATACCGGATCCATAACCGCTCAATCGTCACGATATCCAGTTCAAGAAGATTCCGAGCTGATTGCCTTGGATCGTTCATCACTGTTCCCCCTAGGTCCGCGCGTATCGATCGTCGGTTCCGTCCTGCCGGCCCCCACACGTGAAGCTGTCGCGAATCTGCAAGCGTCGCTGCCCGGCCGGCGCGTAGCGTCGTAGCCATGACCGACACAACAAGCACAGAATCAACCACTGCAGCCAACGGCCAGTACACCACCCATGGCGTACCCAACGGCCTGACCAGCCTCACGCCGTTCCTGGCCGTAACCAACGCGAGGGAAGCCATACGGTTCTATCGCGATGTCTTCGGAGCCCGTGTGGTGGGCGAGACGGAGATGGGTGGTGTTGTTGTCCACGCGGAGTTGGACTTCGGCCACGGCCATCTCCAACTCGGCGAGCCAAACCCCGACTACCACTTGGTACCGGCTCCGGATGGCGAGGACGATTGCTACTCCCTGGGCCTGTACTGCGCCGACGCGGACGGCCTGGTCAGGAAGGCCGAGCAAGCGGGCGCAACCGTCCGGGAACCGCTGGCCACCTTTGTTTCAGGTGACCGGTACGCCAGCATCCGGGACCCCTTCGGCGTTCGCTGGTCCATCATGACCCGTGTTGAGGACCTCTCCGAGGAGGAGAGCAACCGCCGGGTAGAGCAGTGGGCGGCCCGGCAGGGTTAGCTAAGGCAGAGGCAGAACGGGTGTCCGGCCGGGTCAAGGAGCACCCGGAATGTTTCCCCTGGCTGGTGATCCGCCTTGCTGGCACCGAGGGAGAGTGCAACTTCCTCGCCCTTGTCCAGGTCCTCCACAATCATGTCCAGGTGCATTTGCTGCGGGATGGTCTGGCCGGGCCACACGGGAGCCTGGTACACGTCCACCTGCTGGAAAGAGATGCAGTTGCTGCCGTCACTTGGCCGGATATCGAACCAGTCACCCTTGTCCTCGACTTCCCAGCCGAAGAGTTCGGCGTAGAAGGCAGCCAGTGCGGCCGCATCGGGACAATCGATGACAACACTCGGGAATTTAGCTATAGCCATGGTTAAACCTCGTCAGCTGTCTTTTTCATGCGGGCCAGGGCACTCTTCGTGCCCCGTTGGGTGAGGACGTGGACAACTGCGCCAACGCCGGCGGACACAATGGCGAACACCAGGACACCAGGCAAAGAGTCATTGAGGTCCGTGCCGTCCTTGGGGGCGGGCTTGCCCGTTTTCTTCTCCCAGAGGCCTTCCAGCGTCTTGTTGGCGAGCGCGCCGGCGCCCAGGCTCACGGCGAGTCCAAACAGCTTTACCAGTATGTTCACGAAGATCCTCCATCAAGTCAGCTCACTGCCGGAGCAGTATCTCGCACAACAAGACGGGGCCGCTGCAACAGCAGCGGCCCCGTCCACATTCCTAGTCCTTCTTGAAGGCGTCTTTCACCTTTTCGCCGGCACCCTTGAGGTCTGCCTTGACCTGGTCGCCTTTGCCTTCAGCTTCGAGGCCCTTGTCGTCAGTCAGCTTGCCGGCAGCTTCCTTGGCCTTGCCGCCGAGCTTCTCGCCGGCATTTTCCATCTTGTCGTCTGCACCCATGTCGCACCTCTTTCGTCGTAGGAACCTTGTACCTCTACAACATCACTAATCAGCATACTTAGCAATATTTGGCGGAAAATCCGCGCAAACTAAAGCTCACCGAAGCCCTCTTTCACCAGGCGGCCCACGTACTCGACGGCCTTCGAAGCATCCTTCCCCCGGGCTTCTACGTGGAGGCTGGAGCCCTGCCCCGCGGCGAGCGCCATGAGCGCCATGATGGACATGCCGTCAGCGCCGTTCACCGTCACCTCCGCGTCCAGCCCGGACAGTCCGCCTGCAATCTTTGCCGCCGGACGCGCGTGCATTCCCAGGGGGTTGATGAGTTCGAAGTCGCCGGTTGCATCCGGGTCGCCCAGGCCGCTGGCTTCGGCCGGCCCGTCGCGCCGGTCCGGCTCAGCCCCGTCGCCAAAGCTGACCGCCTCGGCGGCCTTGCGCACATCGTCGACGCCGGCACCTCCTTGCGCAGCGACTGCAGCCGCCACGAGCCCTTCCACCAGCGGCGCATCCGCCAGCTGGACGGCGTCCGGATTGCTGGCGAACTCCATTGCCGACTCAGCCGTCATTACCGCCGAGCCGAGGTCCGTCAGCACCACCACACCGTCACCACCGGAATCCACCAGGGACTGTTCGACGGCGGCCAGCACCTTCTCCAGGCTGGTCCCGATCCGGTCGTCGTCAGTGCCCCCGGCGGCGACGAGCTCGACGTCGGGCGCCATCTGGGCGGCGAGTTCAACGGCCCCTTCAGCGATCTTGCTGCTGTGCGAAACAACCACGATCCCAACCGTCATCCGTCGCCTGCTCCCGCGCCGTCGACTGGACCGGCCGCCGCTTCAGCGGCTGCCCGCAGCAGCAGCGCGGTTGACGCCGCGCCGGGATCACGATGACCGGCACTGCGGTCGCCCAGGTAGCTTGCCCGGCCTTTACGCGCCACCAGAGGGTCCGTTGCCTTGGCCCCGGCCTCCGCTGCGTCCGCGGCAGCTTCCAGCACAGCCAATGCTTCCAGGCCGCTGGCCGCAGCCTTACTTGCTGCCTCCACGGCAGGAGTCCAGGCATCGATCATTGTCTTGTCGCCAACTTCTGCCTTGCCGCGTGCCACGATGCCATCCCGCGCAGCGATGAGGGCCGCTGCGAGCGCGTCGGGATCGACGTCGGTGGCCTCACCCAGCGAGGTGGCCGCACGCAGGTACGCGGTGCCATAGAGCGGGCCGGCAGCACCGCCCACCTTGGACATGAGAGCCATGGCCGCAGCCTTCAACGCAGCTCCGGCGGTTTCTGGCGGGCTTTCATCGAGCTTCTGCAGCACGGCCTGGAAGCCGCGGTCCATGTTTTCGCCGTGGTCGGAGTCGCCAATGGGCCGGTCCAGCTCAATCAGCTCCACCCTGTGCTCCGCCATCGCTTTCGCGGACAGCCTCAACCATTCCTGCGCCCATTTGACGTCAAGGCCCATGCTCAGGCTCCCCATCGCAGGGCGGCGGTATGAACAGGGGCGTCCCAGAGCCTGGTCATTTCATCGTCAAGGCGCAGCACCGAGACGGAACAGCCCTGCATTTCCAGGGACGTCACATAGTTGCCCACCAAGGAGCGCTCCACGGTGGCACCACGCTCGGCGAGGACGTGCGCCGCCCGCCGGTAGACGATGTACAACTCACTCAGCGGCGTCCCGCCCATGCCGTTGACGAACAACAACACCTTGTCGCCGGAGGCCAGGGAAAGGTCCTCCAACACAGGTTCAAGCAAGCGGTCCGTGATGGCGTCGGCGCTTTCCATGGCGATCCTGTGCCGGCCGGGCTCCCCGTGGATGCCGATGCCGATCTCGATCTCGTCATCGGCCAGTTCGAAGCTCGGCGTTCCCGCGTGGGGCACCGTGCAACCGGACAGGGCGACGCCCATGGTACGGACGTTGGCAACTACCCTCTCGGCGATGGCCGTCACGGCGTCGAGGTCGTCTCCGCGTTGCGCGGAAGCTCCCGCGATCTTCTCCACCAGGACGGTTCCGCCAACACCGCGGCGCCCGGCCGTGTACAGCGAGTCCTCCACGGCAACGTCGTCGTTGACCAGCACCGACCGGACGCGCACACCTTCGGCCTGGGCCATTTCGGCTGCGGTTTCAAAGTTCAGGACGTCGCCGGTGTAGTTCTTCACGATGTGTACGACGCCGGCACCCGAGTCGACGGCGACAGTCGCCGGAATGATCTGGTCCGGTGTTGGTGAGGTGAAGACAGCGCCGGGGACAGCGGCGTCGAGCATGCCGAGTCCGACGAAGCCTGCGTGGAGGGGCTCGTGGCCGCTGCCACCGCCGGAGACGAGGGCAACTTTGCCCGCAACCGGTGCACCTTTCCGGACGACGAACTTGGGGTCGGGGTGGACGTCCACGATGTCGGCATGCGCCATGCCGAACCCGTCAACGGACTCGTCCACCACGGCGCGTGGATCATTGATGAGCTTTTTCATTGGATGCTCCTGGCGTGCTGTGGCTGGTGCTCTGACCCTACTACCGGCAACCGGGGCCCCGGTAGGCCTTACCGGGTGGGAAACAGTACTTAAATAGCGGCAGGAACAGCCCTGATAGCTGTCCCTGCCGCTGTCGATGACGAGCCCCTAGTCCTTGGTGGGCGGAGCCGTCACTCCGTCCGCCTCCGGCCTGGGATTGAACTCGGGCCAGAACGCCGAGTAGAGGTCCGGGTCCGAATTCCTGTCGCCGGTCCAGTGGACTTCATGCGGCCACGGCCCGTGGGGGAGGTCGATCTGGAAGGCGGAGAAATCCGGGAACGTGACCCTATGGTCCATTGTCCGCATCCCCTTCAGCTGTTCAGAACGGCGTCGCCGCCGGTGGCAACGTCTTCCAGCAGGACGGTCTGGTCGATGACCGGCAGCCCTACGACGTGCCCAA
Organism: Paenarthrobacter sp. CC6; assembly: GCF_040560085.1. Taxonomy (NCBI): domain Bacteria; kingdom Bacillati; phylum Actinomycetota; class Actinomycetes; order Micrococcales; family Micrococcaceae; genus Paenarthrobacter; species Paenarthrobacter sp. CC6. The sequence continues at coordinate 13,705 of NZ_JARDAN010000021.1, read as the reverse complement.
AGCTGAACATGTTGTGCGGATCCAATTCGGCCTTGGCCTTGCGGAGGCGCTCACGGACGCTTGGTCCCCACGGACGCTCCCGGTCCTCGGCGTCCACGAAGTGTCCGTGCAGGTTGACGAACGTCCCGCCGCTGGAGGCGTCGCGCAGGTCCTCGCGAACGGCGTCGAACACGCCCGGAAGCAGCTCCGCCAAAGGCGGGACAGCCATGCCCGCCATGAAGAAACTGAACGCGGCGTCGCGGGCTCCCACCATGTCTTCCCCGTCAGCGCAGACAGCCAAAGCCCCACCCAGGAGCCGGATTTCGGCCATCAGCACGGGGCTTGGGACGTCGGGACCGAAGTGCCGCAGGATGGCATCCTTGGCGCCCTGGTCCAGGCGGTCCAGCAGGAAGCCCCGTTCCCGCACGGGCACTGGCTGCTCCGGATCCTGATGGACCATGTCCATTTGGGTGGATTCCAGGGGGCCCGTTCCGTCCATCATGAACGGAGCGCTCTTGCGCATTGGCTCCAGGAGCTGCGTGGCCACAGCGGCATCGCCTTGGTAGGCGTAGCGAAGGTGCACGACGAACTTGCCGCGCAGGGGCTCGGGGACGATGTCCATATCCGGCAGCCGCAGGAACGCCAACGACGCCGATGCTTCCGGTGGCAGCTCCGGTACCCATTCGCTGAACTGCTGCAAGACGGCGGCTGCATGGGCGCCGTCGTAGTAGAGGCCGCCGGCAAAGAGGTCCGAACTTGGGAACAAATGGAATTCCATGGCAGTGACGATGCCGAGATTCCCCTTGCCTCCGCGCAAGAGGTAGAAGAGTTCGGAGTTCTCGTCCTTGGTCACCCTGCGCTGGGTGCCATCGGCGGTGACGAGCTCAAAGGCAATGACGTGGTCCGAGGCGAAACCGTACTTGCGGCCGAGGATCGGCAAGCCGCCGCCCAGCGTGTAACCCACCACGCCGACGTCGGTGGTGGAACCGCAGAGTCCCATCAATCCGAAGGTCGCGGCGTGGTCCACCACCGCCCTCCAGCGGACGCCCGCACCCACGCGGGCCGTCTTCTCGATGGGATCGATACTGAGTTCCAGCATGCGGCGGGTGCTGATCAGCAGCCCGCCTTCAATGGCATTGGTTGCGCCGTGCCCGGTGGACTGTACGGAAACGGGCATCCTGCGTTCTGCAGCCCAACGGACCGCCGCCGCAACGTCCTCTGCGTCGAGGGCGCCGAAGGCAAGATCCGGTTGGTGCTGGGTGGACAAATTAAAGGCCGCTACCTCTGCGGCGAAGCCGGGATCGGCAGGCGTGAACACTGGACCGCGCACGCTGAGTTGGAGTTCTGAAACATCTGAAAAGGACGCGTGGGACTGCATGATCTTCTCTCAAATTGACCGAGTGGTGGAAGCTTCCCCAGCAAGCCTTGACCAGTTTATCCATCAACTGGATATATGAGAAGAGTTAATAAATCACCCATAATCGGGCAGGGTTGATTGCACGCTAAGTTGCGTGGACTTTTTTTGTGGATCTTTTCGCCTGGATTTTTTCGGGAAGTGCCGCGTACGTCCTAAAGCTGCTTGATCATGCGGGTGTTACCCAGGGTATTGGGCTTGACCCGGGCGAGGTCCAGGAATTCTGCCACACCTTCGTCATGCGAGCGCAGCAGCTCGGAGTAGACCTGCGGGTCAACGGCCGACTGGTCCGCCATGACTTCGAATCCATGGCGCTTGAAGAATTCCACTTCAAAGGTCAGGCAGAACACCCGGCTGACACCCAGCGCCTTCGCCTCTTCCAGCAGGTTCTCCACCAGCACATGACCCACGCCGCGGCCACGCCAGGAGTCAGCTGCGGCCAGAGTGCGGATCTCTGCCAGATCCTCCCACATCACGTGCAGGGCTCCGCAGCCGATGACCTCGCCGGCATCGGACTCGGCAATCCGGAATTCCTGGAGACTCTCGTAGTAAGCCACAGTCTCCTTGGCCATCAGGATCCGCTCCTCGGCCAAGGGTGCCACCAACCTCTTGATGGCTGCCACATCGCTGGTGCGGGCAGGGCGAAGGCTGAAGGACGAATTCACTCCCCCATCCTAACGAGGTGCGCGGAAGTGGGGGCTTCGTGACCACAAACGTGGGCGCCGCGGTCCTGTGCCGAGACTTATTGGCCTAAGAGTTGGTACGACAGCAATCCTCTTACGCACGGAATCGGCTTCCAGTTCGCAAAGTTCATCCAACGCCAGGCCACGACCGCAAGCGCATCTGGCAGCACGGCGGAATACTGGAGATTCCCGACGCCTATGCCCCCGGCATCCGGCGGTTGTGCGGAAGCTGATCCGCCAAGCTGCCGGCCTGCATCAGACTCCCAGCTCCTCCGGCGGCGCAACGTCCTCACCCAGCACCTGCTTGGCCAGGAAGTGTTCCACCACGCCGTACCAGACCTTCGCGTGCTGCGGCTGCAGCACCCAGTGGTTTTCGTCCGGGAAGTACAGGAAGCGGTGCGGGCTCTGGCCATTCTCATCAGCGGGCAGCTGGGAGGAGGACAGGAGCTCGTACCAAAGACGCAGGCCTTCACCGATCGGCACCCGGTAATCCTTGTCTCCATGGATCACCAGCATGGGCGTTTTGATGTTGCCCACGTTCAGGTGCGGGGAATTGGCCATGGCCATCTCCACGGTCATTTCCTTCAGCCAGTACTGGGCCGCATCGGTGGTGGGACCGAACTGGTCCAGCGCCCACAGGCTGGCGTGGGTGACGATCGCCTTGAACCGATCCGTCTGGCCGGCCACCCAGTTGGCCATGTAGCCGCCGAACGAGCCACCCATGGCCGCAGTCCTTGTTTCGTCAATGTCCTGCCTGGCCACCACTGCGTCAGTGATGGCCATCAGGTCCGTGAAGGGCTTCTTTCCCCATTCACCCCAGCCGCGCTGGATGAATTCCTGCCCGTAGCCCGTGGACAGGGCGGGATCCGGCAGCAGGACGGCGTAGCCCTTGGCAACCAACAGCCACGGGTTCCAGCGCCAGGTCCAGGCATTCCACGAGCCCAGGGGGCCACCATGGATCCACAGGAGCAGCGGTGCGGGGCTGTCTGCGGAGGCCTTGTCCGGGAGCGCCAGATAAGCGGGCACGCGTGAGCCGTCTTCCGCCGTCGTCTCCACACGCTCCAGCCTGCCCTTGTAGGCGGGACGTTCCGCCGGCGCCGGCAGCCGGACCACCTCTCCGGTGGCGAGGTCGATCCGCACGGCCTCGGGCGGGAACCCGTACGAGCTGCGCAACGCATACGCTGTGGTTCCGTCGGGTGACACCACGACGTCGGTGTACGCCGCACCGTCCTTCGTCACCTGGGTAACGCCACCGTCGGCGACGTTGATCCTGAAAATCGGCGACGCGCCGTCGTCGTCCGCTTTGGCAAGGATGGCAGAGCCGTCCGGCAGCCAGGCGAGCGCAGTTGCCCATCGGTCCCACTGGTGGGCGAGGGGCTCCAGATCAGTGGTTTCTCCGCCCGCAACGTTCAGCAGGTGAAGCTTTACCTGGGGCGCCTGCGTGGGCGTCGTGTCGCTTTCGCTCTCCACCACCAGCGTGCGGTTGTCCGGGCCGACCGGCCCAGGGAAGTAGCTCATGCCCTCATGGTCCAGCAGCACCTTGATGGCGCCCGTGGCGACGTCGACGGCGGCGAGCACCTCGCGGCTGTCTGCTTTCGCAAGCGCTTTGGTCATGCTTGTGTAGATGGTCTTGCCGTCGGGACTCACCACGGTTTTGGCCTCGCGCAGCGAACCGCCGACGCCGGGCGTCAAGTTGCGAAGCGTGAGCGGCGCGCTGGCATCCACGGTGGAAGGTTTGCCGGGCTCCTTCGCCTCGCCCGGCTCCACAGCGAAGAGCCGCGGCTCTGCGGGACCGAGGTCGGCATCCCAGTAGCGTACGGGGTAGCCCGTGTGCAGAATGGCGGAAACTTTTTTATCCTTGCGGGCCTTGCGGCGTTCTTCGTCGTTGTCCTCGTCCGTGGAACCGGCCAGGACCTCGGCATTGACGAAGGTCGCGTCTGCGTCCTTCGCGGCCATGACGGAACTGATCCCGCCGGCCCGGGAGTGCACCACGCGGGCTTCTCCTCCGTCCGCGGGGAGCAGCCATAGTGCGTTGACGGGGTCGGCGTCCGGGCTTTCCGGATCCGGGCGCGCCGAGGTGAAGTACAGGTCGCCATTGGCGGCGAAGACGGCGCCGGCCTCACCTTTGGCGCTTCGGGTGATGCGGCGTGCGTGGTTCCGGCCGCTGGGGTCGAGCTCCCAGAGGGCCGTAGCGAATTCTGTCGCCTTGCCGTTCAGCGTCGTCACGGTGGTGACAAGGCGCTTGCCGTCCGGGCTTAGGGTGAGGCCGGCAACCCGTGGAATGGAGAGGTAGTGGTCCAGATCGTGGAACGGTGTTTCGGGCTGTTCGCCCGAGGCATGAGTGTCAGCAGAGTCCATGCTCTGATTCAACACGAAATGTGCTCCTGATCACACATGTTTTCACTCAGAGTGAAACAGTACTTTCAGATATTCCCCAAGGTCTCAGAGGCGCCGCAAAGCCTCGACTACTGCGACGGTTCCATCTTCGGTAGCTATGCGCGCCGCGAGTTCCTCCGCCCGCTGTGCATACGACGGGGTGTTCACGGCTAGATTGATGGCCTCTCCGAGCCGTTCTGCAGTGAGCTTCTTGTACGGGATTGGCCCGGGTCCGGCACCGAGGGCGGCCACCCGGGAAGCCCAGAGAGGCTGGTCCGTGTAAACGGGCACGCCCACGGTCGGCATACCGGCACGCAAGCCGGCGGCGGTGGTTCCCGCCCCTGCGTGATGAACCACGGCAGCCATGCGCGGGAACAACCACTCATGCGGAACACTTCCGATGCCGATCGCGTCCGGACCCAGGGAATCCTCCACGCCCTGCACCACAGCCCTCACCCCGGCGCGGCGCGTGGCTTCGAGGATGAACTCCGGGTCAATGTGCGCACTGCTGCCAAAGCCCACGAAAACAGGCGGCGGACCGTCGGCCAGGAAATCCACCAGGCCAGCAGGCGGTTGCCAATCCTGTTTGACGGCGGGCCACCAGTATCCGGCCATCACCAAGCCGGGATGCCAATCGGCGGGCCTCGGGAGAACGGTCGGGCTGACGCCGTGCAGGACAGTGGCCGACGCCTTCCTCCGCCTCCGCTCTCCGGCCGCACGGCTTTCCTTTTTCAGCCCCAGCGCCTTTCGAAGGCGGGCGCTGGGGGCGTCATAGGGCGCCGGGCCAGCGGATGCGCGCTCACCAATGATCCTGTTCCCCAGCGAACCAAGACTGCGTGCCGAGTTCATCAGCACAGGCGGATAGGCGGCGCTTGGTTCGGTCGGCTGCAGGTGTGCCCCGAGGGCGGGAATGCCGAATGCCTCCGCAACGTCATACGCGTAGGGCGCCACCGAATTGGCCAGAATCACGTCGGCCCCAGCCTCGGCCGCCGCGAGAGTGCCGGTGGCGGCATCGTCCATGTACTCCCGGAGGTTTCTCCAGAAATCGAGCACGCTTGCACCCTGGGCCTTTGCACCCGGGGTATTTGCACCCGGGGCCTTTGCACCCGGGGCCGGGTGGCTGATCAAAGCCGCCAGGTCACCGGGCAGGAGCCTGAATTCGCACCCCGAATCCACCACCAAAGGCGCATAGGCAGGGTTGGCCGCAATCGCAACCTCGAAGCCCAGGCCCTGCAAGCGGTTACCTAGCCCGGCCATGGGGGCAACGTCACCCCGCGTGCCCGGAGCCACCATCAAAACGCGCATGAATTCCTTTCTCGGATTGCACAAAGCCCCGCCTGCTCCTTGCGGAGCGGGCGGGGCTTTGTGCTGTGAGGCTATGTGCCTTACGCGGTGGGAGCGATCTCCGGGATGCGCGGCTTGGCGTTCCCTTCGAACGTGAACTTGGCGTCGTCACCTTCGCCATCCACATCCACCACGACGATGTCGCCGGAGTGGATCTCACCGAACAGGATCTTCTCGGACAGCTGGTCCTCGATCTCGCGCTGGATGGTCCGGCGCAGCGGTCGGGCACCCATGGCGGGATCGTAACCACGCGTGGCCAAAAGTACCTTGGCTGCGGGCGTGAGCTCGATGCCCATGTCCTTGTCCTTGAGGCGGCGCTCCAGGCGGGTGACGAACAGGTCCACGATCTCGATGATCTCGTCCTGGGTCAGCTGCGGGAACACCACGACGTCGTCAACGCGGTTGAGGAACTCGGGGCGGAAGTGCTGCTTGAGCTCTTCCGTGACCCGGGCACGCATCCGGTTGTAGCCCGTCTGGGTGTCCGTGCCGGACTGGAAGCCCGTGGCCACGCTCTTGGAGATGTCGCGGGTACCAAGGTTGGTGGTCATGATGATCACGGTGTTCTTGAAGTCCACCACGCGGCCCTGGGAGTCGGTCAAGCGGCCGTCTTCCAGAATCTGCAGCAGGGAGTTGAAGAGGTCCGCGTGGGCCTTCTCTACTTCATCGAACAGGACCACGGAGAACGGACGCCTGCGGACCTTCTCGGTGAGCTGGCCGCCTTCTTCGTAGCCGACGTAGCCCGGAGGAGCACCGAAGAGACGCGAAACCGTGTGCTTCTCGGAGTACTCGGACATGTCCAGCGTGATGAGGGCGTCCTCTTCACCGAACAGGAACTCGGCAAGAGCCTTGGCGAGTTCGGTCTTTCCGACGCCGGTCGGGCCGGCGAAGATGAACGAGCCACCGGGACGCTTGGGGTCCTTCAGGCCTGCACGGGTGCGGCGGATGGCCTGCGACAGAGCCTTGATGGCCTCATCCTGGCCGACGACGCGCTTGTGCAGTTCGTCTTCCATCTTGAGCAGTCGAGAGGACTCTTCCTCGGTGAGCTTGAAGACAGGGATGCCGGTGGAGTTCGCAAGAACTTCGGCAATCAGGTCTTCGTCAACCTCGGAAATGTCGTCCATGCCGCCGGACTTCCAGTTGCGTTCCTTCTCCGCGCGCTCGGCAATGAGCTTCTGCTCCTTGTCGCGCAGTGAGGCAGCACCCTCAAAGTCCTGGGCGTCGATGGCGGATTCCTTCTCCATCTTCACTTCGGCAATGCGCTCGTCCATGGCCTTGAGCTCCGGCGGAGCCGTCATCCGACGGATGCGCAGGCGTGCACCGGCTTCATCGATGAGGTCGATCGCCTTGTCCGGCAGGAAGCGGTCCGAAATGTAGCGTTCGGCCAGCTGCGCGGCTGAGGCGAGGGCGCCGTCGGTGATCGTGACGCGGTGGTGTGCCTCGTAACGGTCGCGAAGGCCCTTGAGGATCTCGATCGCGTGCGCGACGGAGGGTTCCTTGACCTGGATCGGCTGGAAGCGGCGCTCAAGAGCGGCGTCCTTCTCGATGTGCTTACGGTACTCGTCCAGGGTGGTGGCACCAATGGTCTGGAGTTCGCCACGGGCAAGCATCGGCTTCAGGATGGACGCAGCATCAATGGCGCCTTCGGCAGCACCTGCACCAACGAGGGTGTGGATCTCGTCGATGAACAGGATGATGTCGCCGCGGGTGCGGATTTCCTTGAGGACCTTCTTCAGGCGCTCTTCGAAGTCACCGCGGTAGCGGGAGCCGGCAACCAGTGAGCCAAGGTCCAGCGTGTAGAGCTGCTTGTCCTTGATGGTCTCCGGGACATCGCCGCGGACGATCGCCTGGGCGAGGCCTTCGACGACGGCGGTCTTGCCGACGCCCGGCTCACCGATCAGCACGGGGTTGTTCTTGGTGCGGCGGGAGAGGACCTGCATGACGCGTTCCATCTCCTGCTCGCGGCCGATCACAGGATCGAGCTTGTTTTCGCGGGCAGCCTGCGTCAGGTTGCGGCCGAACTGGTCCAGCACCACTGAGCCGGCGGGGGTACCTTCGGGCTGGCCCTGGCCGGAGCCGCTGCCTGCGGTCTCCTTGCCCTGGTAGCCGGAGAGCAGCTGGATGACCTGCTGGCGGACCCGGTTGAGGTCTGCACCAAGCTTGACCAGCACCTGCGCGGCAACGCCTTCGCCTTCGCGAATGAGGCCGAGCAGGATGTGCTCAGTACCGATGTAGTTGTGGCCGAGCTGCAGTGCCTCGCGGAGCGAAAGCTCAAGCACCTTCTTGGCGCGCGGCGTGAAGGGGATGTGACCGGACGGGGCCTGCTGGCCCTGGCCGATGATCTCCTGCACCTGCTCGCGAACGCCATCGAGCGAAATGCTCAGGGACTCGAGCGCCTTGGCTGCAACGCCTTCACCCTCGTGGATCAGACCCAAGAGGATGTGCTCGGTACCGATGTAATTGTGGTTGAGCATCCGTGCCTCTTCTTGGGCAAGGACGACCACGCGACGGGCACGGTCCGTAAATCTCTCAAACATTTCGCCACACTCCTAGCTACGACGTACTTTGATGCTACGTGCCCGGGCAACACTTTTGGAGCGTGTTCGCCACAGGGGAAACATGACGTCGTTGCGGAATAAATCCAGTTGGCAGCCTTGACCGGAAGCGCCGGCGGTGACACCCTGCCGCCCTGCCCGCAGGAGGAACCCGGGCTGTGGGTTTTCGGACCCGGGCCCCCTGGAATCGCGGTGAATCAAAAATGGGCTCTAAGGAGCCTTTCCACCCGGGCAGGGGATTCACAGAATATTCCCAGCCATGGGCTCGCCGGAGCCTAAACAAACCCCGCTTAAACAACGAATGCCCCGGCAGCATCTGCCGGGGCATTGAAGTGATGAATCAGGAATTGGCCTTTTGGTAAGCTTCCTGAATTTCTGCCTGAATACGACCACGGCTGTTGACCGTGTAACCGTTGTCACGGGCCCATTGCCGGATCTGCGCGGAATCCTGGTTACGGGCTGCAGTAGCGCGGCCCCGCGTTGCACGACCGGAAGTCTTCCGGGCCTTGGCTACGTATGGTTCCAGGGCCTTCCGGAGGGAAGCTGCGTTAGCGGTGGACAGGTCCATCTCGTAGCTCACGCCGTCCAGGCCAAAGCGGACAGTTTCGTCCGCGGCCCCTTCATCCAGGTCATCGACGAGGATGATTTTTACTTTCTGTGCCATGAGTTGCCTCTCATTCGGAGGGTTGGATAATCAGAAATTCCCCGGGTTTCTTTCTTGATTATCTGTCACGGCAAGCATGCACGTCAAAGCACAATTGGATTCCTCCGTTAGCGGAAGCCAATTGCGGGCTTATTTAGCCGCTGGACCTTCCGGAGCCGGACCCTGATTTCTCAAATTGGCCTCCTCCTGGGCGCGGGCTTCCGCTTGGCGCTCGGATTTGTCCGCATTGAAGATCGACTTCATGGCGAACCAGAAAATCAAACCGACCACCACTGACGGCGCCAGGACTGCGATGTACTCCATGATCAGTGCCCTTCAGGTTTCAACAAGGGGAAAAGAATGGTTTCGCGGATTCCGGCACCGGTGAACAACATGACCAGGCGGTCGATGCCAAGTCCGATTCCACCCATGGGCGGCGCGCCATATTCGAGTGCGCGGAGGAAGTCCTCGTCCAGCTGCATGGCTTCTTCATCACCGGCGGCAGACCTGCGGGATTGCTCCGTAAGGCGTTCGCGCTGGATAACAGGGTCAATCAACTCGGAGAATGCAGTACCGCGCTCCATTCCGCCAATAATGAGGTCCCAGGCCTCAATCAGGCGGCCATCCTCGCGGTGCGGGCGGGCCAGGGGCTGGGCCGACGGCGGGTAGTCATAGACAAAAGTCGGGTTAAGGAGCGTGGGCTCGACGATTTCGCCGAAGAGTTCCACCACGATCTTCTCGGCATCCCATTTCGGGTCCACCTTGACGTCGTGCTTGGCGGCAATCGCCAACAACTCCTCCACGGTGGTATCCGGCGTAATTTCCACGCCCACTGCTTCGGAAATACCGGGGTATACCGCAAGCCAGGCCCACTCGCCGTCGAGGTTTATTTCCCCGGCTTCGGTCTGGATGGTGCGGGTACCCACAACATCTGCCACATTCAGGATGATTTCCTTCATGCGATCGGCCATGACGAACTGGTCAGCCCATGCCTCGTAGCATTCAAGCGTGGTGAATTCCGGACTGTGGGTGGAGTCCACGCCCTCGTTGCGGAAGACCCTGCCCATGTCGTAAACACGATCAATTCCGCCCACCACTGCGCGCTTAAGGAAAAGCTCCGTGGCAATGCGGAGGGTCATTTTCTGGTCGAATGCATTCATGTGCGTTTCGAACGGACGGGCCGTGGCGCCGCCGTGGACCAGCTGCAGGATGGGGGTTTCCACCTCCACGTATCCGTGGCGGTCAAGAGTGTCGCGGACCGAACGGGTGATGGCGGCACGCTTGTAAACCATCTCGCGGGCTTCGTCACGGACCATGAGGTCCACGTAGCGCTGGCGGACGCGGGTTTCTTCGTTCAACTCTGCGTGCAGCACGGGAAGCGGGCGCAGGGCCTTGGAAGCCATGGACCAGGAATCGGCCATCACGGACAGCTCGCCGCGGCGGGAGGAGATGACCTCTCCCTTGATGAATACGTGGTCGCCGAGGTCGACCAGGGCCTTCCAATCGGCCAGTGCTTCTTCGCCTACGTTCGCGAGGCTCAGCATGGCCTGCACGCGCACGCCCTTGCCGTCCACGCCGCCTTCCTGGAGGGTGGCGAAGCAGAGCTTGCCGGTGTTGCGCACAAAGACCACGCGGCCGGTGATGCCTACGACGTCTCCGGTGGTCTCGTCGGCCTGGAGGTGCCCGTATTTCTCGCGGATTTCGCCGAGGGAATGGGTCCGTTCGACACCCACCGGATAAGCCTCTGTGCCCCGCTCGATCAGCTTGGCGCGCTTCTCCATGCGGATGCGCATTTGCTCGCTGGCGTCGACGGGCTCTGCGGAGGTGTTCAGGGCTGGGGTGTTTGCGGAAGTCACAGTCCTTAAGTTTACCGGTGATTGCGGACCTTCATTTCCGGACTTCGCCCGACGGTGAAAAGCATAGACTCGGACGGTGGAGACATGGACAGTTGAAACGAACGACGGCGGCGGGCACCTTGAGGTGCACAGCTTCAGGCCCGCGTCGGCTGCCACAATCCCCGGTTCCAAAGCGCCCGCGGAAACGGCCGGCGTCGTGCTTGTCCACGGCACCCTGGTGACCGATGCCCTGTACTGGCCGTTCGCGCGTACCCTCAGCGTGATGCTGGGCCGCCCGGTCCACAGCTACAACCGCCGCGGCCGTGGCCATTCGGCCCCGCAGCCCCCGGGCTATTCCGTCGACACTGAGATCGCGGACCTCCAGGCAGTCATGGAAAAGAGCGGATCCACCGACGTCGTAGCGCACAGCTACGGTGGGTTCGTGGCGCTCCAGGCCGCGCGGCGGACCACCATCAACCGGCTGGTCACCTACGACGCCGCGGTGTCGTTGTCCGGCAACCTGAGCAGCCGGTGGCGGCCGGAGCTGGAGGAAGCAGTCACCGCGGGCCAATTGGACCAGGCCTGGGCACACCTTGTACAGGGGTTGGGAACGGCCGGCCCGATTTCCTATCTTCCGATGCGGGCCCTGCGGACTTTGAGTGTGCTGTCCGCCCAAACCAGGCTGGGACTGGAGATGCGTTCCCTGCTGCCCACCGCCGTCGTGGAAATGCGGGCGGTCCTTGACGCTGACGCGCACATTGGGGACTTCACAAAAATCTCCACTCCAACCCTCATGCTCAGCGGCGGCTGGAGTCCGTCATACTTCGCCGAAACCGCCCGGGCGCTGGCCGGCGCGGTGCCCGCGATCGCGTTCGCGCAGGTACCGCTGCAATTCCACGAAGGCCCGCTGCGCCCGGGACGGCGGCTTGCCGCACGGGTGGCCCGGTTCCTCTCGGGGAACCACCTCCCCGTAGGACAGGCAGAAGCCACCTAAGATGTTCCGGTGAAGGAACGCGGGATCAGGACACACGACGGCGGCAGGCTCGCCTTGTACAGCTACGGCGCCGAAGAGGCGCCCGGGGAGCGCAGGGTGGTGCTGATCGGGGGCGCGTTTCTGACGGCCCTCATCTACCGGCCGTTCTCCATCGCTTTGGCCAAGGGCCTGGGTGACGGCTGGGCCGTGGACGTCTACGACCGTCGTGGCCGGGGAAAGTCCACAGGGCAGCCGCACAACTACTCCATGGCGACGGAAGTAGAGGATGTCCGCACCGTTATGGACGCCACCGGTGCACGGAACATCCTTGGCCACAGCCTGGGCGGATCCGTCGCGCTGAATGCCGCACAGGACTTCGCCGGGACCGGCCACGAACCCGGCAAACTCGCTGTCTACGATGCCGCCGTCAACATCGATGGAAGCATGGACCTGGATTGGCTGCCCGGCTTCGCGGACGCTGTGGACAAGGGCGACATCAACCGCGCGATGGCACGGATGCGGCGTGGAATGGAGCCCGGAACAGCCTTGGCCCGAGTACCCGAGCCCATCCTGGCAGGACTCATGGCAGTGGTTTCACGTACCAAGGTGAACAAGGTCTTCCGGGAACTCCTGCCCTCCGGTGTCGGCGAGCTGAAGGCCGCCTTCGAGGACGCTGACACGCCCCGGGACTTCGCTGTGCTGCCGTCGAACACCCATTTCATGGTGGGCAAGAAAAGCCCGCAGTTCTACAAAGTCGCCGCAGCCAGGTTGAACAGGGCCGTCCCAGGGAGCACGTTGGAAGTCTCCCCCAAAGGCTTCCATGGCTCAGTCCCCGCGGCAGTGAATGAACTGGTTTCGGATATCTCGGAGTACTTCAAGAGCTGATTCGGTATCCACATACGGGGTTGCCATGCGGCCGGCTGTCGGGTGGCTCGGCTAGGCTCAAGACATGACGCGCGACATCATCATGACCCACGACGGCGGACACCTCGAACTCCTCACCACAGGTGGTGACCTGGCAGCGGCAGGCTCCGGCGTAGTCGTCGTTCCTGCCTCCATGGTGACCGCCTCCGATTACACGCGTTTCGCCCAGAAGCTCAGTGAGGCGCTCGGCCGGCCGGTCCACACGTTCAATCGGCGTGGCAGGGGCGACTCATCGCCCCAAGCCGAGGACTACACGTTGGAAGCCGATATCCGGGACCTTCAAACGGTTATGGAGCACACGTCCAGCACCGACGTGTTCGGCCATAGCTTCGGCGGTGCGGTGGCGCTGCATGCAGCACGCACGCTCCCGGTGGAGCGGCTGGCCGTCTATGATCCCGCCGTGTCGGTCAACCACAGCGTCAAAGCCGACTGGACGCCCGATTATGAACGCGCGACGGCGGCGGGAGACTACGACCGCGCCCTCGCCGTCCTCATCAAGGGAGTTGAGACAGGCGGCGCTTTCGCGCGGATGCCGCTCTCGATGCTGACGCTGGCCAACAAGCTGGCCGCCGGCACCCCTGTCGGCAAGCAGATGCGGGAGCTCATGACCTGTGGCGTCCGCGAAATCAAGGCCGTCATTGCGGCCGACATGCCCGCCGAGCCGTTCCTGGCACTGCCGCTGGAGACCTTGATCGTGGTGGGTGAAAAGAGCCCCGCCTACTTCGGTGTTGCCTGCGGACAGATCCACGATGTCCTGTCCGGGTCCAGCTACACCATCCTTCCCGGCTTCGGGCACGACGGCCCCAACAAAGCCCCGGACAAGCTGATCTCGGAATTGTCCGAGTTCTTCTCCGGCTAGTTTCAGCGGGCGATCCGGCTGCAGCCCCGTTTGGGCCTGGCTGGTGTGTTAAATGGAAGAGCCCCAACCGTGGTTGGGGCTCTTCGTTAATGGTTGTCCGGCGGTGTCCTACTCTCCCACACC
>NZ_JARDAN010000020.1:0-93004 GCF_040560085.1 Paenarthrobacter sp. CC6 | reverse complement strand
AGACGGGCAAGGACATGTCCGATAAGTACAAGGAAACCGCGATGGGCGGCCTCGCCGTCAACGTCGTCGAATGCTGAGTCTTTTTACTGTCAGTGCGTAGTGCCATGCTGTATCCATGAGCGGGGGATACGACAGGGATTTTTTGCGGGCACGCCTTGAACTGCCCAGTCCGTCGGCAACGACGATACTGCTGGACTACACCCACTTCTCCGTGCGTTTCCGGGCTGCCCGGAAGCTCGCGGCGATCGTGGGAGTCAACATCAGCGGTGCAGAACTGAACCCGTTGGCGCGGGAAGGAACCTGGCATTTCGATGACAGGATCCCCCGGGAACAGCAGGCGGGTCCGGACGTCTACAAGAACAACGCCTTCGATCGCGGCCACTTGGTGCGCCGGCTGGATCCCGTCTGGGGGGACGCCGCCACTGCCAAGAAGGCCAACCAGGAGACGTTCTCATTCACCAATGCGGCGCCGCAAGTGGACGATTTCAACCAAGGCAAGGAACTCTGGGTGGGCTTGGAGGACCATGTCCTGGGGCACGCCGATGCCCATGACGCCAAGATCAGCGTCTTCACGGGGCCGGTCCTGCTTGAGGATGATCAGCCCTACCGTGGTGTCCGGATCCCTCGAAAGTTCTGGAAGATTGCGGCATGGACCAACGATGCCAAGCTGGCCGCCGTCGGGTTCGTTCTGGACCAGTCACCACTGCTCGGGAAGGTGGAACTGAAGAGGGCCATTGATCAACGGCTTCTGGAAGGCGAACCTCCGCCCCTGGGTCCCTTCCGGACCTTCCAGGTCCCCATCGGGGAGATCGCCGACCTCACCGGGCTGAGTCTCAGCCGCCTCGCGAACGCCGACCGTCTTGGCAGTGGCCAGCGTGAACTGGGGAAGCAGCCGAAAGCGATGGAACTGGAGAGCATGGAGCAGATCAGGCTCTAGGCTCGCCCACTTGGTGGAACGGGGTCACAGCTTGGCCATGATCAGATCCAGGTAGGCGCCCTTCGCCAGATCCGCAGGGCTGATTCCCAGGGCTTCCATGAGTTGATGGGCCTGTTCGGTGGCCTCTTCGGGTCCGAACACTCCACCCACGGCCACTTCCAGCTCGATGAAGTCACCGAGCCCGTCCACGGAGTCCAGATGGATCCTGGCCTCTCCCACCTGGACCACGGCACGGTGCTTGCGAACGCGCCCAAGTTCCCCGTAAGCGTCGGCCAGGACCTGACGCAGACCATCCGGATCGGACGTTGTTGAATGAACATAGTAGGAAGACTTCGGACCGGGTTCGTCTGCCCTGCGGTAGAAGATCAGCACTCCGTGGCCATCGCCGGTCACGCGCAGCTTGAGCCGGCCGCCCGGACACTCAAAGAAAGTATCGTCCTGCGAGCTGTGCCCGGGTTCCGAGCCACCCAGGGAAAGCACGGTGGGCAGCAGACGTTCGATGCTGTCTACATGCGCTTTGATTTCGATGTTCGTTGGCATAGATTTCCCCGGATCAGCTGTGGACGATGTACGCAGTGGAACGAGTGGATGGTGGCTTCCAAGCCTAGCGAACCCCTTGCCGGGCTTGTGCTGAGCGTTTCGTTTGCCCGGTCCGCCCGGGAATCAGCCCGATTTTTCTCGGCCCGATAGACTTGGGGCTGCATGTCCGCATGCGCACGATGCTTTTGAACACTGCACCAAAACCCTGAGATTGGACACGGCCACCTTGCGAGAATTTACCGCCCGCTTTGCCACTGCCGAGGAAATCGATAATTGGGACAAGCACGTCACTGCCAACCCGAACGGTGGCAACATGCTGCAGTCGGACGCCTACGCGGCAGTCAAGGACGGCAATGGGTGGCTTGTCCGCCGGCTCGTCATCGAGACCGCTGACTACGCCAGCTACAACCTCCTGCTGGAGAAGAAGTTCCCCGTCCTGGGACGGCTCTGGTACCTGATCAAGGGTCCGGACGCCGGGTCCGTTGACGACATCAAGCCCATGCTGGACGCCGTCGCTTCCTTGGCGCGGGAACAGAAGATGAACGTCTTCACCATCAAGATAGAGCCCGACGTCGTGGAGTCGCCTGAGGTAGCCGCTCACCTGAAGGCCAGTGGCCTGGTCAAGGCCCCGAATATACAGTCCAACGACTCCACCGCGCTGCTGGACATCTCAGCGCCTGCCAATGAAGTGCTTCGGAGCATTTCCTCCCGGGCCCGCAACGCAGTCCGCCGTGCAGAGCGCGAGGGCTGCGATGTCCGGCAGGAAGAGGCGGGCGAGGAAAGCTACCGCAAGCTCTACGCCCTCATGCAGAACACCGTGAACGCCAAGGGCGCCATGCCTCTGCGGAGCTATGAGTACTATGCCGCGTTCTGGGGTGCATTCTGCAGTCGTGGACAGGGACAGTTCTTCTTCGTGTACGAGGACGATGCCCCGAGCGTAGGCGCGTTTGTGATCAATTACGGTTCCAAAGCCACCTACAAGGATGGCGGGTCGACACAGAACCGCAAACAGTATGGCGACTCGCACCTGGTCCAGTGGGCTGCCATTCAGCGCATGCAGGAACTTGGCTGCGTCGAGTATGACTTCTGCGGCACTCCTCCAGGAGCCCGGATCAAGGACAAGACCCACCCGCTGTATGGTCTGGGGTCGTTCAAGACAAGCTTCACCAAGACGGTCACGGACTTCGTGGGCTGCTACGACCTCGTGCTGGGTCCGGTCCGTTACAAGCTGTGGCTCAAAGGGGCCGAGCGGGTGTTCCGTCGACTTGAAACCATGCGCACCGGAGGCCAGTTCTACTGACCGGCAGCAAAAGCCAACAAGCCAGCGAAAAGGCCCGCCCCGGCCACCAACGGGCGCAAATCTAACTTAGGCGAGGTAATTTCTTTGACTCCGATCGAGGCTGGAACCGACATGGAATTCGTGATTCTCAGCGACGCTGATTTCGAGACGTTTGCCAAGGGACACCCGCAGGGGAGCTTCATCCAGTCCATGGACCTGACGCGTTTCCAGCGCGCCCGCGGACAGGAAGTCGAGCTCTTCGGCGTGACCCGGGGCGGGAGCCTTATCTCAGCAGGAAAGCTCGTGTACACGTCCAACCGTTTTGGCTACAAGACAGCTGACTGCGCCAAGGGACCACTGATGGACTACAGCGACCCGGCAGTGGTTCGCTTCGTCGTCGGGCAGTTGAAGAAGCACGCGGCCTCGAAGAAGGCCGCAGAACTGCGGATATCACCCAACCTCCGGTACATCGCGCGCGATGAGGACGGCGCGGAGCATCCGGAAGTCGAGGACAACCGTCCATTGCTCAAGGAACTGGAAGGCCTTGGCTTCCAGCACCAGGGCTTCGACATGAACTTCGCCAACATCAACTGGATGTTCATCAAGCAGCTCGACGGCATCGCCGATTCCGAAGAGCTCATCATGGGTATGAACTACCGCACCCGCAAGGCCATCAGGAAAGCGGAGAAGAACGGCGTGTACCTGGAACAGGCCACGCTGGAAACGCTGGATGACTTCTACAGCGCGCTGAGCACTGCCGGCGACGAGAAGGGCTTCACGTACCGCGAACGCGAGTACTACGAGCAACTCCTCAGGAACACCTCCGATGAGTTCACCAAGCTCATGATGGCCAAGATCAACATCCCCGAGTACCGGGCCTCCATTACCGAACGCCTGGAAGCTGAATCCGCTACCCTTGCTGACCTCAAGCGGGAGGTTGAGGAAACCGGCAGCAAGAAGAAAGCCAACCGCGTCAAAGTGGTCCAGGATCTCGTGGACAGCTACGAGCGAAGCCTGAAGGACATTGAGCGCTTCCCGGACTCCGTGGGCGTGGCTACCGTAGCTGCCATTCACTTTGCGTGTTCAGGTGACGAACTCACGTGCGTCATCGGCGGCACCGTGCAGGACTACATCTACTTCAACGGCGCAACGTCCCTTTACTGGGGCATGATGCTGCACGCGCTGAACAACGGCTACTCCCGCTACAACTTCTACGGGACTTTCGGCATCCAGGGCCAGGACGAAACCGGGCACGGTGGCTATGAATTCAAGAAGGGATTCGGTGGCGAGGTAGTCCAGCTGCTGGGTGACTTCGTTGCTCCGGTCAGTCCCCTGAAGTACACGGCGTACCGTGTGGCCAGGAAGCTCGCAGGGGCCGCCCAGACAGTTCTGGGACGATTGCCGCTGGGCAAATTGCCGGTAGTACGAAACCTGCGGGGTAACCGCTGATCAAACAGCCAAGGGAGGATCGCCGCGTGACTGAACGCCCCGATGGGTCCGCCAGCCGGCCCCAGACCGACGGGTTGCCAAAGACCCAGCCGTTGCGCCCGTCGCAGGTCCGGCAGAACGTCAACGCCAAACGCATGCTGATGCGCCTGGTGCAGGGCGATAGTCCGCCTACCGCTCCCATGAACATCGTGGACCGGCTCGCCGGGAGTCCTTACGCCAATCCCACCATCCAGGTGGTTGGCGTGGACGCCTCGGCCCGCAAGACCATCGACTTCGCGCTCCATTTGGCCGAAGTGATGTTCCGTTACGGTGCGGGTGCGTTGGAAGTAGAGACGAGCATGATCGCTGTCACGGCCGCGCTCGGACTGAAGAACGTGGAAGTGGACATCACCAACCAGTCGGTGGCCATCAACTACGCTCCCAAGGACCAGACCCCCATCACCCTGCTGAGGGTGGTGCGCTCCTGGACCAACAACTACGCCGGATTGGCTCAGGTCCATCAACTGGTCACCGACATCGTGGCCGGGGGAGTTGGCCGTGACGAAGCCGTTCGCCGGCTGAACGGCATCATCCGCAGTGCCAAACCCTTCCCCCGGTGGATGGTGACGATCGCCTTCGGTATCTTCGCCGCAGTCTTTGTGGGTGTGTTGGGTGGCGGCATTGGTGCCTCGGCGGTGGCTTTCGGTTCCAACATCCTCATCAGCCTGCTGTCCCGCCAGCTTGTTAGATGGCGGACGGCGGACTTCTTCAACACCATGGCCTGCGCCTTCCTGGTTACGTTCGTTGCCCTGATGCTCCGTTGGGCGGGGGTGGAGATCGCCCCATCCATTGTGGTGGCCGGTGGAATCCTGCTGCTCCTTCCCACGGGCCGGCTGGTGTCCTCGGTGCAGGATGCCATCAACGGCTTTCCGGTTACTGCCGCAGGCCGGTTCCTCTCCACGCTGCTGACCTTTGGCGCGATCGTGGCGGGCATCGGCGTGGCCGTGGTGGTCGGGACACTCATGGGCAGCGCCGTCCTCGACGTCACCCAGACGTTCCCCGACGCGTACCCGCTGTGGGGCCAGGCCATCCTGATCGCCGTCGCCGTAGTGGCAATCGGCGTGACGGAACAGACCCAGATGCGGTTGTTGATTCCGACGGCGGCAGTCGGGTTGGTAGGTTTCTTCGTTTTGTGGGGGGTCGGCCAGGCCGGCCTGGGGGACCGTTTGTCTCCAGCCGTTGCGGCCGTGGCCATTGGCCTCCTGGCCCGTGTGGTGGCGTTGAAGCTGGGTGCCCCGCAGCTGGTGGTGGCTGTTCCGGCCGCGCTCATCCTGCTGCCGGGGCTCACCATTTTCCGGTCAATGTATGCCTTGACCGTGGAAGGCGGCAACATCCTGCTGGGTGCGGGCGGAATGCTGAATGCAGGCGCGATCGTACTCGGGGTAGCCGCAGGAATCGTTCTCGGCGACAACCTCGCCAGGCCGCTGACCAAGGGTCTTTCCAGCAACGAACGCCGCCGGGTGCGCCGGCGCTAGGCCGCCTCCCCCCTCTGGAGTTTTTGTACAGATGTTGCCCCTAAAAGGCCTTTTTAGGGGCAATATCTGTACAAAAAGTCGGCTAGATCTGGCCGACGGGAAGCTTCTTCTCAGCTTGGAACACTTCTTCCACACGGCCCAGGGCCCAGTACCCGGACAACGAAACCTGCGAACGCTCCAGGCCGCGCTGGACGAAGAAGATCTCCCTGAGGCCCTTCATGTACCCCCGCTCGCCGTGCGCGAAGACGTCGACGCGTCCCGGCAGCCATTCGGTGCTGCGCAGGGCGTCCAGGAGCAGGGGGCTGGAGCCGGCCGGCGTGCCCTTGCGCAGCAGCCAGTGCAGTTCGACTCCGTGGGGCGCTGCGAGGGGAAGAATGTCGGCTTCGCTGTCTACCTCGAGGTAGGCGGTTCCCCGGGCGTCGGCGTCCAGGGCCTCAATGCATGCGGCGATCGCAGGGATCGCTGCGTCATCTCCGGCAAACAGGTACCAGTCGGCGTCGGGGGATGGGTTGTAGCCGCCGCCCGGACCAGTGAAAATCAGCGAATCCCCGGGCCTGGCCTTGGCCGCCCAAGGACCTGCAAGGCCTTCATCCCCGTGCACCACGAAGTCGATGGCCAGTTCTTGTGCCTCCAGGTCCACCCAGCGGATGGTGTAGGTCCGGGTATGCGGCCACTGTTCGCGTGGCATGGTCTCGCGGATGGCCCACAAGTCCAGGGGCTGCTCGTAGTCGATGCCGTCCTGCGGGAAGACGATCTTGACGTAGCGGTCCACGTAGTCGTTGTTGACGTAGTCGTTGAACCCCGGACCGCCGGCCACGATCCGCACCATGTGGGGCGAAAGGCGCTCGTTCCGCAAGACGGTCAGGTTGACCTGCGGACGGCTTTTGCGTGTGGCGGACGAGGTGACGGGGAGAGCAGTCATATAGGTAAGCCTAAGCTAATCGACTGGGCCCCGGCCGGGTATGAGTCGAAGGTTACAAGTCGAAGGTTACAAACGCTCCCTCACGTTCCGCGTGCTTGGGCCGGACGCTCCCTCACGTCCTACAGGACCGGGAGTTCCCAGTCGACAGGTTCCGCGCCTTGTTCGACCAACAATGCGTTGGTCCTGCTGAAGGGTTTGGAACCGAAGAAGCCCCGGGACGCCGAGAGCGGGCTTGGATGGACGGAGACCACCGACGGCGCCCCCTCCAGCAGCGGCACGACACTTTCGGCGTCTTTGCCCCACAGGATTGCGACCAGCGGCTTCTGCCGTCCCGCACCGTCCGTCCGCTGTGCGACGGCGGTGACTGCCGCCGTCGTGATGGCCTCCCATCCTTTCCCGCGGTGGGCGCCGGCATTGCGGGCCTCGACCGTGAGGACGCGGTTCAAGAGGAGGACGCCTTGCTCCGTCCATGCGCTGAGATCGCCATGGACGCGGGGTGGGAGGCCGAGGTCGTCATGAAGCTCTCGGTAAATGTTGGCAAGGCTGCGGGGGATGGGCCGTGTTTCGCGCGAGACGGAGAAGGAGAGTCCCACGGCGTGTCCCGGTGTCGGATAGGGATCCTGGCCCAGGAGGAGGACTTTGACGTCGGACAAGGGTTGCTGGAACGCCCGGAGGATGTTCCCGGAGGCGGGGAGGATCTGTTTGCCGTCGTTGGCACGCCGGGCGGCAAAGGACAGGGCATCGCGCAGTTGGCCTTCGACCGGACGCAGGGCATCGGCCCAGTCGGGAGCCATCAGCTCCTCAATCGGACGGTCAAGCAGCGCAGCCAAGCCCGCGTCCTCCGGGCCCGCAGGTTCAAGATCAAAGAGAGCATCCTCGCCAGTCACCTGGCCATTGTCTCCCGCGTGGCGGAGGTCGGGCGAATGACAGTGATGTTATTCGCCCGTAACATGGGGGTAGGACATTTTCCCCAACAAGCGTCGAAGGAGTATGCCGTGGCAGAACCAGCACCGGAACCAATGGCGCCGCAGGCCGACGGGTTGGCCTTGGAAGATCTCACGGCCGGTACCCGAAGCGACTCCCCATTGAGTGAGCGTGATCAGCAGATGTTGGCGCTGGAACGGCAGTGGTGGAAGTATGCCGGCGCGAAAGAACAGGCTATCCGGGAGCTCTTCGACCTCTCTGCCACCCACTATTACCAGATCCTGAATGCACTGATCGACACCGAGGACGCGCTGGCCCACGACCCCATGCTCGTCAAGAGATTGCGTAGACTACGTACGTCCCGCCAACGCGCGCGGACAGCGCGGCGCTTGGGGTCGGACGCGTAAATCGCCAGGCTGATCTGTCAGCAGCAACCAGCAAGGACAACGCTTCACCATGACCAAATATGCCAGGGACGAATTCGACCAGGTCCCACAGAACACCTCCCGGCAGGGCGTTCATCGCGACGGCCAGGACATCGCGCGTCCCACCTTGTGGCCGGTTCTGACTGTTGGAGCTGTGGCTCTGGTGCTCGGCCTCGTAGCGTTCCTCATCCTGCCGAACCTTGGGCTTGTCGCGCCCAGCGCGTCGTCAAACGTCTCGACGCCGGTACCCCAGCAAACATCCACCTCGCCGTCCGCTGCGCCTTCCGAATCGAGCAGCGCCCCGCACGCTTCCAGCGAACCGAGCACCCAGCCGACGCCGTCGAGCACTCCGTCAGCGACGCCGTCATCGGCGCCGGTGGACAAGAGCGTTCCGGTGGCGGTTTACAACGGGGCAGGTACTGCCGGCTTGGCGGGCAGGGTTGCAGGCCTGGTGCAGGGCGGTGGCTGGACGCTCAGCACGGTAGCCAACTGGGGCGGCATTCCCCAGCAGACTTCGGTGATCTTCTACAACGCTCCGGCGCAGAAGGCCAATGCAGAGGCCTTGGGAACCCTCCTGGGCATCCAGACGATCATTGAGACCCCGGATGTGCAGCAGCCGCTGGTTGTCGTAGCGGGACCCGGCTACCAGTAACGGCGCGACTCCACGGCCCAAAACGGCCAACTCGGTTAAGCCTCAATAACAAAACCAGCACCCCGCCCATTGGGGGCAGCGCCGGCGGAGTGACTGTGGTTACAGTGGACTAATTCCGGTCCGGAGATCCCGGCAACCGGTCTTGGCTACTGCGAAAGTGTGGGCATCATGGCATTGGGAACCGTCAAATGGTTCAACGCCGAAAAGGGCTACGGATTCATCACTGTGGATGAGTCCGGCGACGACGTCTTCGTGCACTGGTCGGCTATCCAGATGGATGGCTTCCGTGCCCTCGAGGAGGGCCAGAGGGTGGAGTTCGAACTGGGGGAGGGCCAGAAGGGACCGCAGGCCGAGGGTGTTCGCGTCGCCTGACTTTCAGGGTTGTCCCGCATCGCCATCAGCTATCGGCTGAAACCCGTGTTTTTACTGCGAAAAGTGGAGGCTCTGCTTGCACTCTCCCCGGTCGAGTGCTAATTATTGATTTAGCACTCCTGCGGTTCGACTGCTAAATCCGGCCCGGGTTTCCCCGGTGGCGGACAGTGGTGGGATCGCTGGGAGATCAAGAAACACCTTGGTGGGGTGAGGTTCGGAACGCGGGGCATACAGAGGCCGCACGTGAAGGACCGTCCGTCGCGGGCACCCCATCTGACAGGTACCTTCTTAACGACTGTCCCGAAAGGACTACCGCCGTTATGGCCAAGATCATTGCATTTGATGAAGAGGCACGCCGCGGCCTCGAGCGGGGCCTGAACATCCTCGCAGACGCCGTCAAGGTCACCCTCGGCCCGCGTGGACGCAACGTCGTCCTCGAAAAGAAGTGGGGCGCCCCCACGATCACCAACGATGGCGTTTCCATCGCCAAGGAGATCGAGCTGGACGATCCTTACGAGAAGATCGGTGCAGAACTGGTCAAGGAAGTTGCCAAGAAGACGGATGACGTCGCTGGCGACGGTACCACCACTGCAACCGTCCTCGCCCAGGCACTGGTGAAGGAAGGCCTGCGCAACGTTGCCGCAGGCGCCGACCCGCTGTCCCTCAAGCGCGGTATCGAGAAGGCTGTTGAGGCAGTCATCAGCGAACTGCTGGCCTCCGCCAAGGAAATCGAAACCAAGGAAGAGATCGCAGCTACGGCTTCCATCTCTGCCGGTGACCCGGAAATCGGCAGCCTGATCGCCGAAGCCCTGGACAAGGTGGGCAAGGAAGGCGTCATCACGGTTGAAGAGTCCAACACCTTCGGCCTGGAACTTGAGCTCACCGAAGGCATGCGCTTCGACAAGGGCTACATCTCCGCTTACTTCGTCACGGACGCAGAACGCCAGGAAACGGTCCTCGAAGACCCGTACATCCTGATCGTCAACTCCAAGATCTCCAACGTGAAGGAACTCGTCACGGTTCTGGAGAAGGTCATGCAGTCCAACAAGCCGCTGCTGATCATCGCCGAAGACATCGAGGGCGAGGCCCTGGCCACCCTGATCGTCAACAAGATCCGTGGCACCTTCAAGTCTGTTGCCGTCAAGGCTCCGGGCTTCGGTGACCGCCGCAAGGCCCAGCTGGCCGACATCGCCATCCTCACCGGTGGCCAGGTCATCTCCGAAGAAGTTGGCCTCAAGCTCGAAAACGCCGGCCTGGACCTCCTCGGCACCGCCCGCAAGGTTGTTGTCACCAAGGACGAGACCACCATCGTTGAAGGTGCCGGCGACGCTGACGCAATCGCAGGCCGCGTGGCCCAGATCCGCGCCGAGATCGAGAACTCCGACTCCGACTACGACCGCGAGAAGCTGCAGGAACGCCTGGCCAAGCTGGCCGGCGGCGTTGCAGTCATCAAGGCGGGTGCCGCCACCGAAGTTGAGCTCAAGGAACGCAAGCACCGCATCGAGGACGCAGTCCGCAACGCGAAGGCTGCTGTTGAAGAAGGCATCGTTGCCGGTGGTGGCGTTGCCCTCATCCAGGCAGGCGCCAAGGCATTCGCCAACCTCACCCTGCAGGGTGACGAGGCAACGGGTGCCAACATCGTCAAGGTTGCCATCGACGCACCGCTGAAGCAGATCGCTTTCAACGCCGGCCTGGAGCCGGGCGTTGTGGTGGACAAGGTTCGCGGCCTGCCTTCCGGCCACGGCCTGAACGCTGCCACGGGCGTCTACGAAGACCTTCTGGCTGCCGGCGTCAACGACCCCGTAAAGGTCACCCGCTCGGCTCTCCAGAACGCTGCTTCCATCGCTGGTCTCTTCCTGACCACTGAAGCTGTTGTTGCAGACAAGCCCGAGAAGAACGCTCCGGCTCCCGGCGGCGACGACATGGGCGGCATGGGCGGCTTCTAAGCCCCACAGCTGTAGCGATACAGCGCCAGGCTCACGCTTGAAAACACGCGACGGCGGTCCCCACTCCGGTGGGGGCCGCCGTTGTGCGTCCGCGGTCAGGTCTTTTGGAGCCTGCTGCTGCTGGCTGCCGGGGCGCGGGCGCGTTTAAGTGTCGGTGCGGTCTGGCAGGATTAATGCATGACGATTATTGCTGCCGCCGATGGGTCTGCCCTCGGTAATCCTGGACCGGCCGGCTGGGCCTGGTACGTTGATGACTCCTGTTGGCGCGCGGGAGGGTGGCCGCACGGCACCAACAACCAGGGTGAATTGATGGCTGTGCTTGACCTTTTCCGGTCAACAGCCCACGTACCTCACGAAGAACTGCTGATCCTTTGCGACAGCCAATACGTCATCAATTGCATAACCAAGTGGATGCCGGGCTGGAAGCGAAAGGGTTGGCGGAAGGCCGATGGGAAGCCCGTCTTGAATGTGGACCTCCTCAAAGAGATCGACCAAGCGATCGCGGGACGCAAGTACACGTTTGAGTGGGTCAAGGGCCATGCCGGCCATGACCTCAATGAGGCAGCGGACGAGCGCGCACGCGCGGTGGCCACGGCTTATCAGCAGGGCATAGCGCCGCGCAGTGGCCCCGGCTTCCCTGGAGCCCAGGAGAAGGCAACCGCTGCCGGCGAGGGATCTCCGGCAGCGACGACGGTATCGGAGGTACCGGTCCGGTCCGAGCCCGTTGCCGTGGCCTCCGGGGTCGCTTCTGTGTCCGCCTCGAATGCACTTCCGGCGTCCGCGCGTCCTGACCGGAGCATCCGGCCGCATTTCGAGCCCACCTTGTTTGGCGAGGCGGGCCTCTTCGGCCAGCCCGACCTGTTCAGCGAACTGGGAGATGCCACTTCAGCGCCCGAGCTCTCGGCTGAGGACACCGTCCTTGCCTTGGAACGCGAACTGCTCAGGCCGGACGTCAGGGCCGACATCGGAAGGATCGGAGTTCTCCTTCACCCGGACTTCGCCGAAATCGGCAGCTCGGGACGCTACTGGACCCGCGATGCCATGATGATGGCCCTGGAAGAAGACCCGGGAGAGGCAACGGAACTGGAACTCCTGAGCGCGGACCGGCTCAGCGAAAACACCATCCTGCTGACTTACCGTAGTTTCAGCCATTCCGGTTCAGCGCTCCGCAGCTCCGTCTGGACGCTCGACCGGGGCCAGTGGCGGCTGCGGTTCCACCAGGGCACGCTCGAAAAACAGTAGCTGAGACAGCCCGGTATAACCTGCAGGGCCGGATGCACAGGGGGAAGACAGCCGGCCCTGCAGGAGTTCAACGGCCCTGCAGGAGTTCGAAGCGTCCTGGATCGGGACGTTTGGTCCGAGTGGATCCTAGTAGGCGAAGCGTTGGGTATTGCCTTGTTCCACCTCTGAGTAGCTGGTTGCGGCCGAGGCCAATGCCATGGTGATGGAATCCAGAGAAGCTTCGACCTTGCTTTGGGTGAGCGACCATTCCACCAGGAGGGCCTGGAAGTTGTTGGCAGCTGAGCCTTTCCAGCTGGCCTGCAGTTCTTCCAAGCCGCGTCTCATGGTGTGCACGTCTGTACTGATGCGGTCCACAGTTCCTTTGACGTTGGCGGACTTGAGCTGCAGCAACTCGGTATCAACGGAGATGACGGTCATGGATGGTGCCTTTCGATGAAGATGTCCCGCCGTATGCGCGGGCTGCTTGGGAAGCGTGGCCACTGCATTCAGCCTAGGGACTGCGCCTGCAGCCCGTAACGGCCCTTCATCGCTATGTGGATAAGACTGCTATGTGCAAAAGCACTATGCGGACGTCACCTCGGCCGGTTCTTCACGGAAGGGGAGGCTGACCACCAAAGTGGCGCCGCCGCCGTCGGTCTCTGTCACCTGGACCGAGCCACCGTGGGAGCCGACGATCGCCGCCACAATCGCCAGTCCCAGGCCACTGCCACCGGTTTCCCGGGTCCGCGAGGTGTCTGCCCGGTAAAAGCGTTCGAAGATCTTGTTGGTTTCCGACTCCGGAATGCCGGACCCGTGGTCGCGGATCTCAATGACGGACATCTTCCCGGCGGGAGTGGTGCTTACGCCGACGGCGAGCTCAATCGGGCTTCCCTCCGGCGTGTACCGCAAGGCGTTGCCCACCAGGTTCCCAATCACTTGCCGAAGTTTCGCTTCATCCCCCTGGACCGGCGCCGCAGAGGGGGAATCGCCGTCGAGACCTGTGAGGGTGATGGTCCGGTCGCCGGAGGAGGCCTTGGTGTCCACCATGGCGTCGTGGGCAAGGAGCTGCAGGTCTACAGGCTTGAGCTGGAGCGGCCGCTGTTCGTCCAGGCGCGCCAGAAGCAGCAGGTCTTCCACCATTGAACCCATCCGCTTGGCTTCGCTTTCGATCCTCCCCATGGCCATGGCCACGTCTTCCTCGGTGGAGAGGGCTCCGTGCCGGTACAGCTCGGAGAAGCCTCGAATAGTCACCAGGGGAGTCCGCAGTTCGTGGGACGCGTCCGCGGCAAAGCGGCGCATCCGGCCCTCAGAGGCGGCACGTGCGGCGAACGAGGCTTCGATGTGGGCGAGCATGGCGTTGAGGGAACCGCCGAGCCTGCCCACTTCGGTATGCGGATTGTCTACTTCCACACGGCGGGAGAGGTCGCCTGCGGCAATGGCTGCTGCGGTCTT
Organism: Paenarthrobacter sp. CC6; assembly: GCF_040560085.1. Classification (NCBI taxonomy): domain Bacteria; kingdom Bacillati; phylum Actinomycetota; class Actinomycetes; order Micrococcales; family Micrococcaceae; genus Paenarthrobacter; species Paenarthrobacter sp. CC6. The sequence continues at coordinate 79,371 of NZ_JARDAN010000020.1, read as the reverse complement.
TTCCACCTTGGCCAGAGGGCGGAAGGACCGTGCAACTGTCCAGGTGGCTATGAAGAACGCCAGGACCAGCGTCAGTAGGCCGACGCCCACCACCACGAGAACGGCGTGCTCCATGACCTTGTCCACGGGAGTTAGCGGCAGCCCAATGATGACCACGCCATTCTGCCCGTTGGCCACGACTCCCACAGCAACAACCCGCCAGTTGGTTCCGGCGGTTCCCTTGACCTGGAAGGGCGCATTGGCGCGCTGCTTCGCTTCCAGCGGGGTGATGTTGGAAATCGCCGGACGATCGCTCTGGCTGCCGCCGAATGGATACGGTGCAAGGTCAGGGACGTATAGCGTCAGGGAATAGTCCGTGGGAACCGCGGTGTCTGCGGGCACGGCGCTGTTAGGCTCGGTCAGCCTGTCGAAGGACTGGCGGTCCTGGGCCAAGGCGACGGCGGCCTTGAGCTTGTCGTCGACTTGGCCCTGCAGGTAGCTCTTGACGAGCGTCAGGGTACCCGCGCCGGTTGCCGCGAGGGCAAGCAGGAGCAGGCACATGATGATGGCTACCAGCTGCGACCGCAGGGAAGCCGACTTCCAGCGTTGCAGCAAGGTCAGCGCTTCTCTGCCGTTCGCAGCACGTAGCCCACGCCGCGCTTGGTCTGGATGAGGGCTGCGGCATCGGGATCGATGTCCACCTTGCGGCGAAGGTAGGAAATGTAGGACTCGACGATCGAGGCATCTCCGTTGAAGTCGTATTCCCACACGTGGTCAAGGATCTGGGCCTTGGACAACACGCGGTTGGGGTTGAGCATCAGGTAGCGGAGCAGCTTGAATTCGGTGGGGGACAGCTCGATCACGGTGCCGCCGCGGCGGACTTCGTGGGCGTCGTCGTCGAGTTCAAGATCGTCGACGCGGATGACGGCGTCATCGTCCTCCAGCGGCTGCGTGCGGCGGAGTACGGCGCGGATCCGGGCCACAACCTCGTCAAGGCTGAACGGTTTGGTGACGTAGTCATCGCCGCCCACCGTCAGGCCGGTGACCTTGTCTTCGGTGTCATCCTTCGCGGTCAGGAAAAGCACGGGGAAGTGCTTGCCGGCCGCGCGGAGACGGCGGGTGACGGTGAAACCGTCCATGTCCGGAAGCATGACGTCCAGGACCGCCAGGTCCGGGGCATGAAGGTCGGCGGCGGCGAGGGCTTCGCGACCGTTGGCCGCGGCCACCACCTCGAAGCCGGCGAAACGCAGAGACGTGGAAAGAAGCTCGCGAATGTTGGGCTCGTCGTCAACCACAAGGAGCTTGGCTTCAGGACCGTTCTTTTTCATGACACCCATAGTGCTCCCAGAAACTGGGAGTTCTCTGAATGCTGCATGTGAGCCCCCCAAGTGCCAACGGCGTGTCAGGTTGGTTATGCCTGCAGGACCAACCCGACTCCCAGCGCCACCATGGTCACGGCAATCCCGCCGTCCAGGAACCGCCAGGACAACGGACGGGCGAAGAAGCCGCGGAGGAACCTCGCACCGAATCCCAGGGAACAGAACCAGAGAATACTGCCCACCATGGCGCCGGCCCCGAACCACCACTGCAGGGGACTGCCTTGGGCGTTCGCCAGCGAGCCGATGAGGGCGATGTCCAGGTAGACGTGCGGATTGAGCCAGGTCAGTGCGAGGACGGTGGCTACCGCGGCCAGGGCGCCGCCCTTGCGGCCGGTACCACCGTTACCACTGGTGCTTTCGCCCATCGTCAACGACTGCGGCCGCATGGCGCGCCTGGCCGCCATCACGCCGTACGTCACCAAAAATGCGGCGCCTACATAGCGGAGGACGACGACGGCGGCAGGCGCTGCCGTCATCAGCGCACCTGTACCGAAGACTCCGGCCGCGATCAGGACGGCATCCGAAAGCGCACAGACAGCGACGATGGGGACGAGGTGTTCGCCTCTGATGCCTTGGCGCAGCACGAACGCATTCTGGGCGCCGATGGCAACAATGAGGGCAAGACCCGTGGCCAGGCCGAGGCCTGCGGAATGGAAGTAGTCAAGGGAAGTCACCCTCCCGAAGTTACGGCGGTCCCAAACCTAAGACCAGCTAAAGTTTCTGAATCTGCGTAAGCTGAGCTTATGAGCCAGTTTCCATCCGAACAGTTGCTGACCTTTGCCACTGTCCTCTCCGAGGGCACGTTGGAAGCGGCGGCGCGCATGCTTCACATCACGCCGTCGGCGGTGTCCCAAAGGCTGAAAGCACTGGAACAATCCACGGGCCGGGTACTGCTGCAACGCAGCAACCCTGCCCTGGCAACTGAAGCCGGCGAGGTCGTCCTGCGGCTGGCGCGGCAGGTGGGACAGCTGGAAGCCGACGCGGGCAAGGAACTGGGTCTGGATGGTGGCCAGCCCCAACTGGCCCTGCCGATCGTGGTCAACGCGGATTCTTTGGCGGTGTGGTTCCTGAAGGCGCTTGCCCAAGTGCCCGGCAGCCTCAACGTCACGTTCGATCTCCACCGTGACGACGAGCAGCACTCCACGTCGCTGCTCCGGTCAGGCACGGTCATGGCTGCTGTGACGGCCACGCCCGAGCCCGTCCAAGGCTGCCGCGTCGAAAGCCTCGGCATCATGCGGTACCTCCCCGTGGCCGCTCCGACGTTCGTGGAACGTTGGTTTCCGGGCCTTCCCATGGGCCTCGACGGCGCAGCACTCAATGCTGCGCCAACAGTGGACTTCGACCGCAAAGACACCTACCAATGGGCCTTCGTCCAGTCCGTGATCAACGCCGAGGGGCGGCCGGTTCCCGAGAGGAAAGGCCCGCGCCACTATGTGCCGGCATCCCAGGACTTTGGCGATGCGATCCGGCTGGGACTCGGCTGGGGTCTCATCCCGGAAGTCCAATGCGGTCCCGACATTGCGGACGGGCGGCTGATCGAGCTCGCTCCGGAGCAGCCATTCGATGTGCCGCTTTACTGGCAGCGGTGGCGCACGGCGTCCTCTGCACTGGACACGCTCAGCGAGACGGTCCGCCGGGTGTCGGCACAATACCTCCGCCAGTCCTGAAGACGCTAAATCCGAACACGCCCGCCGATGCTTCCAAAAATGTCGGTGCCCCGTTCCACACTTAAAACATGGCAAACACAGCAGCTCCAGTCAGCATCCATCACCTCACCGGTGAGGTCGAATTCCATGTCACCTACCTGGACACGGACGCCGGACGGGTCCGGCGTGAAGACTTCCAGGACCTCATGGAGGCAGAACGCTTCGCCAGTGCGCAGCTCCGCGACGCGGACTCCTGGGCCGTCATTGACCAAGTGGACACCACGCCCTCAAACCGGATGGTCGCCTGAACCCCTGGCAGGTCGCCTGAACGCCTTACTCGGGCCGGTTCCCGGCGTGGCCGCCGTGGACGAACGGTGATGACACGCCTTCGTATTTGAGCATCATCATCATGCCCTCGGCAGCATGATCCAGGTTGTGGCAGTGATCCATCCAAATTCCCGGGTTGTCGGCGTGCAGCAGTACTTCCCATACTTCGCCGGGCAGCACATCCACGGTGTCCAGGACCAGTGGTGAGCCGCTGGGTGCCACGCCGTTCCTGCTCAGGACCTGTACGTGATGACCGTGCGGATGCATCGGGTGGGGTTCGGCGGTCCTGTTCACCACCGTCACTTTCACGGTGTCACCCTCCGCCACCTCAATGGACGGCACCAGCGGGTACGCCGCCCCGTTCACAGTGAAGGCATACCGCGGGACACCATCCACAAAACGAAATTGCCGGTCCAGCACCACTACCTCTTCGCGGGTGACAGCAGAGGCAGGTGAACCGGACGCCTCTGTCGGAGTTCCGGCCAGCGTATTCCCGGCGGACAGTGGACTGCCATAATCCAAAAGGTCCAGCACAGGAGTGGTGGCAAAAACGCCTGACGGCGCCCGCCCTTGGGCCGTTGTGGGGAATCCGGGTGGGGCAATGACCACCACGGCGTCGGCTGCCGAATCCGAGCGCAGGGTGACGGGGGAGTCCGGCATGCTGAAAGCAACATCCACCCGGCCGCCCGCTCCCAGCCGCACCAACTTTCCCTTGATGTCCCCGGGCTCATTGACGTCGGTACCGTCCACGGCCACGGCCTTGAAGGACGTGCCTTCCACAAGGTAGCGCTGGGGCAAGGAATCGGTGTTCACCAGCCGCACCCGCACACTCGTCCCCGGGGCGGCCCGGTATTCGCTGCTGCGGTCTGAGGAGCCCAGCAACCCCAGACCGCTGAGGTCGTGCCCCGCCACCACGATATCCGTGTCAGCACGGACCTTCGCGGGATGGTGCACGACGAATGCGCCGTAGAGGCCCTTGCGGACCCCCTCGGCCGAATCCTGATGTGTGTGATACCAGTACGTACCGGCCTGTGCTGCGGTGAAGCGGTAGGTGGTGGACTGGCCAGGCATCACTGCGTCCTGTGTTGCGCCAGCCACTCCGTCCATGGCATTGGGGACGTCGTAGCCGTGCCAATGGACAGTCACACCGGCGGCGACATCCCGGTTCTTGAGAACCACCTCCACTACCTCGCCCAGCGTGGCTTCTATCATCGGGCCAGGAACGCTCCCGAAGGTCCAGGCTTCCGTGGTTCGTCCGGATGGCAGGGTCAGCTGCTCCACCCGGGCGGTTAGCTCGTAGTGCCGGACCACCGCATCTTTGGGTGTCTCACCCACGAGGCTGGTCACCGGCGTCGGGTCCGCGACCGTGGCGGCGCTGTTACCGCGGTGATGGCTTACAGCGGCGGCTATCGCCGCGCCATCGGCGGAGCGGCTCCCGAGCCATGCAAAGACTCCCGACCCCAACACTGTGCAAAGCATAAGGGCGGCCACGGCGGCCGACGCCGTCGTCGAACGTCTGCCGTGGGTTCGCGCGACGCCGGTGCCGGCCGGCTTTCCCAGGGCGATCCAGGCGATCAGCATTGTTCCGCCCACCATGAAGAGAAGTACTGCGATGCTCCACGGTGCGGGGAACGGTCCGAGGACCAGGACTAGAACCAGTGCGGCGGCAGCGGACGAGGCCGCCGCCACCATTGCCATCACCGCCCCTCGGCGGCTTCGCCCGAACCACCACCGGGCCCTGGCAGGTTTGGCGCCGGTGTTCCGCCTCCTCAGCAAGAACGGAACACCGGCCATCGCGGCCCAAGCCGCGGGGATGGCGGTCAGAGGCAGACTGATGATTATGCGTTCGCTGGCAAACCACCAACCGCCGGCCACCAAAGACGGAAGCAAGGCATAGCGTGACACCGTCACGATCACGGCAATACCCACCAACAGCAAAGCCAGGTCAATCCCGCGGCGCGGCCCCGGCTTGGGGTCAGTGCTTGAAACAACAGTCATCCACACGGCAGCCGTCCAGGCTGCGGCCGCGAGGATGGACAACACCAAATCCACCGCCAGCAGCTGCGAGGTATTCACAGCTGCCTTTGCTCAGGCTGCGCTGGAGGAGGCAGAAGCATCCGAAGCAGCAGCTTTCGGAGGCAACGGCTGCGGATTGAGGGCCGCTGCGCGTGCGCGGTTGAAGAGCCAGTAGGACATGAAGATCATCAGCACACCGGTGATCGGGTGGATGGAGACAACCCATGATCCGGCAGGGGTGATGAAGTCTTCCGAAGAACCGGTCAACATGCCGCCGATGATGAAAATGAACAGCTGGACCCAGGAAAGCAGGAAAATTCCGGCTGCCAGCCAGATTGTCCGGGCGCCCATCCGGGCGATGGCGGCCACAATGGCGGCGAGGAGCGCCGAGTAACGCAGCACATACTGGCCGTTCATCACGTGGAAGACACCAGCTTCGCGCTGGGCTTCAATGGTGTTCTGGAAGTGGAAGTATCCTGCGAAAAACAACTGCGCGAGTGCTGACAACAGGACGATTGCGGAAATGACCAGGAGGGCTTTACGCATGGGGAATCCTCTGGGGAAAACTTCTTTTCGGATTCTTCTAGGCCTTCGAACCGCCGGCTCCCTGGCTGCGGGCTACCCCCACCGCCGACGGCTGGCCGCCGGATTGCCTGGACCAGGGGCAACCACGTAGGGCGGAGAGCTTCACTAGGAATCGTAAATTCGCTGGAGGTGAATAGCAAGGGTCCTGAGGTACATTCCCGGAAGGGCCGCTACTGTTCCTGACCCACGTCCTTGCCGACGTCCTTCGAATCCATGATCCGGTAGGCGTAGCCCTGTTCGGCCAGGAACCGTTGGCGTTTGGCGGCAAAGTCCTGGTCGAGCGTATCCCTGGCCACCAGTGAGTAGAACCGGGCAGCCCTGCCGTCCTGCTTCGGACGCAGGAGGCGCCCCAGCCGCTGCGCCTCTTCCTGCCGGGAACCGAAGGAACCTGACACCTGGATGGCCACGGACGCTTCGGGGAGATCAATGGAGAAGTTGGCTACCTTGGAGACCACCAGGGTTTGGATCTCGCCTTTGCGGAAAGCATCAAAGAGTTTCTGGCGGGCCTTGACAGTGGTTTCGCCCTTGATCAGGGGCGCGTCCAGGCGCTCGGCAATTTCATCCAGCTGGTCGATGTACTGTCCGATCACCAGCAACTGCTCGCCCTTGTGGACGGCCACCAGGTCTTCCACCAGTTTGGTTTTGGTTTCGGAGGTAGCGCACAGGCGGTACTTGTCGGCATCGTCGGCCATGGCGTAGGCCACGCGTTCGTCGCGGGGGAGGTCCACCCGCACTTCGACGCAGTCCGCAGGTGCGATGTAACCCTGTGCTTCGATGTCCTTCCATGGCGCGTCGTACCGCTTGGGACCAATGAGGCTGAAGACTTCGCCTTCCCGGCCGTCCTCACGGACCAGCGTGGCGGTGAGGCCCAGACGACGGCGGGCCTGCAGATCCGCCGTCATGCGGAAGATCGGGGCAGGCAACAGGTGGACCTCGTCGTAGATGATGAGTCCCCAGTCGTGCCCATCCACGAGTTCCAGGTGCGGATACAGGCCCCCGCGCTTGGTTGTGAGGACCTGATAGGTGGCAATCGTGACGGGCCGGACTTCCTTGACGGAGCCGGAGTACTCACCGATTTCGTCTTCGGTGAGGGACGTCCGCTTGAGGAGTTCGTCCTTCCACTGCCGCGCCGAAACAGTGTTGGTCACCAGGATCAGGGTTGTTGTGGAGGACGTCGCCATGGCTGCCGCGCCCACCAGTGTCTTCCCGGCACCGCAGGGGAGCACGACGACGCCGCTGCCGCCGGCCCAGAAGTTCTCCGTGGCCAGCTTCTGGTACGGCCGCAACTGCCAGCCGCTCTCGTCCAGCATGATGAGGTGTGGCTGCCCGTCAACGTATCCAGCGAGGTCTTCGGCGGGCCAGCCCAGTTTGAGGAGCAACTGTTTCAGCTGTCCCCGCTGCGAGGAATGCACCACCACGGTTTCACCGTCGATCCGCGGCCCCAGCAGGGGTGCGATCTTCTTGGCGCGGATGACTTCCTCGAGTACCGGATAGTCGTCGGTGCGCATCACCAGGCCGTGTTGGGGGTCCTTCTCCAACCGCAGGCGGCCGTAGCGGGACATGGTTTCTTCAATGTCGATCAGTAGTGCGTGCGGCACGGGGAAGCGCGAGTACTTCAGCAGGGTATCGAGTACCTGCTCGGCGTCCAGGCCCGCAGCGCGTGCATTCCACAGGCCCAGTGGCGTGAGCCGGTAGCTGTGCATGTGTTCCGGGGCGCGCTCCAGTTCGGCGAAGGCCGCAATGGCGTGCCGGGCTTCGGTGGCGAGCTCGTGGTCGACTTCGAGCAGTATGGTTTTGTCACTTTGTACGATCAGGGGACCGTCGTTCACAGCTGAATCCTCACGTTCACAGTCTCGTCCTCACGTTCACAGCTGAATCCTCACTTGGCACCGTCAAAGCGCCGTTTGGCTGGCAGCGCTGTTTTCATGAACGCATTTCTCCGGCGGGTTCCACATCGATGATCCGGTGGATGGACAACACCCGTTCGGTGTCCTTGGCAGGATCGAACACCCTGACCCGTCCGCCGGAGACGGATACAGGAACAACGGTTTCGGTGTTGGCATTCCCCAGGCTGTCCACCACGTTCATGGTGACCGCCTGTTTGAGCCGGATCGCGGTTTGGAGCGTCTCCAGGCCTAGCTGCGTGGATGCCTCGCCCGTCGCCTCGGCCGGGACGCCGCGATGCTGACGTAGAACCGTCAGCTGCGCCTCGACGTCGTCGTCCGGGGGTGCGGTCCTGGGGGCGGTGTAGACAGGCCGCGCGCTGCCCGGCACCGCGGTGGTCCGCTTGAAACGCACGACGGCGGGTTCGGCCTCCTGCACGGCCGGCGAAAGTCCCAGCTCGCGCAGGACGCGGGCCGTTTCACGGGGGCTGGCCGAGGACGTGAGCACGGTGGGGGCGATGCGTACCAGGCTCAGCACGGAGGTCCTGGCTTCCTGGAGGAGATCGGAGATGGCGGTTTCGTCGTCACTTTGGATGAAGCTGGCACTGGTTCCGATCCGGAGGCGGCCGTGGCGGGAGGCTGTGTCCTGGATGAGGTACGCCAATGGCTGGGGTACCTCGGTGGCCGAGTGCTCGCGAAGGAAAGCCAACAGCGACTCCGCGTCCTGTCCGGCGTCGAGGGCCCTGCGGATGGTGATGGCAGAGAAACGGTAGATCGACGCCGGCCCCTGGCCTTCGGCGTCGGCCATCAGCAACAGCGTCTCGCTTAGCTCCGGAGCCAGGTAGCCCGGGGCGACGGCCGTCAGGTCGGCCTGCAGGAGGATGTGGTTGACGGCGGCCGGCAGATGCTCGCCGAGGATGGTGATGGCCTGCTCCGGCTGGGCATCGGCAATAGCTGAGCCCAGTTGCGTCAACGCCCCGGAACCCATCAAACCCAGCAGGGCGGCCTCTTCGAGGATGCCGCGGACCAGGGAGCTGAAACGGCGGGACATCCTCGGCTGAGCCCACTCGGCGCGTTGGAGTACGGCCCTGGCGTCCAGGACAGGTGCTTTGCCGTCGGGCGCGGCTGCCTCGACGGTCAGCTCGTTCAGGATTTCAAGGACACGACGCCGGACCACCGGGGCATCCGGCCGCTGGGCCTCTGCGGACAAGGCGTTGATGGTGGTGCCCGCTGCACCATGATGGGCCGTCGAGGACGAAGGGCCCGTCAACGGCTGCCCCACCAGCGAAGGGGCGCGCTCGCTGGCAAGCCAGGCATTGACCAGCCACAGCCATTGTTCCTGCCGGGGCAGACTGAGCCATTCCAGGGACGGCGGCTGGATCCACGTTGAACTGTCGACGTCCAGGCGCAGCAGGCCGGACAAGGCACACAGCTCCAGGAGAATCGCCGTTTCGTGCACACCCAGGCGGATCGACTCGGCAAGGCGACGCAGTTCCCGGACGCCCACGCCACCGCTCCGGAGCGTGGTGAGAGGCTGCTCCCGGACAGCGAACAGCAGCTCGTTGGCCAACCGCAGTGTTTCCGCGATGGCACCCATGGCCGCGTTGCGCCGCAGTGCCGCACTGGTGTGCCCCAACTCCGGAACCGGCGGGGAAAGAGTGAAGTCGTCAATGATGGCGCCGCCCCGGAGCGCAAGGCCCACGCTGTGGGGCAATTCGACGTGGCCGGCATCCAGGGGAACCAGCAGGCCGCGCGCCAGCAACCAGTCAATGGGCCCGACGTCGTGGCTTTCGTGCGTAACGGAAGCCCGCCGCTGTGCCTGGGGTACTGCGCCCATGGCCCAGCCGCCGAACTTGTTCAGCAGGCCAAGCGTCCGTTCGGGCGCTGACGAAAGGATGGCCCGCAGGTTCTCGGGAGTGGCCGTCCATCGCTGCAGGGCCAGGGCCGCATCCATGGGTGTGCTGGCCGGATGGATTCCCAGGCCGCTTTGGTGCAGCTCGGCGACCAACTGGACCACCCGCTGGGCGAAAGCGGGTTGCAACCGCACCAGTTCCGTGTAGCTCCTGCCCAGTCCAGCCGGGTAGATGCCGATCACGTCCTTGAGGCTGCCCACCGGAAGGTAGAAACGCTGGCGCGACGAGGTGGGCGGAGAACCCTGGGGCGGGTCAGCCCGGTGGATCAAGGCCAGCTCCTGCAGCTTTGCGAGGATCGGGTCCAAGGCCGAAAGAGTGGAACCGGCGATGACCTTCTTCAACCCTGCCGCCGAAACGCTGTGCCCGGTATCGGTGTTGGTACACAGATGGAGGGTTTCCAGGACCTGCATTTCCGGCTTGTTCAGGCGTTCAAGTGCCCGCTGCACACTGACGCGTGCGCTCGCCCTCGCAGCCAATGCCGCAAAGTCCGGCGCCATGGGGGAAATGAGATCAGGCCGCGCGGCAAACAAGGCCCGCAGCGAATTGTCGCTGCGCGCTTCCAGTTCCTTGCTGAGCGCGCGAATAAGGGACATCAATCCAACGTTACCGCCCCGCGGCAACTCGTGCCCGATCCTGGGCCGGCCGTCCTACTGCCGGCGGCGTTGCCGGACTGCGTCCAGCATCAGGACCATCGCGAGCGTGAAGGCCACAGGCAAACCATAAAGGGCAGTGGAGGTAACCCAAACGGGTGCCACGCCACCGTAATATGCCACTGCTATGACCACGGCAACAGCTGCCAGGGAAAAGGCGGCAATGGCGACGGCGGCAATCATAAGGGGGCGGCGGTAACCCGGGGAAGTCATGCCTTCAACGCTAGCAGCAGAGAGTCCGGGGCTGCGCGCCGCAGGAAATGAAGCCGCAGCTTGCCCGTGCATGGCCGACAAAGCGGGATTAGAGGGTCCGGCAGGATAACCTTGAAGGAACAGACCAACACGGACCGGACTGTCACCCTCGATCCCGCAGCTATCTGCGGATGCGGTAACGGCCCGGCGTGTCTCCCACAGCAAGAACGAAGAAGGTTGATTACGTGCCTACCGGCAAGGTCAAGTGGTATGACAAGGAAAAGGGCTTCGGCTTCCTCGCAGCTGAAGACGGCCAGGAAGTCTTCCTGCCCAAGACGTCCCTGCCTGCGGGCGTAACGGAGCTCAAGGCCGGTACCCGCGTGGAGTTCGGCGTCGCCGACGGCCGCCGCGGTGCCCAGGCACTGGGACTTCGCGTCCTGGAGAAGACTCCGTCGATTGCCAAGGCCAAGCGCATGAATGCCAGGGACCTCGCTCCGATGGTGCAGGATCTGGTCACCGTCCTGGACAACCTCTCCGGTTCGTTGTCCTCCGGCAAGTACCCCGATGGCAACAAGGCCAAGGCCATCAGCATGGCGCTGCGCAAGGTTGCCGACGAGCTGGAAGCCTAGGACCGGCCATGACCTCGGAATCCGCACAGGAAACAACGCCCGCACAGGATGTCCTGGATAACGCCGGGGCAGGTCCTCGTGGTGCCCAGGCTCCTGGCAACGGGGAAGCTCCCGCGCGGAAGCCCACGGCCACCAAGCCGCGTGCCGGTTTGCCCGTGTGGCGCACAGGCAAGCCGGACGCCTTCCTGGCAGCCGCCGTCGATACTGCCCGTGAGGCTGTGGAGGGCATCGCCAAACCGGGCGAGGTGGGCGCGCACCTTGGCGCCAAGTCCGAAGGTGACCGAGTGGTCACCCACCTGTTTGAGTCCAAGCTTGCCGGATACGGCGGCTGGCAGTGGTATGCCGTGGTGACCCGCAACTCGCGTTCCAAGATCGTCACTGTGAGTGAGCTCGGGCTGTTGCCTTCCGAGGATTCCATCCTGGCGCCGGAGTGGGTGCCTTGGGCCAAGCGTGTCCGGCCCGAGGACGAGACGCCCTTGGTGGAGGAGACAGAAAGTGACGTTTCCGAAGAGTCCGTGCAGGCTGCCGAAGACGAGGCAACCGGCCCGGCCGCCGAAGACGACGACGAACCGGACGAGTCCGGGGACGAAGACATCGCTGTGGACAGCGACGAAGCCGGGGCTGAATAAGCATTGCGGAAACACTGGGTGACTCAATGGATGGCGGACACTGATGTCCACGTTTAGGTCGCTCGGAATCCTCAACTACCGCATCTGGTTCTTCGGTGCGCTGATATCCAACATCGGGACCTGGATGCAGCGCACAGCCCAGGACTGGCTGGTGTTTGACCATCTGACAGCGCATGACGCCGGGGCGATGGGCATTACCTTGGCCCTGCAACTGGGGCCTCAACTGTTCCTTGCGCCCTGGGCGGGCCTGCTGGCTGACCGCTACAGCCGCCGCAAGCTGCTGTTCATGACGCTCATAGCCATGGCCTTGCTCAGTACCGGCCTGGGCATCCTGGTATTGCTGGGCGTGGCTGAGCTGTGGCACGTGTACATTTTCGCGTTGCTCCTGGGAATCGTGACTGCCCTGGACGCGCCGGTGCGCCAGACATTCGTCTCCGAGCTGGTTACCGACGACTACCTGTCCAATGCGGTGGCCCTCAACAGCGCTTCCTTCAACGTGGCACGCATGATCGGACCCGCGGTCTCGGGCGTGCTGACGGTGGTGGTGGGCCCCGGCTGGGTTTTCCTTATCAACACGGTCTCGTTCGTGGCCATGCTTGTGGCATTGAAGCTGATTCCGGTGTCGTCGCTTCGTGCCCAACCCCGTGCCGCCGCCGGGAAGGGACGAATCCGGGAAGGGCTGCGCTACGTGCGGAGCCGGCCCGATATCCAGGTGGTCCTGGTGGCCATTTTCATCGTGGGCACTTTCGGACTTAACTTCCCGCTGTTCATCGCAGCCATGGTGGGTACGCAGTTCGGCATGGATGCAGGCGCATTCGGGCTGCTGAACTCCGTCATGGCCATCGGCTCAGTGACCGGGGCGCTGCTGGCCGCGCGCCGTGGCCGGCCCCGCCTTAGGCTGATCTTCGCTGCAGCCGGTGGATTCGGCGTGGCAAGTGCCCTCGCAGCCCTGGCTCCCAACGCCGTGATGTTCGGGCTCGCCCTGGTCCCATGTGGCCTGTTCGCCTTGACCCTGATTACCAGCGCCAACGGTTACGTACAGTCCACCACCGAGGCAGTCATGCGTGGCCGCGTGATGTCCCTCTATATGGCTATTTTCATGGGCGGCACACCTATTGGCGCTCCGCTGGTGGGCTGGGTGGCCAATGTGGGCGGCCCCCGCTGGGCTGTCGGCGTCGCGGCCGTAGCCGGCGTCAGCACCGCCGTCGTGGGTTTGGTGTGGATCATCAGGGCCAAGCAGCTGCGCCTCCGCTTCGATCGCAGGGCCCGCGGCCTGCGGCATTTCCGGGTGGAGTCGCTGCTGTCCGGTCCGGTTACTGAGGATGGCGACGGCGGCCCTGGGCCGGTCCGCTAAGGCGCCTTGGGGGATTTAAACGTGGGGGATTTAAACGGGGGAGCCGCCCGGGCATGACCCAGGCGGCTCCGGTCGATCCTTTTTTGGGGGAGCTACTTCTTCAGTTCGCCCACCACGTAGTCGATGCTGGCGAGCAGGGCCGAGACGTCGTCCGGTTCAATGGCTACGAACGTGGCGATGCGCAGCTGGTTGCGGCCAAGCTTGCGATACGGCTCGGTGTCCACCACGCCGTTGGCCCGCAGGACCTTGGCGATGGCGGCGGCGTCAATCGAATCGTCGAAGTCGATCGTGGCGATGACGTTGGAGCGGTCTTCGGCGTTGGCGACAAACGGCGTCGCGTACTCGGAAGCTTCTGCCCATGAGTAGATGCGGTTGGCCGAATCTGCCGTGCGCTTGCTGGCGAAGTCCAGGCCGCCGTTGCTGTTCAGCCACTGCACCTGGGCATCCAGCGTTACCAGGGTGGAGAGCGACGGCGTGTTGTACGTCTGGTTCAGCTTGGAGTTGTCGATGGCTGTCTGGAGGTCCAGGAAGTCAGGGATCCAGCGGCCACTGGCTTTGATGCGGGCGGCCCGCTCCAACGCGGCGGGGGAGAAAAGACCGAGCCACAGGCCGCCGTCGGAGGCGAAGTTTTTCTGCGGCGCGAAGTAATAGACGTCCGACTCCGAGACGTCGACGTCCAGGCCGCCGGCGGCGGAGGTCGCGTCCACCAGGACCAGCGAACCTTCGTCGGCTCCCTGGACCCGCTTTACGGGAGCCGCGACGCCGGTGGAGGTTTCGTTCTGCGGCCACGCGTACACGTCAACGCCGGCTTCTGCCTGAGCGGCAGGACGGGTGCCGGGTTCGGATTTGATGATGGAGGACGCATCCAGGAAAGGTGCCTTGTTGGTGGCGGCGGCAAACTTGGAACCGAACTCGCCGAAGGAGAGGTGCTGGGCCTTCTTGTCCACCAGGCCGAACGCGGCGACGTCCCAGAACGCGGTGGAACCACCGACGCCGAGGACAACCTCGTAGCCGTCGGGGGCGCGGAAGAACTGGCTCAGGCCCTCCCGGACGGAACCCACCAGGTTCTTGACGGGAGCCTGCCGGTGGGAGGTGCCCAGGATGGTGGTGGCAGCGGCAGACAGGGCCTCGAGCTGTTCCGGGCGGACCTTGGACGGTCCAGCGCCGAAGCGTCCGTCTTTCGGCAGGAGGTCGGCGGGTATGGTGATGCTGTTGTCGCTCACGTGTGGCTCCAAAGGGTATCGGCTCAAGATGGGTCGTGGCAGGTGGCGTCAGCTGCCCCTTCGACACCCCAATTCTGCCTGACATGGCCCGCGCGCAGGAACCTGCCCCTGTCATAGTCCGCCACGTGGAACGCGGACGAACAAGATGCGACCGCAATGGGTCCGGAATTATCCGGAGTAATTCCAAATAAGCTAGGCTGGGGGTTGGCGTTCAAAGGGTGGCGGTGGCACCGCCCACCCCGGTATGGGACGCGGTACGGTGGAGATTACGCAAGAACTGCGTTCGAGGAGAGCTGAGCTGGATGACGGATCTGATCGATACCACTGAGATGTATCTTCGGACCATTTTGGAGCTTGAAGAAGAAAACATCGTGGCTCTCAGGGCCCGCATAGCCGAACGCCTGCGGCACTCCGGCCCCACGGTCTCCCAGACCATCGGCCGGATGGAGCGCGATGGCCTGGTGATTGTGTCCAACGACCGCCACCTGGAGCTGACCGAAGTCGGACGCAAGCGGGCCACCGAAGTCATGCGGAAGCACCGCCTGGCGGAGCGGCTCCTGGCCGATGTCATCGGACTCGACTGGGCGTACGTGCATGATGAAGCCTGCCGCTGGGAGCATGTGATGAGTGAGCGCGTGGAGCGCCGGCTCTATGAACTGCTTGAGCATCCCACCGAGTCACCTTACGGAAATCCGATTCCGGGACTGGAAGCACTGGGAGGCATGGCCGGAACACAGTTCCCCCGGATCGACGTGAACCTCCTGCAGGCCATGGACGGCTACGCCTCCGACTCCCGGGTGGTCGTCACGCGGCTGGCCGAGCCCATCCAGGTGGAGCCGGAACTGCTCACCCAGTTGGATGAGGGCGGAATCCGGCCCGGGGCGCCGGTCTCCCTCGAGCGCGTGGGCGAGTACATCTCCGTCCGGGTGCCCGGCATCGAAGGAGCCTTGGAGCTCCCGCCTGAAGTTGCAGCGCACGTCTTCGTGTCCCTCAACTGACAGCCTTCCGGTCCGACAACCCTCCCGGCAGTGTCAAACCTCACTTTGAGGGGCTTTGGCGCGCGTGTGACCTGCGGTTTTTCGAAATTGATGATAAGGGCCCGCCGCCGCAGGCGTCTTTCTGTTGATAACGAATTTATTACCAAGGGCCTTAATCCCCTATAGTTATCTACTAGCGCTGATACCAAAGCGTTACCTGATCCGGAGCCGAGCTCTGCCAGCGGATCGGGTGAACCATCACCACTGGCAGAGGCGGGGGAACCACAAGCGGCTGTCTAAAGAAGCAGCCTTGGGGTGAAGTCCGCAGCAGAAGTGCCCATTGATGCAAGTCCCTCCTTGGATACCTGTGTGCCGTGAGCGCTTCGTGCGGACCGGGTCTTTGAACTCTCTGACCCGAATCCGACAGCTAACTTCGCAGGCTTTTCAGAGAGGAACAGAGTTTGACATCGCAGAACGTCAGGGGCCGCCGCCGTGCGTCCGGCCCCGCTACTGAGCTGCGGCCAGCCCGCGTCGTAACGGAGATCCGGCCCCGCGACACCGAACGCCAGGTGCGCCGCCGTAAGAGCCCGTTGCGCCAGGTTGCCGACTTCGCCGCAGCAAGTGGCGTCGGGCAGAAGGCCGGAGTTGCGCTTGCCGCCACCGGACTTGCCCTGACTGTCGGCCTGCCGGCCACCAGCCCCGTCATGGCCACCTCGGAATCGGGACAGTCCGAATCTGCCCTGGCCGTTGGCGGCACTGTGGGAAGCCAGCCCGAGGTTTCCGCGGCAGCATCAGCCAAAATCGACTTCAGCCGCGCAGCTGTAGCCACCGCTGCGGACCCTGACGGAAAACTGAAGCAACTGCTCAGCGCCCAGTCGGCCGGCAGCATCCAGCGTGCTTCTTCCGTGGGCACCCTGGGCAGCCCCCTCGACACGCTCACCACCGCTTCCCCCTTCGGTTACCGCGTCAGCCCCCTCACGGGCGGCACCGGCGACTTCCACCGCGGCCAGGACTTCGTGGCCCAATGCGGAACTGCCGTGCATGCAGCTGCAGCAGGCAAAGTTACTTTTGCCGGGTGGCACGAGTACGGCGGAGGCAACCGCGTGGTTGTGGATCACGGCAACGGCCTGGAGACCACGTACAACCACCTGTCGTCCTTCAACGTCCAGGTGGGCCAGACGGTCAACCGCGGGGACACCGTAGCCCTGAGCGGCACCACAGGCGCCTCCACCGGCTGCCACCTCCACTTCGAAGTACAGGTCAACGGCGAGGTCGTTGACCCCATGGGCTGGCTCTAAGCCAGTTGATGGTGCTCTCTCGCATTGATGACAGGCCTCGTGACCTGAATGTGACATTCGCTTTCAATTGTTATAACCTTCAGAGCGCATCGGCTTTTTAGGGGGCCGGTGCACTTGAGTGGATTGCCTAGCTCTGCCACCACTCGAGGTCCGTTCGCAAAATCGTCTGGCAGGGGCGGGGGAACCACTTCTGGTCTTCGAATGAAGGCCTTGGGGTTAAGTCGCAAAGTTTCCCAGTGAAGCAGCGCGGCCGGATGACTCCCATCCGAATCCGACAGCTCACCTCGCAGGCATTGGGAGAGGCTACCTACGTGTCATCACGCACTACCCCTGCGCGCCATCGCGCTGAATCGGTTCGTTCGAACCCGTTGAACACTCTTTCGAAGGCTGTTTCCTCGAACGCCGGTACCGTTGGCCGCCAGGCCGCCGTGCTGGCAGCAGCCTCAGGCCTCGTCCTTACTGTCGGGTTGCCGGCTCACGCCGCTGACACCGACGTCTCCACCTCGGAAGTCTCCAGCACCCAGCAGCTGGCTGCCACCGCAGTGGTCACTGCAGAGCCAACAGCCACCGTCTCCTTCGAGAGCCCCGTCGTGGCCACCAAGGAAGCCCCCAAGGTTGTCCAGCGTGCGGCCCTGGTCACAGAGCGCACGGCGGATGAAGCCACTGCAGTCACTGCCCAGTCCTCCGAAGCCAAGGAGTCCGCCTCCAGCGCGGCAGCATCCGGGCTCGCAGCGATTGCCTACACAGGAATCGGCTCGCCTTACGTATGGGGCGGCACTACTCCGAGCGGCTGGGACTGCTCCGGCTTCACCCAGTGGGTCTACGCCCAGGCCGGCATCAGCATCCCCCGCGTCAACGCCTGGACGGCCATGAAGCCCACCAGCGCACCCCAGCCCGGTGACCTGGTCATGCAGAACGGCGGTGCGCACGTAGGCATCTACGTCGGCAACGGCATGATGATCAGTGCTTTGAACCCGGGCCAGGGAACCCTGCTGCACTCCGTGGCCTCCACCGGCACATCTTCGTTCTTCACCCTCCGCTAGAAACAACCCGATTCGGGGCCGGCTGACGTACCCCTGCCAGCTGACCCACTACCCACAGGTACCCCAACTGCCTGCGGATACGAAAGAGAAAACAATGACCAGTGCACACAAAGTTGCACGGCACCGCGCTGAGGCCCCCAAGACCAGCTCGCTTGCCGTCATCGCAAAGGCCGTCACCGTCAACGCCGGTGGCGTCGGCCGCCAGGCAGCAGTCATCGCCGCAGCTTCAGGCTTGGTGCTGACCAGCGGTATCGCTGCCAATGCTGCTGAGACGAATGTCGACCGCGAATCGACGTCGACCTCCGCCCTCGATGTCCAGTCTGTTGCCCAGGCCACCATCGCTGCGGACTCCACGGTTGCCATCTCTTACGAGCGTCCCGTGGTCACCACCGTGGAAGCTCCGGCTCCCGTGGTTGAAGAGACCCCGGCAAAGGTTGAGGCCAAGGCATCGACCAAGTCCACCGCCACCGCGGCTCCGGCCACGAACGCCTCAGTGGCCGTCAGCACTGCCACCCCTGCACCGGCTGCTCCGGCTGCGTCCAGCGGACTCGGCGCGGCAATTGCTGCCGCCGCGTACGCCCAGCTCGGTGTCACGCAGGACTGCACCATGCTGGTCACCAACTCCCTGGCAGCAGTGGGAATCCACTTCCACGACTGGCCCGCCGGTTACCTTTCGCTGGGCCGCACCGTGAGTGCAGCAGAAGCGCAGCCCGGGGACCTCGCCTACTACGCCAACGGCGGTTTGGCCGGACAGGCACACATTGCTGTGTACGTCGGCAACGGCATGGCAGTCCACGGTGGATGGAACGGATCCACCACGGCACTGTTCAGCGTCAACGTCGGCTCCGGCCCGGTCTTCATCCGCGTCAACGGCTGACAATCAGCTCCCGGAACACCCCGCAGGCAGATGCCTGCGGGGTGTTTTGCTTTAATCACGCGTGAACTTTTGCCGACACTGTGAGCGAAACGACAAATAAATTCGTTGATACGGCATATAAGTGCTTACCCTTGTGTTGTCGATCCACAGCCCGTACATGCAGAGGGCAGCCGGCCCTCGTGCCCCTGACGGGTGCGGCCGTGAAGAGGTACGTGCATGCGCACACTCGTTCTGAATGCTGGATATGAACCGCTGGCGGTAATAACATTCCGCCGGGCGCTGGTCCTTGTGCTCACTGGGAAAGCAAGCGTAGTGGCCGAAGGCGACGAGCCTGTCGTCGGGCCACAGGAGATTCTCGGACGCCCCTCCGTGATCCTCCTTAACCGCTACATCCGCCCCAAGTACAACAAGATCACTGCCGTGAGTCGCCGCGGGGTTCTTCGCCGCGACGGTCACCGTTGCGCCTACTGCGGGAAAACAGCCCACACCATAGACCACGTCCACCCCAAGTCCAGGGGCGGCGCGGATTCCTGGGAAAACCTGGTTGCGGCGTGCTTGAAATGCAACAACGCCAAGAGCGACCACACACTTGCCGAAATGGGCTGGAAACTCCGTTTCAAACCCGGTGTGCCCCAGGGGACCATGTGGCAGATCAAAGAACTCGAGAAACCTGCGCCGGACTGGGACCCGTTCCTTCTGCCGGAATCCGCTGCCTGATCGATTTCTGCTGAGCTCCCGCCGTCCGGGTACGCTGGGCGGGTGGAGTTCAACGCCGTTGTTTTGGCGGGTGGCAGGGCCACCCGCCTCGGTGGCGTGCCTAAGCCCACGTTGAAGTACGACGGCGGCACCCTCCTTTCGCACGCACTGGAGGCTGCCCGGGCTGCTGCGGCCACCGTAGTGGTGGGTCCCGGCGAGCACGGAGTGCATTTGCCCGGATCCGTGCTGCTCGCGCGTGAGGAGCCGGCCTTCGCGGGCCCGGCAGCGGCGATCGCCGCAGGGTTGTCAGCACTTGATACGGCCGGGATGAGATCCCCCTGGACACTGGTTTTGGCCTGCGATATGCCCAAGGCATCGCAGGGGATCGGCCGCCTGTTGGAAGTGCTCGCTGGGCACCCCGGGGTGGAAGGGGTCATGGCGGTATCCGGTGACGGGCGGAAGCAGCCGTTGTTGGGCATATACAGCACGGCCGCTCTGGACCGGGAGGTGGCCTCGGCCGTCCGGGGTTCCGGGTTAACGAACTCTTCAGTGTTCAAGCTGCTTGCTAGGCTGAACCTGCTGGACGTTGACGTCCCCGCGGGGTCCACAGACGACGTGGATACGTGGGAGGACGCCGCGGTGCTGGGTATTGACTACGAGTTGGAGGCGGACGTGAAGAGCCAGGAAGAAACGCTCGAGGACTGGTGCCGCATATTGCTGCAGGCGTTTGAGCTTGAGGGCGTGGAAATAGACATCAACGAGGTACTGGCCGTGGCAGGAGTGGCCGCGCATTCGGTGGTTCGCCCGGCCGCGCCGCTCACCACCTTCATTGCAGGCTTCGCGGCGGGAATGGCCCGTGGTATTGGCCAGGCCAGCGATGACGCCTCCATGAAAGCGGCCCTGGACCTGGCCCGCAAAATCGCCAAGGAGTACTCGGAGACCGGGACTGACGCCGAATGACGGAGGCCCCCGGCGAGGGCCACCACGCGGCACACACATGGCAGGAAGCCCGGCAGCGCGCGTTCGACGCCGCCACGCCCATACCCCCGGGGCCGGTTCCCCTGGCAAAAGCCCTTGGCCGTACCCTGGCCTCTGATGCCCTGGCTATCCAGGACATGCCCCACTACGCCTCCTCCGCGATGGATGGATGGGCAGTGAACGGCAGCGGCCCGTGGATCCTCAGTGAACCCGGTCAGCGTCTGGCGCCCCACCAAGCGAGCCCGATAGTCACCGGCGGACTCATTCCGCCCGGCGCCAAGGCCGTCTTGCGAAGCGAGAGCGGTATCATCACCACCGACGACGACGGTCTGCCGGTTCTCGCGCTTGGCGGCGCCGCCAAGCCGGGGGAGCCCCGCAACGGCCAGCACATCCGCAAGGCCGCAGAAGAAGCGGCCGAAGGTGACGTCCTGCTCAAGGCCGGAACACGCCTGAACCCCGCGCACATTGCCCTAGCGGCCCTTGCCGGCCTGGATCACGTGGATGTTCTGGGAAAGCCCTTGGTCCGCTTCCTCCTGACAGGCTCGGAAGTGGTGGAGCGCGGCATCCCGCAACCGGGTCAGGTCAGGGACACTTTCGGGCCACAATTAGGTGCAGTAGTGGAACTCCTGGGCGGAATCGCCGGCGAACAACTCCGGGTGGGTGACAGCTACGAGGAATGGATGGCCGCGCTTCAGGATACTGAGCCGGAACCAGGCGGACCGGACGCAGAAACAGAGCCGCCGGCCGACGTCGTCATCACGACCGGCGGGACCGGGCGCTCCGGAACGGACCACTTCCGGAGGGCCGTGGCCGAACTCGGCGGCCGCCTGCTGATCGATGGCATCGCGATGCGGCCAGGGCACCCGGCCGTTTTGGCGGAACTTCCTGATGGAAGGTTCGTGGTGGGGCTGCCGGGCAACCCCTTGGCCGCGATGATGGCTCTCTTCACTGTCGGGGCGCCGTTGCTTGCAGCCCTCGGGCATGCCCGCCCGGCTGACGTGGGAGAAGTGCCGTGCGGCACCACCATCGATGCTGATCCGGGGCGAACGCGTCTGATGCCCTTCAGGCTGGTCTATGGCCTGGCGTCGCCGGCCCAGCACACAGGTCCGGGAATGATGCGGGGATTGGCGGGCGCTGACGGGGTCATGATTGTGCCTCCCCATGGAGTCCAGCTGGGGGAACTGGTCCCTGCTTTCCCTTTGCCCTGGGCGAAGCCGCTGCCCGCGCCGAAGCCGCCGGAGGACAAACCGCGGAAGACGCAGGCCCGGCCCCCGCGCAAGGCTCCCGCGGGTCCTGTCGATTGGAGCGGACTGGACGCCTGAGCGCAGGATGCAAGATGCAATGATGGACCTATGAACAGGCACGCTCCCGAACAGGACATCAATGAAGATGACCTGCAAATCCATCCGCCCAAACGAGCCGCAGCAGGTGTCAAGGCCGTCACGGTCGCCCTCGAGCGCGGTTATGCCCAAGCTGGTGTAACCCGGACTGTCCGGTCCATGCTGAGGGTCAACCAGCATGACGGCTTCGATTGCCCCGGCTGTGCGTGGCCGGAATCGATCACCGGCAGGCGGAGCCCGGCAGAGTTCTGCGAGAATGGCGCCAAAGCCATCGCCGAGGAAAGCACCACCCGTACAGTCGGTGCCGGATTCTGGGCTGAACACCCGATTGCCGAACTGGAGGGCAAAACCGAGTACTGGCTGGGCAGCCAGGGCCGCATCGCCGAGCCTGTCGTCATCAGGCCGGGGGACACGCACTACTCGCCGATCAGCTGGACCGATGCTTTCGCCTTGATCGGCGAACACATCAATGCCACCACCCCGGATAAGTGTGTGTTCTACACCTCCGGCAGGACAGCCAACGAGACCGCCTTCATGTACCAGCTGTTCGCACGAAGCCTGGGCACCAACAACCTGCCGGACTGCTCCAACATGTGCCATGAGTCCTCAGGCAGTGCGTTGAACCCCACCATCGGGATCGGCAAGGGCACTGTTTCGCTGGAGGACATCCACCACTCGGAGCTGGTGCTGGTAGTGGGCCAAAACCCGGGCACCAACCATCCGCGGATGCTGTCCGCCCTGCGGGACTGCAAGAACAACGGCGGCAAAGTGGTGGCCGTGAACCCGCTTCCCGAGGCCGGACTCCTGAATTTCAAGGACCCCCAGTCCCTCAACGGCGTTATCGGTGGCGGCACCACGATTGCCGATGAGTTCCTCCAGATCAAGGTCGGTGGCGACCTCGCGCTGTTCCAGGCCCTGGGCCACCTGCTCCTGGAGGAAGAGAAGCGCAACCCGGGAACCGTCGTCGACCATTCCTTTATCGAGAGCCAGACCGAAGGCTTTGACGCCTACCGGGAAGCGCGTTCCGTGCTGGACTGGGCTGAGACAGAACGGGCTACGGGACTCTCGCGCGCGGAGATCACCAAGGTTGCCGGGATGATGGCAGCTTCCAAGGCCACGGTCATTTGCTGGGCGCTCGGGCTGACCCAGCAGCCGCACTCGGTGGACACGCTACGCGAGATCATCAACCTGCTCTTGCTGCAGGGCAACTTCGGCAAGCGCGGCGCTGGTGCTTGTCCGGTTCGTGGCCACTCCAACGTGCAGGGCGACCGCACCATGGGGATCTGGGAGAAACCCAAGGAATCCTTCCTGGCTGCCCTGGACCAGGAATTCGGCTTCCACATGCCCCGGGACCACGGCTACGACTCCGTGGAAACACAGCACGCCCTGGAAAAGGGAGACGTGGACGTGTTCGTCTCCATGGGCGGGAACTTTGCCGCCGCCGGCTCGGACACGGCGGCGTTGGAGGAGGGCCTGAAGAGGGCCGGGCTCACCGTGCACATCTCCACCAAACCCAACCGCGCCCACATTGTCCATGGCCGGACGTCGCTGATCCTGCCGACACTGGGGCGGACCGACACGGACGACAAGCACCCCAAAGGCAAGCAGTTCCTTTCGGTGGAAGACTCCATGTCCGTCATCCATAAGACACAAGGCAGGCTGGAACCGGTCTCCGAACACCTGCTCAGCGAACCCGTGATCGTAGCCCGCATGGCCCAGGCCACCTTCGGTGACGACCACAGCGTGGACTGGCGGGCCATGGCCGAGGATTACGACGTGATCCGGGACCACATCTCGCGCGTCATACCTGGATTTGAGGACTTCAACGCAAGGGTCCGGACCAAGAACGGCTTCGTACTGCCAAACCCGCCCCGTGATTCCCGCACCTTTGCCACGGATATCGGAAAGGGCCGGTTCTCCGTGCGGCCGCTGGAGTACCTTGAAGCGCCCGAAGGCCACCTGATCCTGCAAACCGTGCGCAGCCACGACCAGTACAACACCACGTTCTATGGCCTGGATGACCGTTACCGTGGCGTCTCGGATGGGCGCCGGGTGGTCCTGGTCCACCCGGACGACCTGACGGAGCTGGGTTTCAATGACCGTGATCTGGTGGATGTCATCTCCACCTTCGCCGGAACCGAGCGCCGGGCCGACAAGTTCCGGCTCATCGGTTACCCGACCGCCAGGGGATGCGCTGCGGCGTACTTCCCGGAAGCCAATGCCCTGGTGCACCGTGAGCTGGTGGCCCGGGAATCAAACACCCCCGGTTACAAGGCCATGACTGTGCGCTTTGTAAACCACGAGGAGAACGGACCCTGACGTGGGACGCGTGACGCAACGCCGCAAGGTGCACAAGTTCGTCCTGGACGGTTCGCCCAAGGCTTTGGAGCATCCCGTCCGTTTCAAGGAAGATGTCCTGGCGGTGGAGGAGCCCCTGGAAATCCGGCTTGGAGACATGTCCTTCTCGGTGACAATGCGGACCCCGGGGGACGACTTTGACCTGGTGGCGGGCTTCCTGGTGTCGGAGGGCATTGTGTGGGAGCCTTCGCAGCTGATTTCCGAGCGTTTTTGTTCGGGGGAGGACGAGAACGGGGTTCAGACATTCAACGTCGTGGATGCCCAGCTCCGTCCTGACGTGGAGCGCCCTGACACGGGCAGGAACGTGTACACGTCCAGTTCGTGCGGCATTTGCGGCACGGACTCGATCGAGGCCGTCCGCAAGTCCTCCCGCCACAGCCCCAAGGAGGACGACGTCACCATCCCCGTGGCGGCGCTGGCCGCACTTCCGGACCGGCTCCGCGAGGCACAGGCGGTCTTTGACAAGACGGGCGGCGTCCACGCTGCCGGACTCTTCCGGATTCACGACGACGGCACCACCGAGCTGCTGTGCCTCCGGGAAGATGTCGGCCGGCATAATGCGGTGGACAAGGTGGTGGGCTGGGCACTGCGCGCCGGCAAGCTGCCCTTGCGCGGTACCGTGCTGCAGGTTTCCGGGCGGGCATCTTTTGAGCTGGTGCAGAAAGCGGCCATGGCCGGGATCCCCGTCCTGGCCGCGGTCAGCGCGCCCTCCAGCCTTGCTGCTGAACTTGCCGTGGAGTCCGGCATCACCTTGGTGGGCTTCAGCCGGGGATCGAGCCTGAACGTGTACGCCGGCCGGGACCGGATAGTCGGGCAGCCAGGTTAAAGCTGGTGGGTGCCTGGGGATAGTGTCCAATCACTTGGCTATTGTCCGCGAACGCCGTAGATTTTATCCATCGATTGGAAGCGCGGCGAAAACCATAAATGCCGTCCACGCCAAGCACGCCGGGGCCGGGTCACCAAGCCTGGCCGCCCAGCCAACGCCCAAAGGGGAAATAATTGCACGACGACCGCCGGATCACTGAACAGCGTCTCGACCGATTTGTTCGGGACCGCATTCTTCCGGCCATTTACGGCAGGGCGATACCGCTTGAACTCAGCAGCTGGGATGTACCCGGAGAACCGGTGCCGGCCGCAGAAGCGATGCGCCAACTGTTCACACCGCAGGAGCCCGGGGCGCCCTGGGGTAAGGCATGGAGCACCAAGTGGTTGCGTCTGCAGGGCGAGGTTCCGCCGGACTGGGGCATGTCCGATGCCACCGCTGTGGAGATCATCGTGGATCTCGGCTTCAACAGCGACGTCCCGGGTTTCCAGTGCGAAGGAACTGCCTGGCGTGCCGATGGAAGCATCATCAAAGCGATATCGCCTCGGAATTACCACGTTCCGCTGAAGCTGCTGGGTGGCGGACAATCCGTTGACTTCTATGTGGAAGCGGCGGCCAACCCGGATGTGGCGCAGGGCTGGTCCTTTGCCCCCACTCCGCTCGGGGACAAGGCCACTTCCGGCGACGAGCCACGGTACCGCCTTGGCAGGATCGCCATCGCCGAGCTCAACGAGACCGTCTGGGAACTCAACCAGGACATCTGGACGCTCACCGGCCTGATGCATGAGCTGCCCATGGAGCTGCCCCGCCGCCACGAGATCCTGCGCGCCCTTGAACGCATGCTGGACATCATGGACCCGGACGACGTCGCCGGTACCGCCGCAGCCGGCCGTGAGGCCCTCAGGGAGGTGCTGGGCCGTCCCGCGTATGCCTCAGCCCACGAACTCCTGGCGACGGGCCATGCACACATCGACTCAGCCTGGCTGTGGCCTGTCCGCGAAACCATCCGCAAGTGCGCCAGGACGTTCTCCAACGTGGTGGCGCTCATGGACGAAGATCCGGACTTTGTGTTCTCCTGCTCCTCGGCACAGCAGATGGCCTGGATCAAGGAATACTTCCCCGAGCTCTTTGTGCGCATCCGCGAGAAAGTGAAGGCCGGCCAGTTCGTCCCCGTGGGTGGCATGTGGGTGGAATCGGACACCAATATGCCCGGCGGCGAGGCCATGGCGCGGCAGTTCGTGGAAGGCAAGAGCTTCTTCCTCAAGGAGTTCGACATCGAATGCCGGGAAGCCTGGCTCCCCGATTCCTTCGGCTATTCCGGCGCGATTCCGCAGATCGTCAAGGAAGCGGGATCCCGGTGGTTCCTCACGCAGAAGATTTCCTGGAACAAGGTCAACCGCATGCCGCATCACACCTTCTCCTGGGAAGGCATTGACGGCACCCGCTTGTTCACCCACTTCCCACCGGTGGACACCTACAACGCCGAGCTTCATGGCCGCGAGCTGGCGCACGCCGAGCGCAACTACCGTGAGCACGGCCGCGGCACCATGTCGCTGGTGCCCTTCGGATACGGCGACGGCGGTGGCGGACCCACGCGCGAAATGGTGGCTGCGGCACACCGCACGGAGAACCTGGAAGGCTCACCGAAGGTCCGGATGGGCACGGCCAAGGACTTCTTCACCAAAGCGGAAGCCGAGTACACCAACCTTCCCGTTTGGGTGGGGGAGATGTACCTGGAGATGCACCGAGGAACCTACACGAGCCAGGCCAAGACCAAGAAGGGCAACCGGCGCAGCGAACACCTCCTTCGCGAGGCTGAGCTGTGGTGCACCACGGCCGCTGTCCGGCTGGGCAACGAATACGAGTATCCCCGCGAGGAACTGAAGCGGCTGTGGCGGCTGGTTCTCCTCCAGCAATTCCATGACATCCTTCCCGGCAGCTCCATCGCGTGGGTCCATCAGGATGCCGAGCGGAATTATGAGGCCATTTCCCGCGATCTTGAACGGATCATCACCCACGCGGCCCAGGCGTTGGCAGGGCCGGGCACCGAGGAGTTCCTGCTCAACGCCGCTCCGCACCAGCGTCATGGCGTGCCCGCTCTTGGCATCGCGAAGATCAGCCACGACGATTCCGTGGTTGAGGTGGACCAGTCCGGCGATGGTTTCGTACTGGATAACGGACTGATCCGGGTTGTGGTGGACGCAAACGGCCTCCTGACCTCCGTGGTGGACCATGCCAGCGGCAGGGAAGCCATCGCTCCGGGGCAGGCCGGCAATCTGCTCGAATTGTTCCGGGACACCCCCAATGAATGGGACGCCTGGGACATCGAGGAGTTCTACCGCCGCAACGTCACTCCGTTGACCCAGGCAGAAGGAATTGAGCTGGAGCGGACACCCAACGGTGCCGTCGTCGTGGTTAAGCGCGCGGTGGGCAGCTCATCCATCATCCAACGCCTGACGCTCGACGCCGGCGCCAGGTCGCTGGGGATCTCCACTACGGTGGACTGGCAGGAACGGGAGAAGATGCTGAAGATCGCCTTCCCCCTGGACGTCCGGGCGGACCGATCGGCCTCGGAGACCCAGTTCGGCCATGTCTTCCGGCCTACCCACACCAATACCTCGTGGGAAGCGGCGAAGTTCGAGATCTGCGCGCACCGTTGGATCCACGTGTCCGAACCCGGCTACGGCGTGGCCATCAGCAACGCTTCCAGCTACGGACACGACGTCACCAGGGCGGTCCGCGACGACGGCGGAACTACGACGACGGTCCGCACCTCGCTGCTGCGTTCGGCCCGTTTCCCGGATCCGGAAGCAGACAGGGGCGAGCACACGCTCGAGCTGTCCATCAGGCCCGGTGCCGCAATCGCCGACGCCGTGGAGGAGGGCTACCGCACCAATCTCCGTCCGCGGTTCGTTACCGGCGGACATGCGGTGGACCCAGTGGTTCTCGTATCCAACCCGGCAATCGTGGTCGAAGCCGTGAAGCTGGCTGAGGACGGTTCGGGTGATGTCATAGTGCGGCTCTACGAATCACTGGGGGAGCGGTCAGTTGCCCTGGTTAAGCCTGGCTTCGATGCCAGGCGAGCCACTGCCACGGACTTGCTGGAGCGCGCCACCGACGCCCCTGGCGTGACGGTGAAGGACGACTCCGCTGTCAGCCTGGCGCTGCGTCCGTTCCAGCTAGTCACGCTGCGTTTTTCCAGGTAAAAAGCGGTTGAGGGTCCTGCACAGAAGCGCAGGACCCTCAACGACTGCCTACTTGGTGGTCAACTCGACGTCGATCGTGTCTTTGAGGATCTGCTCCCTGGCCGGGATCACCGCGTCGAAGTGCTTGATGTCGGCTGAGACCTCTTTGGAAAAGACATTCTCCACTGTGGAGGGCATCTCCTTCACTCCGGCCAGGTAGCGCTTGGCTGCGAAGTCGAACTCGGAGCGGTTTGTACGGATTTGGGCGTTAACTGCCTTGGCGTCATCGGCAATTTTCTGCACTTCCGCCTCCGGGGCGTTGCGTGCCTCAGCATCATCCGCCCTTTTGACGAGGTCGTCCTTGAGCCGGACAAACCCAGCGTAGTTTTCTTCGCCCTTGGCCGTAACTTCGGCGCGTTCCTGCAGCTCAGCCACCTTGTTGTCGAACGTCCGGGCGAACTCCACGTAGGCATTGTTCTTTGACTGCAACAGATCGCTTGCCGCCTTCCGGCAAGGCTCCGCAGCCTGGGCAAGCAGGGTTTGGCGTTCCCGGAGGGTGGATGCTTTCGAGCCGACGAACAGGCCGTTGCATCGGGCCGCGTCGTCATCGCGGAAGAGGCCCTCAAATTGCGGGTAGGACTCCACCAGGCCTTCCATGTAGTCAAAGTATTCCTCGTGGGATTCGACCAGCTGGTGAACAGCGACGCCGACGGGAGTGTCGACGGAGTCATTCCCTGACTTCAGCTCCTGCAGGGCAGAGCGGGCGGAGTTCGATGCCTGCTGGAATTCGTCCTTTTCCTTTTGGCTGTCCTTCACGGCCTGGTCCCGCGAGGCAGGGGCGTTCCGGGCCTTCTTGTAGGCGGCCAGGTACGCATTGGCTGCCGGCTGGACCTTGCCCCTGGCGTCGCCCAGTGCGTTGAGGCGGTCTCCCTTCAACGCGGAGAGGCTTTCGGCCTTTTGCTGTCCGGCGAAGTTGTTGACGGCCACAAGGGCGCCGACGGCGATCACCAGCACGGCAAGGACAATGCACGTCACCAGGATGACGGGGCGGCGGCGTGAGCGGGCGGGTTCGGGGGTGACCCCGGGGTTCTCGTAGGTCATGGCCTATTTCCCCTCTTGGCCGGAGGCCTTGAACTGGTCCAGCCGGGATTTCAGGACACGTTCGAGCTCTGCGTTGGCGGCATTCGCGTCATCGACGAGTTTGGTTGAACTGGCCTTCACAGCGTCCTCATACGTGGTGCGGACCTTGTTCAGTGCATCATTGATGTCGAGCAAGGCCACTCCCGCGGTGGTGCTTTTGGCGAGGCGTCCGAGGTCATCCGTCGCGTCCAGGACTTCCTGCTGCTTGTCGCGTTGTCCTTTGACGATGCCTTCGATCCCCTGCAGGAGTTGGACCGTGTCCGCATCTGCCTTGTCCTTGGCACCTGCCAAGGCCAGCAGGCAGGAATCGGCCGTCTGGACGTACGCCTGCGCATAGTCGCCACCGCTGACGTTCAGGTCCCTGTGGAGCGGGGCGCACGGTCCACCCACAGAACGGGTGATGTTGGCCGTATTGATGAGTCGTTGGTCGTTGTAGGCGATCACCGCTACGTATTGGTCCTTGAACCGCCGGAACGCCTCGGCAATCTCCGGCTCCTGCGCCACGGGAGAAGCGGCCATGGCGTCGAGCCTGCCGGTGTTGGCGGCCGACTCGCGTTTGATCACATCGCTTTCCCGGGTGAACACCTGCTCTTTTTCCTGATCGCCCTCTTCCTCGGCGACCACGTTGGTGTACCGTGCCGTGAACTCCTCAAGCAGGGGGTCGTAAAGGTTCATGGAGCGATCCACGATGCCCCGTTGCTTGTCCAGCCGCTCCACGTCCGCGCGCTGCACTCCGGTTGGCCGGAGAAAGGCGAACCAGGCTCCGAACCCCCCGGCGGCCAAGGCCAGGACCACCACGACAACAATGATGCCTGTACGCCGGGAATTGCTGCGCCCGGAGTCCTTGTTGGTCTCGTCCAAAGTCTGATCCCCCATATTTTTGAAAAGGCTAAACGTCGTGTTGAAGCCGCTTCACGAAGAGCTTGGTACGTTCCTGCCGTGGCGCCCGCAGTACCTCGGCGGCCGGGCCACGTTCGACCACGACTCCACCGTCCATGAAGATCACCTCGTCGGCAACATGCTGGGCGAAGGCGAGTTCGTGCGTCACGATCACCATGGTCCAGCCTTCCTCGGCCAACTCCTTGATGACGCCCAGGACATCACCCACAAGCTCCGGGTCCAAGGCGGACGTGGGCTCGTCGAACAGCAGGAGCTGCGGCTTGAGGGCGAGGGCCCGGACGATGCCAACACGCTGCTGCTGGCCGCCGGAAAGCTCGAACGGATAGGCATCGCGCTTGTCCGCCAGGCCCACGCGTTCCAGGAGCCGCTCGGCCTCCGCGATGGCTTCCGCCTTCGGCCGCTTCTGCACCTGGACGGGCCCCTCGATGACGTTCTTGAGCACCGTCATGTGCGGGAACAGGTTGTAGTGCTGGAAAACCATGGCGCTGCGGTCGCGGAGCGCTGCGATCTCCTTCTTGCCCACCTTGGCCCCGAAATCAATGGCCAGCCCGCTTGAGGCATCGCCGCTGCCGAAGGTGACCGTACCGGCGTCGGGAACTTCCAGGCCGTTGAGCGAACGCAGGACCGTGGTCTTACCGGAGCCGGAAGGCCCGATCAGGGCCACCACCTGGCCGCGGCGGATGGTGATATCGATGTCCCGCAATACTGTGTTGCTGCCGAAGGCCTTGGCGAGGTTCCTTGCCTCCAGGACCATGGATGACGGATCAGTGGGCGACATAGCGGTCCAATCTTCTTTCGACCGCGGACTGCGCCGTGGACAGAACCAGGCAGATCACCCAGTAGACCAGGGCTGCCTGCAGGTACAAGGCCATGAACTCCTGGCTGAAAGCGGCGATCTGCTGGGCGTTCCGGAACAGTTCGGTGACCAGGATCAGTGATGCGAGGGACGTGTCCTTCACCAGGGAAATGAAGGTGTTGGACAACGGTGGAACCGAGACCCGGGCAGCCTGCGGAAGGATGATCCGTACCAGCGTCTGCCGGTTGGACATGCCGATGGTGTGCCCGGCTTCCCATTGGCCCTTGGGCACGGAAAGGATGGCGGCGCGGATGATCTCGGCGGCGTAACCACCCACGTTCAACGAAAACGCGATGATGGCACTGGGCCACGGATCAAGCCGCACACCGATGCTAGGCAGTCCGAAGAAGATCACGAACAGCTGCACCAGCAGGGGAGTGCCGCGGATGACTGAGACATAAAACCGGCCAATGCCGGACAACAACCGGTTGGGGCTCAGGCGCATCAGGGCCACTACCAAGGCCAGCAACAAGCCAAAGGCGAAGGAAGCCAGTGTCAGGGGGATGGTCCCTGTCACGGCGCCGGTGATGAGTGGTCCGAAGGAACTCCAGATGAGGTCCCAGTTCATCTATTTGGTGACGTCCGCGCCGAAGTACTTGTCCGAAATCTTCGCCAGGGTTCCGTCCGCGCGGAGGTCTTCAAGAGCCTTGTCCACGGCCTTGGTGAGCTCGCTGGAACCCTTGCGGAAGACGAAGGCACTCTCAGTCTTGTCCGGTGCTTCGGCTGCCACCTTCAAGCCGGAGTCGGGAGTGGTCTTGGCATAGTCCAGGTAGGTGAGCTTGTCGTTCACCGTGGCGTCCACACGACCCTGCTGGACCAGCGTGGCGGACTGGGCCCATCCTTCAACGGCCTGGACATTGGCGCCGGCTTCCACGGCCATCTTGTAGAAGTTGCTCGTGAGGGACTGGGCGGTGGTCTTGCCCTTGAGGTCGGCGAAGCTGTTGATGCTGGAGTTGTCCGACTTGGTGACCACTACGCCGGTGGAGATCGTGTACGGGGTGGAGAACTCGTACTTGGCCTTGCGGTCGTCGTTGATGGAGATCTGGTTGGCGATGGTATCGAAACGCTTGGAGTCGAGGCCTGCGAAGATGCCGTCGAACTGGGTCTCCTGGAAAGACGCCTTGACGCCGAGCTTCCCGGCGACGGCCTGCGCAATCTCGACGTCGAATCCGGTGAGGTCGCCGGCTCCCTCGGCGTGGAAGCTGAACGGGCGGTAGGTGCCCTCGGTGGCAATTACCAGTTCGCCCTTGGACTTCACGTCAGAGAGGGAGGTGTCCCCGCCGGACTGCGCCGGCGTTGAGCCACCACCGCACGCCGAAAGAGCGAGGGCAGCGGAAGCCAAGGTGGCGGCAAGGATGGAACGTCGGGTGCGGAGGCTGTTCATGGAGCCATCTTAGTCACCGGAGGGAACGGGCACGGCGGTGGACACCAGTGCCAGGTAAAGGTGCGTTAAAAAGGCTGAGTGGGGGCGGTCCCCAACAGCCCGCCACCACTCATCCCCCCAATTGTGATCCCGTGGGCGCCACATCCACCGGAAACCCGTTCTCTGATTCCGGTGTCAGGCTGCAGCCGCGTTCACACATTCATGATTGTGCCACGATCTAATGGTTTTGTGAAAGTCTTACGCTGAGAGACGCCGTTTTCGACGCGCAACTGCTTTCGAGAACCAGATTCCGGCCAATCCGATACACGTGAACATGGCTGCGGAGTAGTTGATCAGCACCCGCAGCCAGGCCTCCGAAAACGGGATCAGCGGAAAAAGCTGTGACAGCAAAAGCAACGAAAGTCCCAGCAAAAGCAGGCCCGAGGCGACGCGCAGCAACACAGGCGCCTGGCTCGCCACCGTGCGCCAGATGGCCGGCACCAGGCAGGCAGCAACGAATCCCGGGTAGAAGCGGCCCATAAAGGCATAGGCCTCCAACGACGGCCCCCACACCAGCCCGCTCATCCCCGCCGACGAGCCCCGGGTGTCGGTGATGAGGAAAAAGTAGATGGTCAGCACGCCCACGATTGCGGCAACCGTGATACCCAGTGGCCCGCGGATGGCCCGCACTGCCGATTGGGAGCCGAACGCGGTGGCGATCTTGATGCCCATGAAGAAGAACGTCGCATACAGCAGGAAACGCAGAATCAGGTTCCCAACGTTCATCCCGCCAAGCCAGCCGTCGATGACAAGGTAGGGCGCCTCGATGCTGATGAAGATGCTCAGTGAGATCAACGAAAAGATGTAGAAGACAACGCGGTTCTCCCCACGCAGTGCGCTCGGAATCCGTGCGATCGTAATCGCCAGGCAAACTGCCAGCGTGACCCAGGGCAGGACAGCCGTCATCCGAGGTTCTCCCAAATTCGTTCAGTTCGTTCGTGGTCTTGTTCCTGGCGGCGGAGGGTTTTTCCCAATGCCAGCAGCCGCTCACCGGCAAGGGTCACCAGTGCACTTTGGGACATTGCGTCCAAGGCCTCCCGGCGTGCATTGGGTGGCCAGCCGGCTTCGGCTTCGGTGATCAGTCCTCCGGCCACCAACCCTCCTGCCGGTCCCACCCCGGCCGCACGGGAGGTGGCAATCGCCAGCTCCGGCGGAAGCCTGTTGGCTGTCAGGTGGGCCGAGAAATTCTGGGGCGCGATGCCGGTGGTGTCGCTGACCCGGTGCCGCAACTCGCCGTCGTCGATTGCGTCCACCCAGTTGCGCACGGAGGTGGGGTGAGGTGGTTCCGAAAGGCGGGCCACGGGCGCGGAGCCGGGCTCGCTGCGCTCCACTACGGCACGCAGAAGATCGATCGTGGCTACTTGGCTGACCAGTTCGCAGCCCGTGGGCGGAACGGGGTCGCCGCGGAGATCGGAGTAGAGGTCGAAAGTGGCCAGGGCCTGCACAGGGTTGATGTTGAAGCCCCGGCTGATGCTCACCAGCGTGGACTCGGCCACCTTGCCGCGGACCAGCTGCTGGGCCAGGGTTGTCCGTTTGATGCCGGCGATCCTGCAGACGTCCGCCGTGCTGGCATCGGGCGCAACGCCATGAAGCCAGCGCTGGAACGCCTTGGACGGTAAGGGCATGTGGAACTCTCTGTGATGTGGGGCGCGGCAAACCGGCAAATTGCGGTAAGTGGGAGTACAGATCGATTTTACGCCGACGCCACATTGAATTATGCTTGATGATTGAACCCGCTGGTCCGTACACCCCCCAAGTCCGGACCAGCGGGTTTTTCCATGCCCGCGGGAATCGGGGCCTGATGATCTGCGTTTCCTTGCTGGAGGATAGACAAATGACTGCAACCTTGGTGGCCAAGGAACTGGCCGGTGGGCATGGCCACCGCACACTCTTTTCCAAGCTGTCCCTCACGGTGGCGCCCGGCGACGTGGTGGGCGTAGTGGGAGCCAACGGCGCCGGAAAATCAACGCTGCTCCGTATCCTGGCGGGCGTCGACCAGCCGCAGGAAGGCAGCCTCAGCCTTGCACCCTCGGATGCGTTCGTGGGTTGGCTGCCGCAGGAACACGAGCGCACCGAAGGCGAAACCATCGCCGGCTACATCGCCCGACGCACCGGTTGCGCGCAAGCCACCACCGAGATGGAATCCACTGCCGAAGCCCTCGGCTCAGGTGCCGCAGGAGCCGACGACGCCTACTCCCTTGCCTTCGACCGCTGGATGGCCTCCGGCGCGGCAGACCTGGAAGACCGCATTCCCGCCGTTCTGGCCGATCTCGGGCTGGAGGTTGGCACCGAGGCACTGATGACCGGCCTTTCCGGTGGCCAGGCCGCCCGCGTGGCTCTGGCGGCGCTGCTGCTGAGCCGCTTCGATGTAGTGCTCCTGGACGAACCCACCAATGACCTGGACCTCGACGGGCTGGCACGCCTTGAAGCCTTCGTCCAGGGCCTGCGCGGCGGAGTGGTGCTGGTTTCCCACGACCGCGAATTCCTGGCCCGCTGCGTCACCACAGTGGTGGAGTTGGACCTGGCCCAGAACTCGGTAGCTGTCTACGACGGCGGCTACGAAGCCTTCCTCGAAGAGCGCGCGGTGGCCAAACGCCATGCCCGGGAGCGCTACGAGGAGTTCGCCAACACCAAAGCGGACCTCGTTTCCCGCTCGCGCACCCAGCGGGAGTGGAGCTCCCAAGGTGTCCGCAACGCCATGAAGAAGAACCCGGACAACGACAAGATCCGCCGGGCCGCCAGCGTCGAATCGTCGGAGAAGCAGGCGCAGAAGGTCCGCCAGATGGAGTCCCGCATTGCCCGGCTCACTGAGGTGGACGAGCCCCGCAAGGAGTGGCAGCTGCAGTTCAGCATCGGCCAGGCACCCCGCTCAAGTGCCGTCGTCGCGACCTTGCGTGACGTCGTCGTGCGCCAGGGCGACTTCACGCTGGGACCGGTGAACCTCCAGCTCAACGGTGGGGAGCGGATCGGCATCACGGGTCCGAACGGCGCCGGCAAGTCCACCTTGTTGCGCCTGCTGCTGGGGACGCAACAACCCGACGACGGCGTTGCCTCCATGGGCGCGTCCGTCGCCATCGGCGAAATCGACCAGGCACGCGGATTGCTCGACGGCGGGCAGCCGCTCGGCGACGCAGTGGAAGCCGTGCTCGTGGACTGGAACAGCGCAGACGTCCGCACCCTCCTGGCCAAATTCGGGCTCAAAGCGGACCACACCTCACGCACTGTGGACTCGTTGTCCCCGGGGGAGCGGACCCGGGCTGCGCTCGCATTGCTGCAGGCCCGCGGCGTGAACCTGCTGGTGCTGGACGAGCCCACCAACCATCTGGACCTTCCGGCGATCGAACAGCTTGAAGAAGCGCTGGAGAGCTACGACGGTGCGCTCCTGCTGGTCACCCACGACCGCCGGCTGCTGGAAAACGTCCGTCTCGATTCGCGGTGGCACCTGGACAACGGACAAGTCCGGGAACTCCACCACACCCCAAGCCAGGAGAAGTAACCCATGAGCATGGACCGCGTGGCCTGGAGCTCGCTGTACAACATCACCACTGCCAAGAGCGGCTCCAAGCCGTTCTCCAAGGAAACCCTCAAACGGGTCCTCGCCTTCGCTGCCCCTCACAAGGGGAAGCTGATTGCGTTCGTCATAGCTTCCATCGCGGGCGCCTTCCTGGCAGTGGCCACCCCGGTGCTTGCCGGACAAGTGGTGGATGCGATCATCGCGAACGCAGGCGTAGGAACGGTCATCTGGCTGGCCGTCCTCATTGCGATCGTTGCGGTGGGTGAGGCCGGAGTGGGCCTGCTGACGCGCTGGTTGTCGTCGATCATTGGTGAAGGCGTCATCGTGGACCTGCGCACGCGGGTGTTCGACCACGTGCAGCGCATGCCCATCGCGTTCTTCACCCGGACACGGACCGGCGCTTTGGTGAGCCGGTTGAACAATGACGTCATCGGGGCACAGTCCGCCTTCGCCGGCACGTTGTCCGGTGTGGTCAGCAACGTAGTGGCCCTGGCGTTGACCCTCGCCGTGATGCTCAATACTTCCTGGCTGGTGACGGTGCTCGCCATGGTGCTGCTGCCGATCTTCCTCATCCCCGCGCGGCGCATGGGCTCCAAACTGGCAGATCTTCGCCGTGAGGCTGCAGCCCACAACGCCGCCATGGGCACGCAGATGACGGAGCGTTTCTCGGCGCCCGGTGCCACGCTGGTGAAACTGTTCGGCCGCCCGGACGAGGAATCGCGTGAATTTGCCGACCGGGCTGGACGGGTGCGGGATATCGGCATCCGCACCGCCATGCTGCAGTTCACCTTCGTCACCGCCCTGACCCTGGTCTCGGCGTTGGCACTGGCCCTCGTGTACGGCCTGGGCGGTTGGTTGGCCCTCAGCGGCCAGCTGGCACCGGGCGATGTGGTGGTCCTGGCGCTCCTGCTCACCAGGCTTTACGCGCCGCTGACCGCGCTGTCCAACGCGCGGGTGGAAATCATGAGCGCACTGGTCAGCTTTGAACGGGTCTTCGAAATCCTGGACCTGAAGCCGCTCATCACCGAAAAGCCGCATGCCATTGAGGTCGCTCCGGGCCCTGTCGCGGTGGAATTTGATGACGTCCGCTTCTCCTACCCCTCAGCAGACAAAGTTTCCCTGGCCTCCCTGGAGGAGGTATCCACGCTGGACACCCGCGGCGGAGAGGAAGTGCTGCACGGGGTGAGCTTCCGGGTGGAACCGGGCCAGACAGTGGCCCTGGTGGGTTCCTCGGGTGCCGGCAAGTCCACCATCGCCCAGCTGCTGTCCCGCTTGTACGACGTCGACTCCGGAGCAGTGCGCCTGGGCGGGAACGGGCCCCGGACGGGTGCCGATGTGCGGGACATCAGTTTCGATTCCCTGCGCGACACGCTGGGCATGGTGACCCAGGACGGCCACCTGTTCCACGAAACCATCGCCTCCAACCTGCGCCTGGCACGGCCGGATGCTACCGAGGACGACATGTGGGATGTGCTCAGGCGCGCCCGCCTGGAACCGATGATCCGTTCCCTGCCCGATGGCCTGGAGACAGTGGTGGGGGAGCGTGGCTACCGGCTCTCCGGCGGCGAGCGCCAACGCCTTACCATCGCACGTTTGCTCATCAAGCAGCCGCGCGTGGTGATTCTGGATGAGGCGACGGCGGCGCTGGACTCCACCAACGAAGCCGCCGTGCAGGCGGCCCTGGGTGAGGCGCTCGAGGGACGTACCGCCGTCGTGATTGCGCACCGCTTGTCCACCATCCGCGCCGCTGACGCGATCCTGGTGGTTGAGGACGGCAGGATCGTGGAGCGTGGCACGCATACCGAGCTGCTGGCGGCGGACGGGCGCTACGCCGAGCTGTACCAGACCCAGTTCGCGGAGGCCACGGCAGTGGCGCAGGAAGCTGTCCCGGAGCTCTAGCGCTACTTGAGGGCCGGAAGGACGTGGTCCGTGAGCAGCGGCGCCAGGTCCGCCGGCAGGGGTGCTGAGAGGTCCAGCCAGCGGATTTCCGCGATCTCGGCGGAGGGGTGCGCGTCCCAGGTTCCGGGCGCCGTGAAGACGGTGGCTTCGATGTTCGTGGCGGCTTCGTTGGCGGCTACGGCGAGCCAGACACCCAGGGGTTCCAGCTGCTCCGGTGATACCTCGATGCCGACTTCCTCGGACAGTTCCCGGGCAGCGGCCTGGGCGGCCGTTTCACCCGGTTCGGGTTTGCCGCCGGGGTGCATGAATTTGTCCGTGCCGCGCTTGCGGACGGTCAACAGCTGCCCTTCGTTGTTGTAGACGCACACGGCGCTGACCACGATCAGGTCCGTTGTTGTCATTCATGCCTCCTGGCGTCGATGCGGACCAGATGCGATTCCAGCAGCAAGTCCTTGGCGGGCCCTGTGACGTCCCAGGTGAAACTGAACGAATCCGGGCCGTTGTAGGTGTAGTTGACCTGATAGTCGTCGGGATCGCACCAGTGCTTGTCCTGGTGGCCCTCTTCGGAGAATCCCATGACGTGGAAAGGCCTGCCGTCGGGGAAGGACACATCCATGGAGTCCGGTGCGGCGCCGGGTGTCAGGACGTATTCACGGAAGGCGGGGCCGGTGTGGGTGGGCCAGTGCATGGTGCCGTCTTCGCGGTAGTCCAGGCCGCCGTCGGGGTTCGGTCTGTAATACACGACGCCGGTGAAGGTTCCGCGGGCGCCGGAGGCGCGGTCCAGGAGGTTACGCTCCACACTCCAGCTGCCGGCCAGGTAGGCCCGCAAGTCCTGGATGCGCTGCTGGTGCTTCAAGTGCCCTCGATTGGAATCGAACCAACGACACCGGCTTTAGGAGAGCCGTGCTCTATCCACTGAGCTACGAGGGCCTGTGTGTCCATGGCTCGGAATCCCACTGCTGGAGCTCAAGGGCCCGGACACGACTACAAGCATACAAGCTGCCGGGGCGATGCCCGAACACAGCTAGGCTGGCCACCATGAACGGGCGTGCAACGGCGTCGGCACCGGCGGGATGGTTCCTTCCGGATGTCCGCAGCATCAGGGCAAATATTGGGGGATGGGCGCAACTGAGCGTCGTCCAGTACTTCGTGGCCGAGGCTGCTGTGATCGAGGCTTGGGCCGGTCCGGAGCCCTACAGCAGGGCCACGGGCTTCATCAGCGACCTGGGCGCTGTTTCCTGCGGACTGTATGAGGACCGGCCAGTCTGTTCGCCCTTGCATTGGCTGATGAATGCCTCTTTCGTGGTCCAGGGGCTGGCGTTGGTCCTCGGGGCAATCCTCCTGACGGCCGGGCTCCTGTGCGTCGCGGCGAGGCCGGAAGTCCGGGCCAGGCGTTTCCGGGCGACGCAGGAGGGTGAAACGCCCATCCGCGTGCTGGCCGTGCCCTGGATCATGGCGGTCGCCATCCGGATCCTGACGGGCGTTGCGGGGGTGGGCACGGTGATTGTGGGACTGGTACCCGAAGACCTGGGCTCGCCGTGGCATCTTGCAGGGGCCCTCATGTTCTTCATTGGGGGAGGGTTCGCCTTGCTCCTGCTGGCCGTATTGTGGTTCAGGCAAACCCCCGTCAGTTGGTTCCTCGGAATCTGCGGGATTCTCTGCCTTGGGGCGCTGGTCATTGGCGGCATCACCGCCATGGATGTACCCCGGCCCGGAACTCTGGAACGCTTCATGGGGTATCCGGTCACTATCGGCCTGGCCACTGCAGGCCTTGTTATTGCCCAGCGGGTACGAACGGAACGAAAAAGCGCTCAGGGCCGATTGAGGAAGTACTCGCGGAAGTCCACGAGTGAAGTCCCTCCCGCGTAGCCGAGGTCGCCAGCACTCACCGAAACCGAGTCGTCGGGTGAAAAGATACTGACCGAGAAGGATCCCGAGTCCAAGTCCGTGGTCTTCTCCAGCATGGCCGGAAGGGCCTCTTCCAGGGCCTGTGCAAGCGCGGCGTGCTCGGAGCCGGTTCCTGTGAGCTTGGCGGTGATGAAGTTGCCGGACGTATTCATGTTCACGTGGACCTGGGCGTCCTTTACTCCCGGCACGGACGCAGCAGCGTCCTGCATGTCCTTGCCGAGCCGCTCGGCCTTGGACGGGCCACCCACACCGCAAGCCGTGATGCCCAGAATCAGCATCATGATGATCAGGGCCGGCACCGGCTTGGGAAGTTTCTTCAAGGTCACTGCTTTCGGGAGATGTTGGACACGGTTGAGGACACCTGGCCGGCATCGCTTGTGAGGAACTGCTGGGTGGATTCCTTTTGACTGTACTGGGCGATGGGACCCCCGGCTTCCTGCTGCGCTACCGAGTCAACGTAACGGTAGGAGTCGTGGTAACTGATACCGGCGAACCCCGGGTCGATGTCCGGATTGGGCAGCGTCACCACCAGGGCGTTGTTGTCCCGGCTCGTGGTGATGCTGCCGCCGGGAAGCAAAGTGGCATCCGCCAGGTCCACCTGCGGGACGGGGTCACCGGCGTGCTGAAGGGCCAGGACGTCGATGGATGCCGGGATGGGTGCCGAATCCACCGGCGATCCGTACGTGACAACGTTGGTGACGTTGAACCTGTCGGTGAAGCTGCTGTCGGATGCCAAGGCCGTGGCGATCATGCCGCCCTGCGAATGACCTGACAGCATCACCGGTGCGTCCTGGGGAATGCCGGCTTTCTCCATGGCGATGCGGACCGCTTGGGCGGCAGTGGACAGGTTCCCACCGGCAAGTTCAAGGTTCCCGGTGAGATCGGTGGGGTTGGCCGCGCCGTCCGGCATCCACCGGGTGGTCCCTGGAATGCTGATGATGTAGGCAGGGGGACTGCCCGGCTTGTCGACTGTGGTGATCCGGATCCCGGTATCTTCCGTGCCCGCGATTCCTGCGTCGGCGTAGGCTGCGTCGGTGGCGGCCAGGACGGAGCTGATGGTTGACGGCACGGGCGTGACCGGCCTGCCGTTCACGTCGGCGGTTCCGGGTTTGCCAACGGTCAGGGGGATGGGCTCTCCGGCCACCGGCCTTCCGTCATCCATCAAATGCGGATTGTGGAAGCCGAAACTCGTCACCGTCGCGGCTGTGTTCAGTGTCGCCGCTACGAACAGCACCCCGTTGGACACCAGCTGGGTGATCGACGGTGGCTCGCCCGAGGTCAGCCACCCCCAGCCCATGTTCACGAAGTCGCCCAGCCGCGAGGCACGGTTTTCCTCGGCATCCATGAGGTTCCCCACAGGGAGGGGAGCCAGGTCCTGGGCAAGGTTCCACATGGTGGACGCAGTGCCTGCCAACAGGCTGGTGACTTTTCCGCTGGCATCCCACAGGTCCTCAGCCTCCCCGGCGGCGGCGTCCAGGAGCCGGTCAAGGACGGATGGATTCCCGGAGCCGGCCGCGGTGGTACTGGCGGCCATTTGCTCGTCGACGTTGCGTTGCACGGCACTGGAAGCGGCGGCGAGGGCATGCCCTGCCGCGATGAGCTGACTGCGGTAGGCCATCCACTCCTGCGTGAAGCGCTTCCCGTCATCGCCGTGCCAGTCCACACCGGTGATCAAGGGAGTGAGGTTGCCGCTCAGGTCCAGCAGGCGTTGGCTGCTGCGGGCAAACTCTTTGCTGAGGCGTCGCCCGCCCTCCACATCCATTCCGTAAAGGCTCATGAGCGCACGCTCCGACCGGCAGCGCTGCCAAGGTATTCCTTTGCTCCCAGGAGGGACCAGGCGAATTCGAGCCCGGGGTCCGTGGATGGAACGGCGGTCAGGGTGGGCGCGGGGTTCTGTCCTGGCCCGGTTTCCACGGAGTTCAGCTGGTCAACGGAGTTCAGCTGGTCAACGGAGTACAGCTGGTCCGCGACGGCCCAAACGCGCCGGCTGGTATAGGGGCGGGAACCTGGCGCCGGAGTGCC
Organism: Paenarthrobacter sp. CC6; assembly: GCF_040560085.1. Taxonomy (NCBI): domain Bacteria; kingdom Bacillati; phylum Actinomycetota; class Actinomycetes; order Micrococcales; family Micrococcaceae; genus Paenarthrobacter; species Paenarthrobacter sp. CC6. The sequence continues at coordinate 37,729 of NZ_JARDAN010000020.1, read as the reverse complement.
TGGAACATCAAGGTGGCCTGACACGTCAAGGTGGATGGTGCAGCTGGTGTTGGCCGCTACCGCCTGCGGCGTCGCTTCCGGCAAGGGCTCCAGCTGATGGAGCCGGGGAAAATGGCGGCTGAGGGCAGCCCACGCATTTTCCTCCTGGAAGAAGGAAACCTCGACGGCGTTGCGGACTTCCGTCACCACCACACCGTTTGGCTGGTGGCTTATACGGCGTCGATAGGAGACGGCGACGCCCCGCCCTCCTGCCAGGCCGGCCCTGCTGTGGATGGACTGGTCTTGGAACTGCACCACCGTGGTGGCCGTCAGGGGTGCCGATACAGCGAGGGTAACCGCCAGTATCCATTGCGGTGACAAGGTGCCCTGCGCATCGAGGATGCCGGCACGGCGAAGTTCGTCCCCGGCGTCCTGGTGGTGCGCGTCCGGACGTGGAAAGTACTCCGGATAGGCGGCGGCGTCGGCCTCGCTGCCCGTTGCTTCGGCCGCCCTGCGGACAGTTTCTGCCCAGGCGATTCCGCTGAGCTCAACGATGTTGAGCCTCGCATCGACGTGAATTTCCCCCATTGATCCCCCAAGATCCACTTACTGCGCGCCAGCACTTGGCGGCAAGCGCAACACTATCCGGGCGGGCCGGGACGCGGAATGGGGAGAGCTATCCTCAACGGTTGCTGCGGGGGCGGGGGCGGGGAGGTGGCCCCCCGTTTCAGGACGCGCGCTTCTTTCCCAGGAAGACGGCAACGACGCCACACACGAGGCTCACCAGGAAAAGTACCCAGGAGGCAACGGTGACGGCCGATGCCACGGCGACCGAACCGGCGTCGGGCGTCTCTGCGGCCAGCACCGAATCAATGGCCACGTTCGACCACAAGTGGGCCACGGCAAAAAGCAGGGGAGCGGCCCACATGGCCCAGCGCCAGGACTTCCTCGCCACGTTGGTGCCGATCAGCAGGAGCCAGCTGAAGCCGAAGATCAACGGGAACAGCGTGCCGGCCGTCTTGTGGACGTAGTTGAGCTGGCCGCGTGCCGCGTCATCCATGGCTGCGCGCAGTTGGGCGATGTAGTCCGGGGAGAAACCGCCGATCAGGGAGTCCGGCATTGCCAGCCCGCCGGAAAGCTGGGTCATCTGGTTCAGGGTCAACAGGTGCAGGTACCAGAAGAGGAACAGGCTGGCCACCACGCCGGCAATCACGATCAACCTGGAGTTGTTTTGTGCCTTCTGCGGCGTCCGCGCGGTGGTGCTGTTGATCACGGGAGGCAGTGTGTGGTCGGGAACCACTGCCTTCGCTCCGTGCTTTTTGATCCGCTGAGCTGGTGTCTTGGCCATGTCATTCATTATCCCGCCACCTAAGCTGGATCCATGACCACCGGCAGGCACACCGCAACTGAACTCGATCCTTCACTTGATGACTACCAGTTGGCCAGCGCCCTGGTCCGGGAAGCGGGGCAACTGGCGTTGCTCATGCGGATGGGCGGGTTGCAGGGCGAACGCAAGACGTCCGTCTCGGACGTCGTCACCGCAGCCGACCACGCAGCCGAGGCCTACGTCCTGGAGCAACTGCGCCGTTGCCGGCCGGAGGACGGCATCCTTGGTGAAGAGGGTGCCTCGGTGGCCGGGACCAGCGGACGGACCTGGGTGATCGACCCCGTTGACGGCACCTACAACTTCCTGCACGGCTCTACCTACTGGTGCTCGGCCATTGCCTTGAAGCGTGGCGACACCGCCCACAGTGGCCAGTCCGGCAGCCCGTTGGTGGACCCGTCGGTGTTGCTGGGGGCGATCTACCAGCCCGAACTGGACAAGCTCTGGCTGGGCGGCGAGGACCAGGCGGCGACGCTCAACGGAGAACCCATTTCCGGTTCCGGCGATGTTTCGGTGGCCGGGATTTGCGCAGCCACGTACATCCATCCGACCTGGCTCGCGGATCCGCGCACGGCCATGCCATGGCACGCGGCCGCCATCACCGCCGCCTCCTTGCGGATGTTTGGCTCAGGTTCCTGTGACCTGGGCCGGGTGGCCGATGGCGAACTCGGTTGCTGGTTCCAGCACAGTTGCCCCGAATGGGACTGGCTGCCCGGCAAGGCGATCGTTCGCGCGGCCGGCGGGGACACCGCCGTCGTGAAAGTCAACGGGATGAACTGGTTCGTTGCCGGAAGCCCGACGGCGGTCCGCGAGTTGGGTGCCGCGCTAACCTCGGTTCCGCAGTTCGCCTAGCTGCCGCCAACGTACCCCGCAGGGTATTGCTAAGTAGCCTTAGTAATGGTTTCCTTGTACTGGGACGAATGGTTCGTCCCGCTGCCCAGGTGCTGACCGGTCAGCTGCCGAGCCCCAGGAGACGCCATGCAAGGCATTGGTGGTCCCAGCCTTCCACGGCTGACGCAAGACATGCGGCCCCTTGGCTGCCTGCACTGCGGAACGAACGAAAATGTTGCCATCGAATCCATCGAGTCCCTGCCGCCGCATCCGGGCGAACTGCAGGTCCAGGTCGGGTACGTCTGCCGCAAATGCCAAGGCAACTACCTGCACAGGGCACGGTTCCGTGATGTGGCAGCGGTCCTGAACAAGGTGCGCTCGCTGGAGGGATTGCTCCGCTTCGCAGGAGAGTACTTCCATTGCGGCGAAGCAATGTCCCTGGCAGGCTCCAACGTCAAGAGCATCTACGCGCCCTTGTCGACCGACGAACCCGGCGACGACGCTTCGGCAGTCGACGTCGGCACGAAGTTGCTGCGGTGCCAGTGCGGGTTCCAGCTGGAACTGCCGGACTGACACCAACTCAGTAAATAGAACAGCTATAGAACCAGGACGCGGGTTAACCCCTTCGGGTACCCCCGCGGACCTGGCCCCATTCCCCTTGTTATTTTGCACCGGGGGGCGTTTGCCCCCACGGTCTCAGCTGCAGAACAGCCCTGTCCTGCAGCGTTCGCAAGGGGGAAATACTTGAACAGCAAGAGCAAGCTGTGGCCCACAGCCGTCGGCGTCACCGCCGTATCGGCCTTGGCAATCGGCCTCGTGGCCGCACCAGCCGCAAACGCAGCGCCCACCGACGTCATCTCGGTGGGCAGCGGACAGATCATCGATGGTTCTGTCCTGACACTTCCGAACTTTGCCAACCTGGCATCCAACGGAGCAGCAACTGCCCAGCAGATCGGCACCCCGCCGAGCGGCCCGGCAGTCATTGAGGCCACCGACCCGCTGGATCTCAGCGCAGTCTTCGGCGTCGTCAACGTGGGCGCGGGCAACATCCCGCTGCTCCAGAACAACGGCATCATCCAGGTTGGTGCTGTCAGCCAGTACGGCAAGGCAGTCAACGACGGTTCCTCGGAAGCATTCTCCGGTACCGTGAGCGGCGCTCCCGGTCTGGTGACCCTGCCCGGCGGCCTTCCCACGTCCGGCGATCCTGCCATCCCGGCAGCCCGCGTCAGCCTCGGCACTGCAGCCATCCTCGGTGGCACGGACCTGGTCAACGTCAACCTTCAGGTGGCCACCCTCGCGGCGGCAGCCAAGAAGGACCAGGGTGCAGCCCCCCAGGGTGCCTACTCACTGGCCGGCGTTTCGGCTGAAGTCGGCGGCACTGTCATTGGCGGCGTCGCAGGCACCATCAGCACCGCCATCAACACGGCCAACGCCGTCCTGACCCCCTTGGGCGTCACGGTGGCCAACCCGGTGGCCGGTGGAACCATCTCCATCACCGAGGCAGACCTGCTGGCCGTTGCCGGCGTGCCGGACCTGAACTCCCTGCCGGCCGGAACCGACCTGATCTCGTTCCTGCCGCAGGCTGTTGCCAACAAGCTGACCTCCATCGTCAGCAGCACCCTGGCAACCGCCACGGCCGCCGTTAACGGTCTTGGACCGATCGCCCAGCTCGTCGCAGGACCTGCCCTGTCTGTCCTGACCACCACCCTGAACGGCGTGACCGGAGCAGTTGCTACCAGCGTTGTGGCTCCTTTGAGCACCGCGCTGACCGCCCTCGTTTCGGCCAAGGTCAACGTCCAGGAAACCGCTCCGTCGGGGGCCTTTACCCAGCGCGCCCTGCAGATCGCCGTTGCCGGCGGCTCCATCGCCACCGTCAACCTGGCCAACGCAACCGTCGGACCCAACCTTGACGCAGCGGCGATCCCGCTGGTCAACGCCGACACCATGGCCATCAGCGGTGGCGTGGCCCTCCTGGCTCTGCTCACCTGGTTGTTCGTCCGCTCACGCCGCCGCACCGCGGTAGCCGCTGTCTGATCGCCCCGGCGATCACGCACGGCGAAAGGAGAACAGTCAATGTACGGCAATAACTGGACCGCAGGCGGTACCGCCGCCGGCGGTACCACGCTCGCTGTCACGGGAGCCCCAACCCTTGGTTGGGTCATCCTCGTGGGGGTAGCCCTGCTGATTACCGGTTTTGTAGTCCTGCGAAACAGCAGGCTCAAAGCCGCAAAGCGGGGAGCACATCCCAACTCGTAATACCATCGGCGGGGCGGCTCTTTCCGGGCCGTCCCGCCATCCCCATTTTTCCCGGGCCTTTCCGGCCTCGCCCAAGCATCGGAAGTAAATGTCGGTACTCGAATCCGCACAGGCGCTGGCTTTTGTGCTCCTGGTGGTTTTTCTGTCGTACATCCTGGTGATTCTGGTGCCCTTCCTCCGGCGCAAACCCGATCCCGAGGGCGATCCCGACTCTTTCTCGTGGCATGTGTTCATTCCGTGCCGCGATGAAGAAGTGGTGATCGGCGAAACCCTGGGATTGCTCCGCAGGCAATTCCCGCAGGCCCACGTATGGGTTGTCGATGACGACAGCGACGACGCCACCGCCGACATCGTGGACGCGGCCTCTGAGCGCGACGCCATGATCCACCTCGTTCGCCGTCGCCGGCCACTGGCCCGCACCGGCAAGGGAGATGCGCTTAACGCGGCCTACCGCACTTTGGACGGTTGGCTGCCCGCCGACGTCGACCGGTCGTCGGTGATTGTCCTGGTGGTCGACGCCGATGGCCACCTGGCTGACAATGCGTTCCGTCAGGCGGCTGGTCCCCTGGCGTTCGGTGACCCGGAAGTCGGCGCCGCCCAAACCGCCGTCTGGATGTCCAACCTGCAGGACCCGGCCCTCGAAGGCGGCACCGGGATGCAGCGTCTCAGGAAGTCCTTCGGACGGTACCTGGTCCTGATGCAGGACATGGAGTTCCGCACCACCATCGCGGCCATGCAGTCCCTTCGGCGGCACACCCTGACGGTCGGCCTGGGCGGCAACGGCCAGTTCACGCGGTTGTCCGCCCTGGATGTCATCGCCAGGACGTCCGGCCAGCCATGGCACGGGGCGCTCCTTGAAGATTACGAACTCGCGATCCACATCATGCTGGGTGGTTACAAGACCGTCTACATGCATGACACCCACGTAGCCCAGGAAGCACTCCCTGACCTCCGCAGGCTCCTCACGCAACGCACGCGGTGGTGCCACGGCGGCATGCAGTGCAGCGTCTACCTCAAGCGGATCTTCGAATCGCCCTACTTCAGCAACGTCGGCGCGATCGAATCCAGCTACTTCCTGGTCCAGCCTTTCATCCAGATTCTCGGCTTGGTCCTGTGGCCAACGCTGTTTATCACCATGGTGGCACAGGGCTCATTGACCATGGGCAGCTTTGGCGCCTGGATCAGTGCGGCATGGTTCATCATTCCCCTGATCTTCGCAACAGGCGTGCTGCCGTTCGCGCTGTGGGGCCTGGTGTACCGGAAGCAGGTCACGCCGGAGAAGAACTTCATGCTCGGTGTCCTCTGGGGCTTCGGCTACTGGCTCTACATGTACCAGAATTACGTCACGGTGCTCAGGGCAACCTACCGCCTCATCACAGGACGGCAGGGGTGGGCCAAGACCCGCCGCAACCAGGAGACAGACGTCAAACTCCTAGCGAAGGAAGCCTAGTGGCCATGAGCGCCGAAGCCGGCAACATCAGCGTCCCCACCGGACCCCGTGCGATCCCCGTACGGAAGGCCCGTGGCGGGGGCCTCATCGGGCTGGTCTTCATCGCTGCCGCGGCCGCGGCCATGCTGCAGCAGGAGCACATCAGGGCAGCCGAAGCCTGGCTCATGTCCGCCATTTTCGACGGCGTCCTCGGCGGGGCTTCCTACAGCGTGGGCGACATCATTTTCCACAATGTGGGCGGGGGCCAGCCCTTCGCCCTCCAAGTCACCGGGCTGTGCTCCAGCGCCGTCCTCCTCACGCCGATCGCAGGCCTCGCCGGGATTCTTTTCCTAATGGGACGCATCCCCGTCTCCCGGCTCATGCCCGCGGCCCTCATCGCACTCCTCATAGTCTGCATCAGCAACGCAACCCGCTATTTCATGATCGCAGCGGCGCAACAGAGCTGGGGGCAGCAGGGATTCGATGTCATGCACCACTTCCTGGGTTCCTTCGTGGTGATTTTCGGCTTCGTCGCGGCCATCATCGTGCTGGTTCGGGCCGCCGTCGTCCGCAAAAACCGTGCAGCGACCCGCAGCAAGGGCCGGCGTGCGTCCTCGTAGTCTGTTCCGGGCGTCGGCCGTCATGGCCGCGGTGATGATAACGGCAGCCTTGGCCGCCTGTGATGAAGGAAAACCCGGGGTGGACACGGCGAGTCCGGAAACAGGACTCTGCCATGCCGTGGTGTCCCCGGAAGAATTCGATGCCAGCAGCGAAGCCAGCCCGCCTGTTTCCTGCACCGAACGCCACACCACCCAGACTTTCCTGGTCACGACGATGCCCGAACCCCTGGCCCGCCAGGAGTCACGTCCCAACCAGCAGCAGCTCAAGGCTGCCGGCAAACGACTGTGCACCAGCGAGGACCTGCGTACTTATCTCTCCGCGTCCGACAGGGACGGGACCTTCGGACTGGCGGTCACCAGTTACTTCCCTGACAGGGACGCCTGGGCTGCCGGCAGCCGGGCGGTTCGTTGCGACGTAGCGGTCACGGACCAAGACGGCACCCCGCAGGAAACCGGCCTTGACCTCAAGGATGCTTTGGCGGGACCACACTCGGCAGCAGTACGGCTCTGCTACCGGCAGGAATACAAGGACGGCGTTCTTTCCGACGACGGAACCGATGTCCCGTGTTCGGAGCCCCATACCGCGGAAGACATCAGCGCATGGATCGCCCAGGACGCGTCACTGGCAACACCCGTGGCGCGTGAAGCGCGTTGCCTTCCCTATGCGCTCGAATTCCTCGGCACGGAAAAACTGCCGGCAGGCGTCACAGTCCATCCCATCATCCGGACGGTGGGCACTGCCCGGACCGTCCGCTGCGCCGTGGCCTCCGCCCGGCAGGCAGTACCGGGTGAAGCTCCGGAATTGGTGACCGGAACCCTGGCTCCCGTGCGCGTGCCTGTCACCGGGGGAGCAGTAAACAATGGCTGATCAAGGATCCGGGAGCGCCACGCAGCTCCGTGAACGTGGCGGGAAAGCGCAGAGAACGTTCACCCCTGCCCCTGTGCGCGGACGCAAGGGCACCAAGGCCCGTCCGCTCGGCAGCCTGGGACGATACTTTGCGAGGACCTTCGGTCCCGGTACCTTGACGCTGGGACCAGTCCACGGCGCGGCCCTGATCGCGGGGCTGGTTGCGGCCGCCCTCATGATGGTCCGGCTGTTCATTCCGGAACCTGTGGGGATGGGGGACCAGGGCGAGGGGCATGGTCTGCTGTGCTCCCTGGGGGTCATGAACCAACGGCCCTGGGATTACGCGGGGTTCACGAAGTACATCCACCCTTCCTGGGTCCCGCACCAGTTCTACGGTGAAGGCTGCGGCGCCAACGGCACAGGGGAGCCGTACTACTCTTCCCAGCTGCTGTTCCTGTGGTTGGGGAAACTGCTGACACCCCTCCTGGGCTGGGGACCGGGGCTGGACACCCGTGCCGTTGGAATCGTCTGCTGTGTGGTCTTCGGATTGCTGATCGCGGCCCTGATCAACGTGCTGCCTGGCCGGACCTGGTTCCGTATCCTCATCGCCGCGCTGGTCACCGGGGTGATGGCAGACGGCGTCTTCGCTGACTTCTTCGTCTCGCCCTACAGCGAACCCGCGGCCTTCCTTGGCATTCTTGCCGTGTCCGTTGCGCTGCTCCACTACTGGAACGGCAGCGGTCCGCGGTGGCTGGCTTTGCTGCTGGTCGTCTTCGCGACGGTCTTTACCGTTGCGGCAAAAACACAAACTGTCTCGTGGCTGCCCGTTATTGCCCTGGCGCTGCTCTGGGTGCCGTGGCGGCGGGGTGCAGCGGACGGTGAGGCGGCCGTCGTCGTGCCTCCGTCCGACGGTAAACCGGCCGACGGTGCGCTCGGCAGGGGTCGACATTGGCGCGCGCTATTGCTGCCCGCGACGGCGGTGCTGCTCATCGTTGCGTTTTCGGTGGCATTCATCAACGTCCAACCCAAGCGCTTCTCGGAAGTGAACCTTTACAACGCCGTCTTTGTGGAGCTTCTTCCGTACAGCCCAACCCCTGAGGCAGACCTCGAATGGTTGGGGCTGGACCCAAGTTTCATCAACTCCATGGACACTACGGTGGCCTCCACACGTTCGGCTGTTTACAACCCGCTGTACTCCCAGTTCCAGGAGAAGATCAGCCTGGGCACGATCGCCGGTTTTTACGCCACGCATCCGGAACGGCTCATCACCATGGGCGAACGCGGAGTGACTGCCATGCTGACTCCGGAACTGGGCTATGTTGGCTCGTACCTTGAGGGTTCCGATCATGGCCCTTATGAAAAGGAACGGCGTTTTCCCGTGGTGTTGGGCTTGTTCAGCGCCGTAAAAGCTGCTCCGGTGGCCTTCGTCGGGATGCAGTTGGTGACGCTGCTGCTGGGCCTGGCCGTGGCTTTCCGGAAGCGGAGTGCCGTGGGAAGGCTGGCGGTCATCATGGTGCTGGGATGCTGGTTCCAGTTCTGGGCCGTCATGCTCAATGGCGGCCAGGCCGAAATTTACAAGCAGATGATCATTGCGGGCTACATGGCGGCTTTGTGCGGGCCATTGCTGGTGGCCCTGATCAGCATCCTGGCTTCGGAGCCGGGGAAGGTGCCGGCGCGAAAGCGCAGGGGCCGGCGGGCCAAGGCACAGCAAGGGTCAGCTGATCCAGCCATCGTTGCTTAACTGCTTGCGGAGGCTGATGACATTGCCGAGCTTGATGCCGGCCGTGGCGTAGCGCTGCCGGATCCGGTGAAGGTGCGCCTTGACTGTTTGCTCGCTGATTCCCATGGCATCCGCAACGCCACGAACGGACATGGCGTCACTGCCGAGGTACAGCTCGGCAAGACGCTGTTCCCGGGGTGAAAGTGTGATGCGCAGCGGTGTGCTGCTGTCATGACCGGCCAGGACGTCAGGATGCAGATATTCCTGTCCGGATGCGGCGGCGCGGAGGGCGAGTTCCGTGTGCCGGGGGCCGGCTGCCTTGGGCACATAACCCAAGGCACCGGCGGAGCGGACCGCGCCCGCGTCCCAGCGGTCCAGGGCGGTGGCAAGGACTACCACCCGCAATCCGGCCCGCACCAGCTGTTGAACTGCCGGGACCAGTTTTTCCCGGCGATCGAGGGTACCCAGGACAGCCACCGTCACCGAAAGGCCGGCCAAGGCCTCCTGCTGGAGTTGCGTGGGAACGGTAGTGAAGCCCGCCGCGACCACCAGGTCCGGGGCGTTGCGGCGCAACCACGCATCCAAGGTATCGATCATCAATTGGTGCTGGTCCACCACCATCAGGCGCGTCACCATGGCTTGGGTGCCTTGATGGGGACAATGATGCTGGCTCCTCCGGGGTCCGTGTGAACGCGTGGCGAACCCAGGGCTTCCACCTCGCTCCACAACGCGGGGGTGCAGCGGTTCGGATTGAGTCCGGTCACACGCCAGGTAATCAGCAAATGATCGTTCACATGCGGCTCCACATAGACATGTACCCTTCCGGGCAAACTGCTGCCTTGGCGCGGCCCGTCCGGCACCGGCTTCAGCAGCAGCATGGTGACCGCGAGGAGTGCCGGGCGCTGTGCCTGCGGGATACGTTGAAGGAGGTCCGGCTGGGCCGTCACAGTGGCCGTGGAGTCCAGGCCGGCCAGCACCAAGGACTCCGACAACCAGTCGCTGCCCTGTGCCACCATCAACTGGGCACGCAACCGCGAGGCGAGCCACTGGGCTTCCTCCGCCAGGCCCGGCGTCAGCGGGTGGCTTTCGCTCCGGGCTGCCCTCGCAAACAGCTCCTGGATCTGATGGTGTGTGGCTGACAGCTCCTCGGTGTGGGCCGAACTGCGGGTATCAGCCTGCCTGGTCAGGGCAGTCATGGCCTGGGCGGAATGCCGGGCGAGCTGTTCCTCCATGCGGCTCCGGATTCCCACGACGAACAAAGCGCCCAAAAGCCCCGGGATCAGCGTGATGAAGAAAATCAGCAGGCCCTCGCCGGACCCGAATCTCGGAGTGGTGGCGTAGTAGAAGCTGCTCAGGACCGAGTTGGCGGCCGACAGGAGCATGAAACCCATCAGGTCCCACCGCATGCAGACAAGGAAGACCAAAGCCGACCCCAGCATGACGTTGAAGGCGAGGGCCAGGTAGCCCGAGCCCAGCGTCACCACTTGGGCCGTCATCACGCCCGAAATAATGGACGTGGCCAGCCAGGCCAGGCGCACATAGGGAAGATGCCTGCGGGGCGTTGCCGGCGCAGACGCCAGGAAAGCCGCGCAGCAGCCAATGAGGTCGAGGGCCACGGCAGCAAACCTTGAGCGATCAAGGCTGCTCCCGTCGAAGGACACCATCTGCGTCATGGCCGAGAATATCCAGAGCGTCAGACTGATGCTCACCAGGATGCCCCGGGACAGGAAAAGGGGACCGGCAGTGGCCACGTGTACATCCGGAAGGAATCGGTTCATGCCGCCTCGACCTCAAGGACAACAGTGGTTCCACGCCCTGGTGTCGACAACAGCCTGGCGTTCCCGCCGACCTGTGCCATTCGCTCAATGATCGAATGCCTCACCCCGAAGCTCTCCGCCGGGAGGGACCCGGGGTCGAATCCGCGGCCCGCATCGCTGACGAGGACCGACACCACAGGACCTGTGCGCGAAATGAGCACATCCACGTGATCGCTCCCGGCATGCCGGGCCGCATTGACCATGCATTCCCCGGCAGCATCAGCAACCGCCCGCAAGGTATCCGGCGGCAGGGTTCCGCCCTCGCCGAAAACGTCCACGGTGAAGCCGTTCCGGCTCTGTTCGCGGGCCCGCTCTTTCAGCAACGACGCCACGTCAGCGGCTGTGGAAGACTCGACGACGGCCAGCCCGCCTTCGCTGCCAAGGGCCGCGCGCCGGCCGTCCAGCGTGGTGGCTTCCGCCGGGGTGCCGGGGCTCCGGTGACCTGACCCGACGCCGTCGTACTCCCCAGCGGCGAACATGCTGCGGAAGTCCTCCGGAGCCAACCCGGCGCCGCCCCGGGCCAAGTGGGTCAGCCCCCGCAGCACGGTGTCGTGAAGCAAGCGGGCGTCATGGGCGGCTGCACTGGTCCGGTCACGGACGACCGCCTGGGCAGCAAGGGATTCCGCCTTCACAGCTTGGTCGCGCAGGAAAATATCCAGGGCCCTGGGCGCTGAGTGACGGATGGCGAGCATGATGAGCCAGAATCCCACAAGAATCGAGAAGGTGATGGGACCGAGGCGATGCAGGATTGATGTCGCGATGGTATGCCCAAATACCAGGACGGCCAGCAGCGCCGTATAGACCGACGACTGCCAAGAAGCTCGCAAGGACAAGGCCACCGTGGAGCTGGCACCGATCAGCAGGCTGTGCGCCAGGAGCAGCGAGTCCGAATCCTGGCGGTAGCTGACTCCAGCCAGGAGTTCGGACAGGGCGATCAGGCCCACGACGATCATCAGCCGAAGGGGCCAGAAATCGGTCCGCAGCATCGTAGCGAAGCACATCACCAGCATCATCACGAGCACCCACGCCAAGGCCCGGTGCCACAGGGGTCCGCCCATGATCGGAAACAGGTATAGCCAGGAGGCCGCCACGAAAACGAAGCTCATTACCGTCCCGGATCTGGCCAGCAGGTCCGAGCGCTCCAACGCGGGCCGGCAGGTTGCCAGCCGCCTTATCCATGCCCCCATGAATGTCTCCCCAAAAACCGTCATCGGAATATGATGACCACTTAGCCAGCATCATATGCGGGGAGGACCGATTTAAGTGCGATACCCGGTGTCCCAACCCACGATCGAAGTGGACATCGTGGAGGACCACGCCGTCCTGCTCGAAGGGCTTTCCCAGTGGCTCCAGGACAACACCACGGGCATCCGTGTGGTTGGCCGGTTCGCCTCCTGGGCCGAAGCCGCAGCAAGCCTGGGTGCCCTGTCCGACGTCGTTATCCTGGACGTTCTCCTGGGTGACCAGGTCCCGCTGCGCGCCAAGATCCAGGCCATCCTTTCCTCCGGCCCGCAGGTTGTGGTGTGCAGTTCAGTCCTTGACCCTGCCGTAATGCGCCAGGCCATGGCGGCCGGCGCCATGGCGTACATCCCCAAGACAGCCTCCGCGAGTGTGGTGGAAACCGCGCTCCGGCGCGCAGCGCAAGGACTGCAACACATCACCCCTGAAGTGGCCGCAGCCATGGATGCCGGCCGGGGGGAACCGCAATTGTCCGCCAGGGAGCACCAAGTGGTCTCCGTCTACCTCGGAGGAGAGGCCGGAACCATGGCGGAGACAGCCCAACTGCTGGGTATCTCCGTGGATGGTGTGAAGAAACACCTGGCATCAGTGCGCCGGAAGTTCCAGGACGGTCCGGAGCCCCTGACGAGGCTGGGACTCCGGGAGCGGCTCACTGCCGGCGGATGGCTGCTGGAGGACCCGCGGCAGTAGATTCCGGTGGTTGGCCCCGGGGCCGTGGACGTCCCGCCCTATAGTGTCGGGGGCACCGCCTAGACTGGTAGGCACCATGGATATGTTGTTTGACCCCTACGCAGACGGACCCTTCAAAGCAGGCACCAAAGCCGCAGTCAAGGCTGCCCCGGAGCTATCACGCCCAGGTGGTGGTGCGCCGGGTCCCCGTCTTCAGGAGGGCGGCGGCGGCCAGTTGGACGCTCCTGCCTCAGGGGGATGGGGCAACCCGGGCACGTCCGGGCTCCCCTCTGCCGATGCCCTGCTCCAAGGGCTCAACCCGCAGCAGGAAGAGGCAGTCAAGCACGCCGGAAGTCCGCTGCTCATCGTTGCAGGCGCAGGTTCGGGCAAAACGCGCGTGCTCAGTAACCGCATCGCCTACCTCATCGCCACCAAACGGGCACACCACGGCGAAATCCTGGCCATTACCTTCACCAACAAGGCAGCAGCCGAGATGCGGGAGCGCATTGAAGCGTTGGTGGGTGCGCGGGCCAAGGGCATGTGGATCTCCACCTTCCACTCCTCCTGTGTCCGTATCCTGCGGCGAGAGGCCGCCAACGTGGGCCTGAACTCGAACTTCTCCATCTACGACTCCGCCGACTCGCTGCGCCTCATCACCCTGGTGGCCAAGAACCTGGACCTCGATCCCAAGAAGTTCGCGCCCAAGGCCATCCAGCTCAAGATCTCGGCCCTCAAGAACGAGCTCATCGACGCCGACTCCTACTCCTCCGCGGCGAATCACAACGACCCCTTCGAAACCGCCGTGGCTGATGTCTTCAAGGGCTACACGCAACGCCTGCGCCAGGCCAACGCCATGGATTTCGACGACCTCATCGCAGAGACCGTCTACATGTTCCGGGCTTTCCCTGCGCTCGCGGAGTCCTACCGGCGGCGCTTCCGGCACGTCCTGGTGGACGAGTACCAGGACACCAACCACGCACAGTACGCTCTGGTCAGGGAGATCGTGGGCCTGGGCACTGACACGGAGGTCCAACCCAGCGAACTGACCGTGGTGGGTGATTCGGACCAGTCCATCTACGCCTTCCGCGGTGCGGACATCCGCAACATCGTGGAGTTCGAAGCCGACTATCCGAACGCGCGCACCATCAAGCTGGAGCAGAACTACCGTTCCACGCAGAACATCCTCAGCGCAGCAAACTCCGTCATCTCCCGCAACCCCAACCGCCAGGAAAAGCGGTTGTGGACGGCCGAAGGCGATGGCGAGAAGATCATCGGTTACGTGGGCGAGAACGAGCACGACGAAGCCCAGTTCATTGCCAAGGAAATCGACCGCCTGCAGGACGAGGAAGGCCTGCGTCCCGGAGACGTTGCCATCTTCTACCGGACCAACGCGCAGTCGCGCTCCATTGAAGACGTCCTGGTCCGCGTGGGCCTGCCGTACAAGGTTGTCGGCGGCACCCGCTTCTACGAGCGCAAGGAAATCAAGGACGCCCTGGCGTACCTGCGCGTCCTGGTGAACCCGGACGACGACGTCAACCTCCGCCGCGTGCTCAACGAACCCAAACGAGGGATCGGCGACCGTGCCGAGGGTGCCGTCGCCGCCCTTGCCGAGCGCGAGCGGACATCCTTCATGGCTGCGGCGCGTCGGGCGGACCAGGCGCCGGGCATGGCCACGCGTTCGGTCAACGCTGTCCTCGGCTTCGTGAAGCTCCTGGACGACCTCGCGGAAGTCGCCTCCGGATCCGGCGCGGCTGCAGCCCTCGAGGCAGTCCTGGAACAGACCGGCTACCTCGCCGGACTGCGCGCCAGTTCCGACCCGCAGGACGAATCGCGGGTAGAGAACCTTGCCGAACTTGTAGCCGTCGTCCGTGAGTACGAAAGGGACAACCCGGAGGGTTCACTGGGCGAGTTCCTGGAACAGGTGTCCCTGGTGGCTGATGCCGACCAGATTCCGGACGCTCCCGGCGCGGACATCGATGCTGCGGTGGCAGAAGCCAAGCGCATGGGAGTTGTCACGCTGATGACTCTGCACACAGCAAAGGGCCTTGAGTTCCCTGTGGTCTTCCTGACCGGCATGGAGCACGGGATTTTCCCGCACCAACGCTCGGCCACGGACCCCAAGGAACTGGCAGAAGAGCGCCGGCTTGCCTACGTGGGGCTCACCCGGGCACGCCAGCGGCTCTACGTCACGCGCTCGGAGGTCCGCAGCATGTGGGGCCAAAGCCAGTACAACCCGGCCAGCCAGTTCCTCGAAGAGATTCCGTCCGAACTCGTGGAGTGGAAGCGCGAAGGCATGAGCCGGCAGGCGGGCGGATGGGGGAGTGCTCCCATCGGTTCCAACCGTTACGGTGGTTCGTTCTGGGGTGCGGGTACCTCCCGCGGTGTGGCCGCGAGCCCAACCGCAGGGTTCGACGCCGACGTTCCTGCCGCTGTCGCACGCAACAGGGTGCAGCCACAGAAGGAAGTCATTTCCGTAGTGGTGGGGGACAAAGTCAACCACACGAGTTTCGGCAACGGCGTGGTGCTCGGCGTCGAAGGTGCGGGCGACAAGACGGTCGCGAAGGTGAAGTTCGACGTCGGCGAGAAGCGCCTGTTGTTGCGTTATGCGCCGCTGACCAAGCTTGATGCATGAGGCCGCACGGCATAATTGGTGCCATGCGACGCACAGTGTGGGGGATTCTGGCCGCTTTGCTCCTGGTGTTGGTGTCGGGTTGCTCCTTCGCCGCCAAGGACCCGGACTACGTTCCGCCTGCCCCTTTGCCGCCGCTGGAGCAACTGCAGCAGGTACCTGTCTCTGAGCAGACCACTCTGGCTGCGGGCGAGGACGTGACAGCTTTCGTCACCGGGGACCGGAACATCGTGTGCGCCATGACCTCCTCAAGGGGCGGCCACCTCAACCTCCCGTACGAGGCCAACAGCTACTCGGACGCAGCCAACAACAAATTCGCGGTAGTGCCGGTGGCGCACTGCGAACTTGCCGCGTACGCCAAGGCTGAGCTTGACGACATGGCGGACGATTGCGCAGGCACCGGGCTGGGCTACCTTGGCGGAACAGCGCTCCTCACTCCGGACAAGGCCGTCTACGGCTCGTGTCGTTCCGGCGTAACACAAATGGAGTCGGAGTTCGGACCCAAGGGCAGCCGCAACGGTCCCATCTCCAAGCTTCGCGAGCTGGCCGACGGCCAGAACATCGAACGCAACGGCCTGCGGTGTTCTGCCTACAACGGGGGAGTAGCCTGCGGAAACGTCTCCGGGGGCGTGGCGTTCTTCGTCAGCCGTGAGGGTTACCAGTTGGTTTCCGACGGCGGCAAGACGGTCCGCGGGAGCCTGAAGGAAGGCTTCTGATGGGCTTTGCACGGATCCGGAAGAACCCAAAATCCGCGTGATTATGCGGTTTTTCTACATACGATAGAAGTGTAAGGTTACTCACTTAACGGGTACTGTGTAGCTGGCGGGACTCCTCAAAGGGCTAAAGTTCCGAGAGGACCTTACGCAATGTGACCGGCTTCAATCCTGGTTGTTACCGCGTACTCTCCGCAGCTGGCTATCGCGGTCATCGCGGTTCCCGGCTGAACAGAAAACTACTTCGACGTAGAAGGACACTAAACCGTGGACCTGTTTGAATATCAGGCGCGCGATATGTTCGAAGCGCACGGTGTACCCGTGCTCGCCGGCATCGTGGCGCACACTCCTGAAGAAGCGAAGGCAGCTGCCGAGAAGATCGGCGGCGTAACAGTCGTCAAGGCACAGGTTAAGGTTGGTGGCCGCGGCAAGGCCGGCGGCGTCAAGGTTGCCAAGTCTGCCGACGAGGCACTTGAGCACGCCACCAATATCCTGGGCATGGACATCAAGGGCCACACCGTCAACAAGGTGATGATCGCCCAGGGTGCTGACATCGCCGAGGAATTCTACTTCTCGGTCCTCCTGGACCGTGCCAACCGCAACTACCTGGCCATGTGCTCGGTTGAAGGCGGCATGGAAATCGAGCAGCTTGCTGTCGAGCGTCCCGAGGCCCTGGCCAAGATCGCCATCGACCCGGCTGTGGGCATCGACCAGGCCAAGGCTGACGAGATCGTCGCAGCTGCAGGCTTCGCTGAAGAACTGCGCGGCAAGGTCGCCGACGTCATTCTGAAGCTCTGGGATGTCTTCAAGAAGGAAGACGCAACCCTGGTTGAGGTCAACCCGCTGGTCCGCACCGGAGCAGGCGACATCGTTGCCCTCGACGGCAAGGTCTCCCTGGACGAGAACGCCGACTTCCGCCACGTGCACCACGCAACGCTGGAAGACAAGGACGCAGCTGACCCGCTCGAGGCCAAGGCCAAGGCCCAGGACCTCAACTACGTCAAGCTGGACGGCGAAGTAGGCATCATCGGCAACGGCGCCGGTCTTGTGATGTCCACCCTCGACGTCGTTGCTTACGCCGGCGAGAACCACGGCAACGTCAAGCCCGCCAACTTCCTGGACATCGGTGGTGGAGCTTCCGCCGAGGTCATGGCCAACGGCCTGGACGTTATCCTGGGCGACTCCCAGGTCAAGAGCGTGTTCGTGAACGTCTTCGGCGGCATCACTGCGTGTGACGCTGTTGCCAAGGGCATCGTGGGTGCACTGGCCGAGCTCGGGTCTTCCGCGAACAAGCCGCTGGTTGTTCGCCTCGACGGCAACAACGTTGAGGAAGGCCGCCGCATCCTGACCGAGGCCAACCACCCGCTGGTAACCCTGGCCGCCACCATGGACGAGGGCGCCGACAAGGCCGCCGAGCTCGCCAACGCAGCTAAGTAAAGGGACGCGACAATGTCTATCTACCTCAACAAGGACTCCAAGGTCATCGTTCAGGGCATCACCGGCGGCGAGGGCACCAAGCACACCGCCCTGATGCTCAAGGCCGGCACCAACATTGTTGGTGGCGTCAATGCCCGCAAGGCCGGCACCACGGTCCTGCACGGCGACAAGGAAATCACGGTCTTCGGCACCGTCAAGGAAGCCATGGCTGAAACCGGCGCTGACGTCTCCATCGTCTTCGTTCCGCCGGCATTCACCAAGGACGCCGTGGTTGAAGCCATCGAAGCCGGCATCGGCCTCGTGGTTGTCATCACCGAAGGTGTTCCGGTTCAGGACTCCGCAGAGTTCTGGGCACTGGCCCAGTCCAAGGTGGACGCCGACGGCAAGCAGGTCACGCGCATCATCGGACCGAACTGCCCCGGCATCATCACCCCGGGCGAGGCCCTGGTTGGCATCACCCCTGCGAACATCACGGGCAAGGGCCCCATCGGCCTCGTGTCCAAGTCCGGTACCTTGACCTACCAGATGATGTACGAACTCCGTGACCTCGGCTTCTCCACTGCGATCGGCATCGGTGGCGACCCCATCATCGGCACCACGCACATCGACGCCCTGGCCGCGTTCGAAGCTGACCCCGAGACCAAGGCAATCGTCATGATCGGCGAAATCGGTGGCGACGCTGAAGAGCGCGCAGCCGACTTCATCAAGGCCAACGTCACCAAGCCTGTTGTTGGCTACGTGGCTGGTTTCACCGCTCCCGAAGGCAAGACCATGGGCCACGCCGGCGCCATCGTCTCCGGTTCCGCTGGTACCGCACAGGCCAAGAAGGAAGCCCTCGAAGCTGCAGGCGTGAAGGTCGGCAAGACGCCGTCCGAGACCGCGAAGCTGCTGCGCGAAGTTTACGCAACGCTCTAGGTTCCGCAGTAAGACTAACGACGGCGGCCCGGTGCCTTCCCATGGAAGGTGCCGGGCCGCCGTCGTACTTTAAGCGTTCGTTGTGGGGCCCGCTGTGCGGGGTATTCGCGTGTTTTGGGGCGCAGAGCGGGCCTCGCAACGTGAGGTTCCTCGTTGTGGGGCCTGCTTTGCGGGGTATTCGCGTGTTTGGGTGGCGCAGCGCGGGGACGAGTGACGCGCATGTTTGCTGGCGACGCGCATATTCGTTGGTGACGCCCGTATGTGGGTGTCCTGGATCAGGTTGGGTGTCGCTCAGGAGTTTGGGTGTCATTTACGACGGCGGCCCGGTCCCTTCCCCGCGGAAGGTGCCGGGCCGCCGTCGTACTTTAAGCGTTCGTTGTGGGGCCTGCTGTGCGGGGTATTCGCGTGTTTGGGGGCGCAGAGTGGGCCTCGCAACGCTCAAGCAAAGGCCCGTCCGGAATGTCCCGGGCGGGCTTTTGCTGTACTCCAGATACAAATGTTTGTTAGTATGTCAGGACAAAGTACTTCAGGAGGATCGCAATGCCGCTTGTTCGAATCGATGTAAACCAAGGTCGCTCGCCCGCGGAGCTGGCTGCCCTCAGCCGCGCCATCCACGACGCCATCCTTGCCGAGTATGGAATCCCCGAGCGGGACTACTTCCACATCCTTACGGAACATGCGCAGGGTCAAATCGTCGCCCAGGACGCGGGCCTGGGTTTCGAGCGCACCGACAGTGTGGTCATGATCCAGATCTTCACCCAGGGTGGACGCAGCCAGGAGGCCAAGAGCTCCCTCTTTGAGGCCATCGCGACTGGCCTGGCCGGTGTGGGCGTGGCGGGCAAGGATGTCTTTGTTGGCTACGTGGAGAACTCGCCGGGGGACTGGTCCTTTGGCTTTGGGCGCAGCCAATATGTCAGTGGGGAACTGGCTGTTCCGAGCAAGTAAAAGCCGCCCGTGTCATGTTGTAAATATGTCAGTACAAACCTTTGACAGGACATGAAATCTGGTGCAAAGTAGTCATGTGGCCCCGCTCACTGAGGGGTGGCAAGGCATTGGGGCCCAGCGCTCAAAGGTTCAGAGTTCACAAGAGAAAGGTCAACGATTAACGTGACCCACGAACTACTCACGATCGGGCGCATCAGCGTTGATATCTACCCGAATGACATCGGAGTGGACCTGGAGGACGTGACGTCCTTCGGTAAGTACCTCGGAGGCTCGCCCTCCAACGTGGCTGTTGCGGCAGCCCGCCATGGCCGCCGCACCGGTGTCATCACCCGCACCGGCGATGACGCCTTCGGGAAGTACCTGCACCGCGAACTTCACAAGTTCAATGTTGACGATTCGTTCGTGTCGCCGGTTGCGGAATACCCCACGGCAGTGACGTTCTGCGCGATCAAGCCCGCAACGGACGAGTTCCCGCTGTACTTCTACGGCCGCTTCCCCACGGCGCCTGACCTGCAGATCAAAGCCGAAGAGCTTGATCTGGAAGCTGTCCGCGAAGCAGGGATCTTCTGGTCCACCGTCACCGGCCTGTGCCAGGAGCCCAGCCGCAGCGCACACATCGCCGCACACCAGGCCCGTCCCCGGACAGGCTTGAAGCCGGGCCAGTTCACCATCTTGGACCTGGATTACCGCCCCATGTTCTGGTCGTCCGAAGAAGAAGCCCGCACCGAGGTCGCCAAGATCCTCCCGCACGTCACTGTCGCGATCGGCAACGATAAGGAATGCGCCGTCGCCGTGGGTGAGGGAACGCCTGATGAGCAGGCAGACCGCTTGCTGGCCGCCGGCGTCGAAATCGCCGTCGTGAAGCTTGGCGCTGAAGGCGTGATGGCCAAGACCCGAACGGAACGCGTGGTCTCGGCGCCTGTCCCGGTGGAAACAGTCAACGGCCTGGGCGCCGGCGACTCCTTCGGCGGCGCTTTCTGTCACGGACTGCTGTCCGGCTGGCCGCTGTCGGAAGTCCTCGACTACGCCAACGCTTCGGGCGCGATTGTCGCCTCCCGGGTGTCGTGCGCAGATGCGATGCCGACGCCGGACGAGGTCACCTCGCTGCTCGCCGAACGTGGCCGGCCCATTCCCGGTGCCTCACTTGCAGCCTCCTCGACCCTCGCAGAAGGAGCAGTGCGTTGAGCCTCAACGATGACCCCCGCCGTTATGAGCACCTGAGCCGGATCAGGCTTGAAGACCCGGAAGCTGTTGCCCGCGCTGCAGCCACGCGCCGCAGGCACCCCGGACTGAAGCACGGCAAGCAGAACTTCATCGTCGCGGCTGACCACCCGGCCCGTGGTGCCCTGGCCGTCGGCTCCGAGCCCATGGCGATGGCCGACCGCCGCGACCTCCTGGACCGCCTCCAGATTGCGTTGGCCAACCCCGCCGTGGACGGCATCCTCGCCTCGCCGGACATCATGGACGACCTCCTGCTCCTGGGCGCGTTGGATGGCAAACTCATTTTTGGTTCCATGAACCGTGGCGGCCTGGCCGGTCTGGTCAACGAGTTCGACGACCGTTTCACCGGACACACGGCAGAGGCCCTTGAAGCACTCGGTGCCGATGGCGGCAAGATGCTGACCCGTATCTGCCTGGGCGACCCGGACACGGTGGCCACCCTCGAAGCCACTGCCAAAGCTATTGATTCCCTGGCAGCACGCAAGCTGATCGCCATGGTGGAGCCGTTCCTGTCCGTGCGTGACGCCCACGGCAAAGTCCGCAACGACCTCCGCGCGGATGCTGTGATCAAGTCCGTGGGAATTGCCGAGGGCCTCGGTTCTACCAGTGCCTACACCTGGATGAAGCTGCCGGTGGTGGCCGAAATGGAACGCGTCATGGCCTCGACCACCCTGCCGACCGTACTCTTGGGCGGCGACCCGGACGGTACCCAGGACGAGGTGTTCGCCAGCTGGCAAGCGGCATTGGCACTTCCGGGCGTGCGTGGCCTGACGGTCGGGCGCACCCTGCTGTACCCGCACGACGGCGACGTCGCAGGTGCCGTAGCAACGGCCGCCTCGCTGCTGAACAACACTGCGTCCGTGCCCGCCGTCGCGGCGAAGAATGGCGCTGATGCCCGTATTCCAGTGAAAGTATCGGAGTAGAAGACCCATGGGAACAGCAACCCGTCGGATGACCGTGGCGCAGGCCGTGGTCGAGTTCCTTTCCAAGCAGTACACCGTGGATTCCATTAACGGAGTGGAGTATCGTGAGCGCCTGATTCCGGGCACGTTCGGCATCTTCGGACACGGCAATGTTGCTGGTGTGGGACAGGCTTTGAAGCAGTACCAAGCTGCGGACCCCACCATCATGCCGTACTACCAGGGCCGCAACGAGCAGGCCCAGGCCCATCAGGCGGTAGGGTACGCACGGCACACGCGCCGCCGCCAGACGTTCGCGATCAGCACCTCCATCGGCCCGGGTTCCTCGAACCTGCTGACAGGTGCCGCCTTGGCCACCACCAACCGCCTTCCCGTGCTGCTGCTGCCGAGTGACACCTTCGCAACCCGCGCGGCGGACCCTGTGCTGCAGCAGTTGGAGCTCCCGTACGCTTACGACATCACGGTCAACGATGCCTTCCGTCCGTTGTCCAAGTTCTTCGACCGGGTCTCGCGTCCGGAACAGTTGTTCTCCGCGTTCCATCACGGGCTGCGTGTCCTGACGGACCCGGCCGAAACCGGTGCCGTCACCATTTCGCTGCCGCAGGATGTCCAGGCGGAGGCCTTCGACGTCCCGGAAGAGTTCCTGGCCGAACGTGAATGG
Organism: Paenarthrobacter sp. CC6; assembly: GCF_040560085.1. Taxonomy (NCBI): domain Bacteria; kingdom Bacillati; phylum Actinomycetota; class Actinomycetes; order Micrococcales; family Micrococcaceae; genus Paenarthrobacter; species Paenarthrobacter sp. CC6. The sequence continues at coordinate 15,497 of NZ_JARDAN010000020.1, read as the reverse complement.
CGGATCCGCCGCCCCGAGGCCGAGGATGACGACATCCGCCGCGCCGTGGAGGCCATCCGCGCGGCCAAGCGCCCGCTGATCATCGCCGGCGGTGGAGTCCTCTACGCCTACGCCAACGATGAACTCGCCAAGTTCGCTGAACTGACCGGCATTCCGGTAGGCAACACCCAGGCCGGCGTGGGCGTCCTGCCGTGGGACCACAAGTTCTCCCTCGGTGCCATCGGTTCAACCGGCACGACGGCGGCCAACGCCATCGCCGCCGAAGCGGACCTCATCATCGGGATCGGCACGCGCTACGAGGACTTCACCACCGCGTCCCGCACGGCGTTCCAAAACCCGGACGTGAAGTTCGTGAACATCAACGTGGCCCCAATCGACGCTTACAAGCACGGGACAACGCTCCCGATCGTCGCTGACGCCCGCAAGGCATTGGTGAAGCTGAACGAGGCCCTTGGCGGGTACCGCGTCGGTACTGACCTTGAACAGAAGGTCGCTGCGGAAAAGAAGCGCTGGAATGCGATCGTGGACGAGGCTTTCGAGACCCGTTACACACCGCTGCCGGCCCAGAACGAGATCATCGGTGCCACCAACAAGGCCATGGATGACCAGGACGTTGTCATCTGTGCCGCCGGTTCGCTGCCCGGTGACCTGCACAAGATGTGGCGTGTCCGCGACCCGTTCGGCTACCACGTGGAATACGCGTACTCCTGCATGGGCTACGAAATCCCCGGCGGGCTGGGCGTGAAGCGCGCAGCGCTGGCCGAAGCCGCCGCCGGTGGTCCGGACAGGGATGTGGTGGTCATGGTGGGGGACGGCTCCTACCTGATGATGCATACCGAACTGGTCACCGCCGTCGCCGAACGCATCAAGCTGATCGTAGTCCTGATCCAGAACCACGGCTACGCCTCCATCGGTTCGCTGTCCGAGTCCCTCGGCTCGCAGCGCTTCGGTACGCAGTACCGCGTCCTGGACAAAGAACAGCACAGTTTCGACGCCGGTGAACACCTGCCCATCGACCTCGCCACCAACGCCGAATCCCTGGGCGCGAAGGTCATCCGGATCGAGCCTGGAGAGAACGTCATTGAGTCCCTGGGCGCCGCCATCAAGGAAGCCAAGGCAGCCCCGGAGACCGGCCCGATCGTGATCCACGTCGAATCCGATCCGCTGCTGGATGCGCCGTCCTCCGAATCCTGGTGGGACGTCCCCGTCTCGCAGGTCTCGGACCTGGAGTCCACCCAGCAGGCCTACAAGACGTACACCGACCACAAGAACCGCCAGCGCAAACTGCTCGGCTGATTCCCGCACACGTCACGCTACAGACCAAAGGAAGTCCGCACATGTCGACGACGACCACACTGACCACCATTCACCACTTCATCAACGGCGCTGAAACCACCGGTGAGGGCGACCGCACCCAGCCGGTGTACAACCCGGCCACCGGCCAGGTTACGGCTGAACTGCGCCTGGCCAACGAGGCTGACCTGAACACAGCGGTTGCCGCCGCGAAGAAGGCCGCGGAGTCCTGGGGTGACATTTCCCTGGCCAAGCGCACCGCCGTGCTGTTCAAGTTCCGTGAGCTCGTGGCCGCCCACGTGGACGAACTCGCTGAGCTGATCACCGCCGAGCACGGCAAGGTCCTCTCTGACGCCAAGGGCGAGATCGGCCGTGGCCTGGAGGTCATCGAGTTCGCTTGTGGCATTCCGCAGTTGCTCAAGGGTGACTACTCTGACCAGGTCTCCACGGGCATCGATGTTTTCTCCTTCCGCGAGCCGCTGGGCGTGGTAGCCGGTATCACGCCGTTCAACTTCCCGGTCATGGTTCCGTTGTGGATGGCTCCGATGGCCATCGCCACCGGCAACGCGTTCATCCTCAAGCCCTCCGAGCGCGATCCGTCCGCCTCGATGCTGCTGGCCAAGCTGTGGAAGCAGGCCGGACTGCCGGACGGAGTGTTCCAGGTCCTGCACGGTGGCAAGGAAACCGTTGAGGGCCTGCTGACCCACCCGGACGTGGACGGCATCTCCTTCGTCGGCTCCACCCCGATCGCCCAGTACGTCCACGAGACCGCCACCAAGCACGGCAAGCGCGTCCAGGCCCTGGGCGGGGCGAAGAACCACGCCATCGTAATGCCCGACGCCGACCTCGACAACGCCGCAGACCACCTCGCCGCTGCCGCTTTCGGCTCAGCGGGGGAGCGCTGCATGGCCATCTCCGTCGCTGTGGCCGTCGGTGACGCCGCCGACCTGATCGTGAAGAAGGTCGAAGAACGCGCCCTGGCCGTGAAGGTCAAGAACGGCACCGAACCCGACGCTGAAATGGGCCCGGTCATCACCCCGGCTTCCAAGGAACGCATCGTCAAGATCGTCACCGAAGCCGAAACGGCCGGCGCGGCAATGGTGGTGGATGGCCGTGACCTGGTGGTCCCCGGCCACGAAGACGGCTTCTGGGTGGGCCCCACCGTGATCGACCACGTCAAGACCGAAATGACCGCCTACACCGAGGAAATCTTCGGACCCGTCCTGGTGGTGGTCCGCGTGGCCGACCTTGAGGAAGGCATCGCCCTGATCAACTCCAACCCGTACGGCAACGGCACCGCGATCTTCACCTCCTCCGGCGCGAACGCCCGGAAGTTCCAGCGCTCCGTGACCGTGGGCATGGTCGGCATCAACGTACCCCTGCCCGTGCCGGTGGCCTACCACTCCTTCGGTGGTTGGAAGAACTCCCTCTTCGGCGACAAGCACATCTACGGCCCCGAAGGCGTCTCCTTCTACACCCGGGGCAAGGTCATCACCTCACGCTGGCCCGAGCCCACCCACGCCTCCGGCGCCTCGTACAACTTCCCCTCCAACTAGCAGCTTCCCGAAGAAAGACAACGCTGTCATGACTGATGTTGAGAACAAGCTGATCATCGGCACCGCCCCTGACTCCTGGGGCGTATGGTTCGCGGATGATCCCCAACAGACCCCCTGGGAACGCTTCCTGGACGAGGTTGCGGAGTCCGGCTACAAGTGGATCGAACTGGGCCCGTACGGCTACCTGCCGAACGACCCCGCACGCTTGGCTGAAGAGCTCAAGCAGCGCGACCTCAAGGTCACTGCGGGAACGGTCTTCACGGCTTTCCACCGCGGGGCCAAGCAGTACGACGAGGCGTGGGAACCGGCGCGCAAGGTTGCCGAACTGACGGCAGCCATGGGCGGTGAACACGTGGTGGTCATCCCCGCGATGTGGCGGGACGATGTCACAGGCGAGGCCGTGGAAAACGGTAACTTGACGGATGAGCAGTGGGCGGACCTCTTCGCAGGCCACAACCGCATGGGCAAGGTCCTGCTGGAGGACTTCGGGCTGCACCAGCAGTTCCACTCGCACGCCGATTCGCACGTCGGTGCGCAGCAGGACATCGAAACCCTGCTGGCGGCGACGGATCCGCGGTACTTGAACCTTTGCCTGGACACGGGCCACGCGGAATACTGCGGCGCTTCCAGCCTGGAACTCATCAAAAACTATCCGGACCGCATCGGCTACCTGCACCTCAAGCAGATCAACCCCGAGGTCCTTGCCGAGGTCAACGAGAAGAACATGACGTGGGCAGCTGCCAACATTGCCGGCGTGATGACCGAGCCGCCGAACGGACTCCCGGACCTGCGCGCCGTCATCGACGCCGTGGAGGCGCTCAACCGCCCCATTTTCGGCATCGTGGAGCAGGACATGTACCCGGTGGCATTCGATGTGCCGATGCCCATCGCCAAGCGGACCCGCAACTATCTGCTTTCCTGCGGATCCCGTACCCGCGTTGAGTAACGCAGTCCAGTAACGCCCGCCAACAGCACCCCCACAAGAACCTCACGAAGGATAAGAACAGTGACCAAGACTCTCCGCGTTGCCGTCATCGGTGCGGGCCGCATGGGTGCGGACCACATCAAGCGCCTCAGCACCCGCATCCACGGCGCTGAAGTTGCCGCCGTCGTCGACGTCGACCTCGCCCGCGCGCAAGCCGCCATTGAAGGCATCGACGGCGCCGTGGCGCTGGCCAGCGCCGACGAGGCCCTCAACAACGGTGACGTGAACGCCGTCCTCATTGCCACCCCGGGATTCCTCCACGAGGAAATCCTCTACAAGGCGCTCGAAAAGGACTTCCCGATTCTTTGCGAGAAGCCGCTGACCCCTGACGCCGACAGCGCCTGGAAGGTTGTCCAGGCCGAGCAGGCGCTCGGCCACAAGCGGATCCAGGTGGGCTTCATGCGCCGGTTCGACGCCGAGTATGCGGCGCTCGGGTCGGTCATCCGCAACAGCGAATTGGGGGAGCTGTTGATGCTGCACCACCAGCACCGCAACCCGACAACGCCCGAGGGCTTCACCAACGAGATGCTGATCAACGACTCCGTGGTCCACGAATTCGACGCGATCCGCTACTTCACCGGTGAGGAAATCACCTCCGTGCAGGTCCGCCTGGGCAAGGCGACGCGTAACGCCCCGAACGGCCAGCACGATCCCCAGCACGTGTTGCTGGAAACCGAATCAGGTGTGCTGGCCGACGTCGAAATCTATGTCAACGCCAAGTTCGGCTACCAGGTGGCTACGCAGGCTTCCTTCGAGGACGGCATTGTGAGCATCGGCGGGGACGCCGGCCCCTACATCCAGTCCGCGGGCAAGTGGGGCGGCAACGTCACCCCGGGCTTTGAGGAGCGTTTCGGAGCGGCGTACGACGTCGAGGTGCAGGCTTGGGTGGACGCCGCCCTTCGTGGCGAAATCGGCGGGCCCACCGCTTGGGACGGTTACGCCACCGCGGCTTGCTGCGAGGCAGGCGTCGAGGCCCAGAAGTCCGGCGAGAAGGTCAAAGTCCAGCTGAACACCAAGCCGGACCTGTACAAGTAGGGGATTGAGCATGAAGATCGCACTGGATCCCACCCCGTTCCACCACAGTCACAGCCTGCTGGAGTTCCCGCGTGTGGCCGCGGACCTGGGCTACAAATACCTGCAGATGACCCCGCACGCGGACCTCATCCCGTTCTTCAACCATCCCAAGGCAGACGACGAGCTGGTGGGGAAGCTGAAAGCAGCGTGCAAGGACGCCGGCGTCGAGATCGCCTCGGTCCTGCCGGTCCTGCGCTGGTCCGGTCCGGACGAGGATGCGCGGGAAGCCGCGGTCCGCTACTGGAAGCGCGCCATCCAGATTGCCGTGGACCTTGGGGTGCAGACCATGAACACGGAGTTCAGCGGCCGTCCCGAGAAGGCCGAAGAGTCGGAGCGGGCGTTCTACCGCTCCATGGAAGAGCTCCTGCCCATCATCGAACGCGAAGATCTGGACGTGCTGATTGACCCGCACCCGGACGACTTCGTTGAAGACGGGCTTGCTGCCCTGCGCGTGATCCGCGGCGTCAACTCGCCGAATATCGGCATGGTCTACGTCGCTTCGCACACGTTCCACATGGGGAACCAACCCTTGGAGATCATGCGGGCGGCCGGGGATAAACTGCGGCTGGTCCACGTCTCGGACACCATGAACCATCACGCGTCACACGGCCTGCGCTACATCACCAACCCGCCCGGCAACGCCGTACGCGTCCACCAGCACCTGAAGATCGGCGACGGGGACGTCAACTGGGACGAGTTCTTTGGCGGGCTGAAAGAAATCGGCTTCCTGGACAAGGCGAACACCGTGATGGTTTCTTCGGTCTTCGCCGAGGATGAGAACGCGGAAGACGTGTCCCGCTACCAGCTCAAGACGATGAACGACTACATCGCCCAGGCCAAGTAACGCGAGTTTTCGTACAGCTAATGCCCCCAAGACGCGGTCTTGGGGGCATTAGCTGTACAAAAACTCAGCCGGTTAGGCCGTAAACGGGAGCCTGGGATCGATGTCCTGGCCTTCCCAGGTCCGACGGATCCAGCCGTGGTGGGGGTCGTCGCTGATGAGCCAGTCGCGCACGCGGCCAGGACCGGCCATGACATTGAGGTAGTACAGGTCGTAGCCCGGCGCCGCCATGGCAGGTCCGTGCCAGCCATACGGCACCAGCACTACGTCGCCAGTGCGGACCTCGGCTGAGACATCGATGGGGCGCTCGTCGGAGGCGTACACGCGCGCGTGGCCGAACGCGTCGGCGTCTTCAGGCGCGGGCGAACCGGCAGCTACCCGGGTCTCGAAGTAGTAGATCTCTTCAAGGCTGGTCTCGCCGTCCTTCTCCTCATCGTGCTTGTGGGGAGGGTAGGACGACCAGTTGCCGGCCGGGGTGATGACTTCGCAGACGATGAAACGGTCCGCTTCCAGTGCGGCGGGCGTACCGAAGTTGTGCACCTGCCGCGAGCAGTTACCGGCACCGCGAAGTTCCACGGGGGTCTCGGCTGCGGTGATCAACCGGGTCGGGTACGCGGCCTTGGCCGGGGCGGTCGCAATGGCGACCCTGCCGCCGTCGTTCGAACTGATGGTGACTGCCTTATCGATGCCCGTGTACAGGACGTCGCTGGGCCCGTGGAAAACGGACTGCCGCCCGGCGAGGACGTACTCGCCGTCGTCGACCGTTACGGTGAACGAGCCGCTCAGCGGCACCACTATGCGTTCTTCCGCGGCTGCGGGAAGTTCGACGGCGGCCCCGGCGGCGAGCGTCGCCACCTTCAGTCCCGTGTGGGCCCAACCGTCGACGGCGAGGTTGGAATCTGACGTGCCCAGGGAGATGTCCCACTTGCCGTCATTGGCTGTTCCCAGCGGGTAGACCCAGTTGGCCATATGTAATCTGTCCTTGCTTTAGCGCTGTACGAGTGTCATTTCAAAGCTGTAGGAGTCGGCACGGTAGACGTGGTGACCGGTTTCCACCATGCGGCCGGTGTCGTCCACGGCAGTGCGTTCCATGGTGACCAGGGCTGAACCCACCTCTGCTTCGAGCAGGGGAGCCTGGTAGTCGTTGGCAATCATGGCGCCGATGCGCTGCGAAGCGAGCCTGAAGTTGACGCCACCACGGCGGAGGATGGCGTAAAGGCCCTCCTTGGAAAGCTGGGCTTCATCCATGCTGGTGATGTCATCGCGGACCCAGTTCTCCATGAGCGCCAGCGGCTTGCCGCCCACTTTGCGCAAGCGCGTGAAGTGGTAGACCTTGGAGCCGGCGGGCAATTGGAGGGCTGTGAGCGTGAGCGCGTCGGCTTCGACGTGGGAGAAGCTCAGGACTTCGGTGGTGGGCTTCTTGCCGTTGTTGCTGAGGTCGTCGTAGAGGCTGGAGAGTTCCAGCGGCCGGCGGACCTGGCTGGCTACCACCTGTGTTCCCACACCGCGTTTGCGAACCAGGAGACCGGCGCGGACGAGCTCATCCATTGCCTTGCGCATGGTGGGCCGGGACAGGTTGAGTTGTGCCGCGAGGTCGATCTCGTTGTCCAAGCGGCTCCCGGGTTCCAGGATGCCGCTGTGGATCGCGGCCTCGATGCCCTGGACCACTTGGTGGTAGAGGGGCACTGGAGACGAACGATCGATGCTGAGACTGAGTTGGTTCGCCACTGGATTCTCCTAGACGCCTGCTGAAGACCGGCCAGGGAAGCAGGATGTGGCTCCTCTGCCGGATGGAAGCGTATGTCAGGTCATGTTCTCTTGATAGGACATACTGCCTTTTTTGATGATAGCAGCCGGGTTATAGCCGTCAAGGTCATCGCCCCACGCGGGACGTTCTTTGTCGTCTACACGAGGAGGTCAAGTAAAAACATCCTAATGTCAGGACAAACTATTGACAAAGTGTGAGGCGAGTCACCATGATCGGTGTAGTGGGGAGATCCGGATACGAGTCTTCGGACCCCTCAACCTGAAATCAAAGGAGATAACGGTGGCAAAATTCTCATGGCGCAAAGCGGCGGTCGTCGCTGCAGTGGTTCCCTTGGTGGCACTGAGCGCTTGTTCGAGCCAGGGTGGCAAGCCGGCAGATTCCGGTGGGGGAGCAGCCGCCGGCCAGGTGGCCGGCACTGATCGCATCAAAGTTGCCCTGATTACGCACGCCGCTGCCGGTGACACCTTCTGGGACATCGTCCGCAAGGGTGCGGAGGAAGCATCGGCGAAGGACAATGTTGAGTTGCTGTACACCAGCGACCCCGAAGCCGGCCGCCAGGCGCAGCTGGTCCAGCAGGCCATTGACCAGAAGGTGGACGGCATCGCCGTGACGCTGGCGACCCCGGACGCCCTGAAGGATGTACTGAAGAAGGCCACCGATGCGGGTATCCCGGTGGTCAGCCTCAATGCCGGCGAATCCGTCTCGGCCCAGCTCGGCGCCTTCACCCACTTCGGTTCCAACGAGCAACTGGCCGGCGAGGCCGTCGGCACCAGGCTCGCAGCCGAAGGTTACAAGCACCCGGTCTGCGTCATCCAGCAGCAGGGCCACGTAGGTTTGGAAGCCCGTTGCGCCGGCGTCAAGGCCAAGGTTCCCGCAACGGAGATCCTCTATGTTGACGGCAAGGACATGACAGCCGTCCAGTCCACGGCCACTGCCAAACTCCAGGCGGCCAAGGACGCGGATGTAATCATCGGGCTCGGTGCCCCGATCACGCTGACCCTGCTCAAGTCTGTTACTGACGCTGGAAGCTCGTCCAAGGTGGCCAGCTTCGACCTCAACGCCGACCTCGCCCAGAAGATCGTTGACGGAGCAGTCATTTTCACTGTTGACCAGCAGCCGTGGCTCCAGGGCTACATGTCCGTGGATTCCCTGTGGCAGGCAAAGCGCGGCGGCTTCAAGATCGGTGGCGGCCAGCCGGTCTTGACTGGACCAACCATCGTGGACAAGTCCAACGCTTCCGACGTCCTCAAATTCGCCCAGCAGGGCGTCCGCTAGATCCCGGCATCAGGCTGCGCGGCGGGCAACCGCCGCGCAGCCTGGACAACAAGGAGTCACTCCCATGGCAAACACAGCAACCCTGCCGCCGGCGACATCGCCTGGTGATGAACGGGTCGGCCGCCGCAACCCCTTCCAGAAATTCCTCGCCAGGCCCGAGGTTGGTGCCCTCGTTGGTGCCGTGGTCCTCTTTATCTTCTTCGCCTCGGTGTCACAGACGTTCACCCAACCGAACGCCCTCGCCACCGTCCTTTACGGTTCTTCGACCATCGGCATCATGGCCGTGGGCGTGTCGCTGCTGATGATCGGTGGCGAGTTCGACCTTTCCACCGGCGTGGCCGTGATCTCGTCAGCGCTGACCGCCTCGCTGTTCAGCTGGAACTTCTCGTTGAACGCCTGGGTTGGTGTGGGCTTGGCCCTGGTGGTCTCGCTGGGCATCGGATTCATCAACGGCTGGATCCTCGTCAAGACCAAGCTGCCAAGCTTCATCGTCACCCTGGCCACGTTCCTGATGCTCACCGGCCTCAACCTGGCGCTGACCCGCCTGATCGGCGGCAGTGTTTCCTCCCCGTCCATCTCCAAGCTTGACGGCTTCGAATCAGCACGTGCGGTTTTTGCGTCCTCCGTCAGCATTGGCGGAGTGGAAGTGAAGATCACCGTCTTCTTCTGGATCGTCCTTGTCCTGATCGCATCCTGGGTACTCCTGCGCACGAAGGTCGGCAACTGGATCTTCGCAGTGGGCGGCGACGCCAATGCTGCCCGGGCCGTAGGTGTCCCTGTGACCAAGACCAAGATCGGCCTCTTCATGGCTGTGGGTTTCTGCGGCTGGATCCTGGGCATGCACAACCTTTTCGCCTTCGACGCCGTGCAGTCCGGTGAAGGTGTCGGCAACGAGTTCCTCTACATCATCGCCGCAGTCATTGGTGGCTGCCTCCTCACCGGCGGCTACGGCTCAGCAGTGGGCGGCGCCATCGGTGCCTTCATCTTTGGCATGGCCAACAAGGGCATCGTGTACGCACAATGGAATCCGGACTGGTTCAAGTTCTTCCTTGGCTTGATGCTCCTGCTGGCAACCATCGTCAACCTCATCGTCAAACGCCGGGCAGAGCTGAAGTAAGGGGCCGGAACCATGAACGCACAACAGATTGACCAGCAAACCCTGCTGAAAGACGAGAAGGACCCTTTGACGCACACACCGGTGCACCTGCTCTCACTCGATGGCATAGGCAAGCACTACGGCAACATCATCGCCCTGCGCGATGTCACCATGGCCGTGGACAACGGCCGCGTCACCTGCGTCCTGGGCGACAACGGCGCCGGCAAGTCCACGCTGATCAAGATCATCGCTGGTTTGCACCAGCACGACGAGGGCACACTTCAGGTGATGGGTGACGAGCGGAAGTTCAACTCACCCCGTGACGCCCTCGACGCCGGCATCGCCACCGTCTACCAGGACCTCGCCGTGGTCCCGCTGATGCCCATCTGGCGTAACTTCTTCCTCGGCTCTGAACTCACCAGCGGTTTCGGTCCGTTCAAGAGCATGGATGTCCAGAAGATGAAGGACATCACCAGGAAGGAGCTCGCCGACATGGGCATCGACCTGCGCGATGTCGAGCAGCCCATCGGCCAGCTTTCCGGTGGTGAGCGCCAGTGTGTGGCAATTGCCCGTGCTGTGTACTTCGGCGCCAAAGTCCTGATCCTGGACGAACCGACAGCAGCGCTGGGAGTCAAGCAATCCGGCGTCGTACTTCGCTACATCCTGCAGGCGCGCGACCGGGGCCTGGGCGTCATCTTCATCACCCACAACCCGCACCACGCCTTCCCCGTCGGTGACCGGTTCCTGCTGCTCAAGCGCGGCAAGTCGATCGGCTATTACGACAAGAAGGACATCACCCTGGATGAACTGACAGCCCAGATGGCTGGTGGCGCGGAGTTGGCTGAGCTGGCCCATGAGCTGGAGCAGCTTGGCGGACACTCCGCGGCGCTCGAGGAAGTCAAAGCCGAGGTAGCGGATGTCGCCGAGGCCACGACGGAGGCCGCCCCCAAGCGCCACTAGGCAGCCCTTCATGGAATTCTGCCCGGAGCCTGCAACGGTTCCGGGCAGAGTTATTTCAGCAGCAGGGCCTCAGCGCGTGGACGTTGTGCCGCGCAGTACCAGGGCGGGTTCAATAAGCTTCCGCTCGGGGAGGAGCGCGGGGTCCTCGATCCGTGCGAGCAGTCTGCGGGCGGTGTCCACTCCGACCAGATCGCTCCGGTTGTCGATGGAGGTCAGGTCCAGGTAGCGCGACTTCGCCAAGGGGGAGTTGTCGTAGCCAATCACCGAAACATCATCCGGCACGGACAAGCCACGGGCCTTGAGGGCGGCGAAGGCGCCCAGCGCCATGGTGTCGTTGGCTGCGAAGACTGCGGTGGTGTCCGGGTGGTGCTCCAGGAGCCACACGGTCGCAGCGTAGCCGTCTTCCTCCGACGTGCCGACGGACTCACTGACGACAGGCCCGACGCCGGCAGTCTCCACAGCGCGCAGGAAACCGGCCCGCCGGTGTGCGGAGGCGCCGTCGGAACCTGAGAGGTGACCGATGCGGACGTGGCCCAGTTCCAGCAGATGGTTGGCGGCCAGGCGGCCGCCGGTGTCGTCGTCGTTGGTGATCAGGTCCGCGCCTTCCGGGATGCCTTTGCGCCAGCCTGCCACCACGGTGGGAACCCAGGTTCCGGACAACATGGCTTCGCTGGGCTCGGCCGCGAGTGCCAGGGCGTCGACATGCATGGCAAGCAGGCCGTCGGTGGCTTCCTTGATGCGGTTCTCGCCTGGCCTGGAGTCCGCGAGCATCACTTGGTAGCCGAGATCGGAAAGGACGGACTCCATGCCGCGGAGAAGATCCACGAACCAAAGGTTCCGGTAGTCGTCGATGACCAGGCCGATGCTCTTGGTCTTGCTGCTCGCCAGGGTGGTGGCGGCCCGGCTGGGCCGGTAGCCGAGCTCCGAGATGGCCTTCTGCACAGCGCCCCGGCGCTTTTCGCTGATGCGTGCGGGATCCTTGAGGAACAAGGAAACCAACGACGGCGAGACTCCCGCCTGGGTAGCGACGTCGTAGAGCGTTGGCCGACGGGCCAGGGGACTGTTCTGTGTTCCGGGGCTTGTCACGGGATTCCTGGATGCCTTTCGTTCTGTCTTCGAGGATAGTCGGTTAATGATTGACAGGACATATAGACATAGTTACGATCAGATCCAGCGTAAAAATTGTAGCGCTACAAAATGCCGTAAAGCGCCTCGGGCGCAGGCGAAATTTCGAAGGAGAAATCATGGCTGAAAGCCTCGGCGTCGCCGTCATCGGTGCGGGCATGGCCGGCAAGGCCCACGCTGCCGCTTACCGGACCGCATCTGCCCTCTACAGCCCGGTGCTGCCACCGGTCCGCCTCGTCTCGATCGGCGACGTCAATGCTGAATTCGGCTCACTGGCAGCACGCCGTTTCGGGTACGAGCGCAACGACACCTCCTGGCAGGCCATCGCCGAAGCTGACGACATCGATGTGGTCAGCGTGGTCATCGCCAACTCCCTGCACCGCGAAGTGGTCGAAGGGTTGTTGGCCGCCGGCAAGCATGTCCTATGCGAAAAGCCGCTCAGCGATACCTTGGACGACGCACGGGCCATGGCTTCCGCCGCCCGGGCAGCGGAAGCCCGCGGAACCCTTGCCCGCATCGGTTTCACCTTCCGCCGCACCCCTGGCATTGCCTACATTCGCGACCTGATCCGCAATGGAACGCTTGGCAATGTGCTCCACTTCAGTGGCCGATACTGGACGGATTACGGCTTCAGCCCCGCCGCGCCCATGAGCTGGCGCTACAAGGGCGGGCCCGGATCAGGTGCGCTGGCCGACGTCGGAAGCCACCTGACATACGTCTCCGAATTCCTCTGTGGCGACATCAAATCCATCAGCGGCGGACGACTGACGACGGCGATCGACAAGCGTCCCCTGCCGCTCAGCGCCGTGATGGGCCATGACCATGTTGCCGTCAGTGACGTATTTGAAGCCGTGGAGAATGACGACTACGCCGCTTTCAACGCTGAGTTCACCAACGGTGCCGGCAGCTTCGAAGTCTCACGTGTGGCGGCAGGCCACGCCAACAGCCTGCAATTTGAAGTCTTTTGCGAGAATGGCGCAGCCAAGTTCGACCAGCGCAGGCCTTCAGAGATTCAGTTGTTCCTGAACGATGGATCCGGGAATGAGAACGGCTACCGCCAAGTCATCCTTGGCCCGGGCCACCCCTACATCGCCGGAGGCCTTGCCATGGATGCGCCCGAGGTTGGTTTCGGCCAGAACGACGCGTTCGGCTACCAGGCGCGGGCTTTCCTGGAAGAGGTTGCCGGCCTCAGCGCGGAGTCCTCCCTGCCGCGCTGTGCAACGTTCGATGAAGGTGTCCGCAATATGGAGCTCCTTGGCGCCGTCACCGACTCCGCTCTCAACAACGGAAAGAAGATCACGCTATGAAGCTCGGCGTCTACAACGCGATCCTTCACGACCGCCCCCTGCCCGAAGCGCTGAAAGTCATTGCCGACCTTGGGCTCACGGGGATCGAGATCAACACGGGCGGCTTCCTGCCCGCTGTGCACGTGCCTACCTTTGACCAGATTCTGGAAAGCGACGCAGCCCGTGATGACTACCTCGCGGTCTTCGAGGGCACTGGCGTGTCCATTGCAGGCTTGAACTGCAACGGCAACCCCCTGCACCCCAAACGCGAGATCGGTGAAAAGCACGCGGAGGACATTCGGCGCTCGATCCGTTTGGCGAGCCGCCTGGGCCAGAACCGGGTGGTCACCATGTCCGGCCTTCCCGGTGGTGAGCCTGGCGCGAGTACCGTCAATTGGGTGGTTAACGCCTGGAACTCGGCAGCACTGGATGTGCTGGATTACCAATGGGGCGTGGCTGCGGATTTCTGGAAGGAAACCGATCGCCTCGCTGCCGATCACGGTGTCAAGGTGGCTTTGGAGCTGCATCCGCAGAACATCGTGTTCAACACCGCCGACGTCTACAAGCTGATCGAGCTCACCGGCGCCACCCATGTGGGCGTGGAGCTCGACGCTTCCCACCTGTTCTGGCAGCAGATGGATCCGGTGGCCGTGGTCCGGGAGCTTGGCCCGTTGGTGTTCCAGGCGGCAGCTAAGGACGTGCGCGTCAACCCGGAAAATGCCGCGCTCTACGGTGTGCTGGACAACAGCTTCCGCAGACTCTCAGCCGACGAGAATCGCACCAACCTTGGCGGCGATGAGTGGGCCAATGAGTGGCCCAAGAACTCGGCGTGGGACTTCGTTGCCCTGGGTCGTGGGCACGACACCGCCTTTTGGACCGAATTCCTCCGGGCGCTGCATGACGTGGACCCGGACATGCTGGTGAACATCGAGCATGAAGACGTGTCCCTGGGGCGCATCGAAGGGCTCGAAGTGGCGGCGAAGGTCCTGTTGGATGCGGATGCTGCACTGGAGGAGTCATTGAATCAAAAAGTTTGACAGGACAAACTAACAAGGTCTAGTCTCGCTTCAGGATTCTCGCCCCGAGACCGCTTTCTGCTGCAGTGACGGAGACAGAACATGACGAACGAAGTGACCCTCGGACTGGTAGGTGTTGGCCGGATCGGTGTGATGCATGCGAATAACATCAGCGCGCTGAACGGCACCATGGCGCAGGACGGTGTGAAGGTACGACTGAAGCTGACAGACGTCGCGGAGGAGCATGCGCGCGCGGTGGCCGGCTCTGTCGGCGCCGACTTCCTGGGCTCTGTGGAGGAATTGATTGCCTCCGCGGTGGACGGTCTGGTCATAGCCACAGGCACGGCAACCCACCCGGAGCTCATCCGTGCCGGTGTCGATGCCGGGATCCCTGTGTTCTGCGAAAAGCCTGTGGGCGTGAACGTTCCGGAATCCCTCCTGGTCCTGGACTATATCCGGGAGAAGAACGGCGTGGTGCAGATCGGGCACCAGCGTCGTTTCGATGCGGGTTACCTCGAGGCAAAACGGGCCTACGAAGCCGGAGAGCTTGGCTGGATCCATTCGCTTCGGGCAGTCACCTGCGACATGACCCCGCCGCCGGTCCAGTTCCTCGCCACCTCGGGTGGCTTGTTCCGGGACTGCTCCGTCCACGACTTCGACATCCTCCGCTGGCTCACCGGCAAGGAAATCGTGGAGGTCTATGCCAAAGGCTCCAACAACGGCGATCCGGCAATTGGTGAGGTTGGCGACGTCGACACTGCCTTGGCGGTGGTGACGTTCGACGACGGCACGGTAGGCACGGTCTCGGCCAGCCGTTACAACGGGGCCGGCCATGATGTCCGGCTGGAACTCCAAGGCTCCAATGGCTCCGTCCTGGTTGGGATGGACGAGCACATGGCCATGCGGTCCGCCGAACCCGGCGTCGCGTTTCCCACGGGCGCCCCTCATCTGACTTTTGCGGAGCGGTTTGATCAGGCTTATCGCTCGGAGATGGCTGCGTTTGTTGAACTGGTGCGCGGGCAGCGGAAGAATCCCTGCACGCCGGAGGACGCTGTGGCTGCTTCCAAGGTGGCGGATGCAGCACAGGAGTCCCTGGAGACGGGTGCGCCGGTCAGGGTTTCTGCCTAGCTGAGACGTGTCTGCTTCGCCCGGTGTCATGTTTTGGGTGGTGTGTGGTGGTGGTTGCGTCGGGGTGTTTGGTGGGGGTCGATGTGGGGTGGGG